>DATAOV010000131.1:0-36980 GCA_036265535.1 Gaiellaceae bacterium | reverse complement strand
GAGGGAGCCGTCGCCGATTCCGACCGCCTTCTCGAGCCGGAAGATCCCGAGCAGGAAGGGCGAGTCCTGCTTGGCGTCACTGACCGTGTATCCGGACAGGGGCACGCGGGCAGACAGCACCAACAGCACGAGCGCGATGAGCGCGACCGCTCGCGGCGCAGGGCGGCCGCGCCGGAACCAGAGCCAGAAGGCCGGGAAGACAAGCGGGAGGAGGATCATCAGGTAGCGCTCCTGGAAACGATCCGAGCCGTTGGTGGCGTAGAGGGCCGCTTCGGCGAACAGGCCGAGCAGGAGCCCGACCGAGATCGCCGCGACCCCGCATTCCTCGCGGGAACGAGGGCGCCAGAGCGCGAACGCGAGACCCACGAGAGCGGCGGGCACGAGCGCGAAGCCGGCCGCGTAGGCGAGCAGCATCGAGTCCGTGACGACCCAGTGGACGATCGCCCCGGGCCGGACGTGGAGGTCGGCGACGCCCGAGTAATAGCCGAGCAGCCGCCGAGGCCCGAGCGCCGCCGCGAAGGCGAGCGGGGCGCTGTAGAGCAGGAGCGAGAGGCGGAAGCGCCGCCAGACTGAGCGCACCGAGCCACGCTCGACGACGAGAGTCGCTCCGACGAAGACGAGAGGGAGGAAGACGTACTGGATCCTCGTGAAGGTCGCGAGCACGGCCAGTCCGGCGAACCCGAGCTGGGCGCCGCGGCCCGGCCGCGATAGCGCACACACGCCGAGGTAGACGGCGCCCAGCACGAGCGGGTAGGCGATGGCGTCCGCAAGCACGAACGAGGAGAAGAAGAGATCCGGCGAGGCGACCGTGAGGGCAGCTGCGGCGAGGCCGGCCCAGGGGCCGCCCCCCAGCCGGCGGAGCAGGAGGTACATCGGGATCGCGGCCAGCGACATCGCGAGCGCGTTCTCGGCCTGTGTGAGGCGATAGGCGAGCTCCGGGTCATGCGTGAGCCAGAAGGGCGCCGCGAGCAGCGGCTCCACCATGGCCGGGAAGTGCGCCGAGCTGCCGCGGATCAGCGGGCGCCCGTGCTCGGCGAGCGACCGGGAGATGGCGGAGTAGATGTACTCGTCCGGAAAGTACAGCGGCGTGCTGTGGCCGAGGGCCGCGGCGAACCGGACCGCGAAGCTGACCGCGACGATCCCGGCCAAGAGGAGCCGGGCCGGGACGGCGGCAACGCGCGCGAACGCGTCCGGCCGCGGGACGGGTACGTCGACTGCCACACGAGCGCTATCGGCAGGCCCCTGTTATCCCTTGAATGAGGGATTCCGGGTCAGTCGCTGCCGTCGGCGAGCGGCTCGCCGTTCGCCCGCTCGAACGGCACGAACAAGCGGCAATGAGGGCATTTGAAGCCGCTCGTCCAAGGAGGAGCCGCAGCCCCCATCAGCTGACCCTCGAAGCGCTTCTTGCAATGCGGGCACACGACGTCGTAGCTCGCGTGGGCGGCGCGATCTGCCACTCGGCCAAGCTAGCAGCAACGGATCGTCCTAAGCCGGTTCCAGCTGCTTCAGGCGCTCGCCCGCGGCCCGGGCCACACGCCGTGCCACCTCGGCCTGGTCCTCGTCGAAGTCGTCCTCGCCGGCGTAGACCTCGACGAGGCCCCAGCACGCGCCTCCGGACGGCAGGCAGACCATGAGCAGCGACTGGAAACCGAGCTTCTCGAGCAGCGCCGCCTCCGTGGGCTCGGCCTCGGGATCGAGCCGCGACACGCGCCTCGGCTCGCCCGACTCGACCACCTCTTGCGTGAGGGGATAGTCGGAGATGAGGTACTCATGTCCGTGCTCGAGCGGTCGTCTGGCCAGCGTGTACTCGTCGAGTCCCACGAGCAGGTCGCCGATCACGCGGGAGACGGCGCACGCCGAGGCGTCGAGCAGCTCGACGAGCTCGCGGCAGGTGGTGGCGAGGACACCGCGGACGGTCGTCTCCCGGCCGAGCCGAGCGACGGTCTGATCGAACGTGGTCGAAGCCATGCGCACAGCCTAGGCTGTCGCGACGTCGGTTCGCGGCGATGAGTTTCGAGCCGCCGACCCGTCATACCCGTGAATCTCGACCGATAGGAGGAGAGCGCCGTGAGCGCAATCGTCGTCTCGCAATTCGTGACGCTGGACGGTGTCTTCGAGGATCCGGGCGGGTCCGAGGGACACGAGCGCGGAGGCTGGGCCCTGCAGTTCGACCGGGGGGCCGAAGGTGACAAGGTCAAGCTCGACGAGGTGATGGGAAGCGATGCGCTCCTGCTCGGGCGCGTGACCTACGAGGGCTTCGCCGAGGCCTGGCCGTCGAGGGAAGGCGAGTTCGCCGACAAGTTCAACGGCATGACCAAGTACGTGGTCTCGAGCACCCTCGGCGAGCCAGCGTGGAACAACTCCACCGTGATCGAGGGCGATATCGCCGGCCGAGTCGCCGAGTTGAAGGCTCAGGAGGGCGGCGACATCCTGGTCAACGGGAGTGGGCGGCTCGTGCGCGAGCTGATGGCGCACGACCTCGTGGACGAGTACCGCCTGATGGTCTTCCCCGTCGTCCTCGGGAGCGGCAGGCGCATGTTCGACGACGGGATCGATCGAACCGAGCTGCGCCTCGGCGAGGCCACGCCCGTCGGTCCCGACGGCGTCGTCGTCCTCACGTACCGCCCGGCGGGGAGAGACGGCTAATCGCGAGCAAGCTCGAGCAGCTTGGTGACGGTCGTCCAGTTGCGCGCGGTAGCGGTCACGCCGAGGCCCTTCCCTGCGAGCATGGCCCACAGCTTCGAACGCGCGACGCCCTCCGGGTGCCAGGCGAAGATCTCGCGGCCGCTCACGACCAGCGCCTCGCTCTCGACGGCGGCCGCCTCGAGCTTGCGAACGATCGCCGGTGGGAGCTTCTTCGCGAGGAAGCTCACCTGGTAGCGCTTCGGGTCCTCGGCGATCTCGCCGAGAGGGTTGCGCCGAACGACGGAGGCGAGCTGGGCGCCGGTTCGCACCACGACCGCGATCTCGAGCCCGAACTCCTCGGCGATCAGCTTCTCGATGGTGCGCCCGACCCGGTCGGCAGCGGCCTTGCTCGACACGACCGCGTTTCCGCTCTGGAGGTAGGTTCGGACGTCGTCGAAGCCGGCCCCCTCGAGCGCGTCGCGAAGTTCGGGCATCGAGATCCGGTTGCGAGAGCCCAGGTTGATGCCGCGCAGGAGGACGATCTGACGGGCCATGGCCGGAGATTACGAGAAGCCGCGGAGACGTTCTGACGATTGAGCAATGAGCACGCTGCCGCCTGCCCGCCACCTCCTTCGCGCCAAGGATCTCGTCGACGCGCGCTACGGCGATCCGCTCGATGTGCCGGCGCTCGCGCGGGCGGCGCACCTCTCGGCTGCGCACTTCAGCCGCGAGTTCCGGCGGGAGTTCGGCGAGACGCCCCATCAGTACCTCCTGACCCGCCGGCTCGAGCGGGCAGCGGCGCTGCTGCGCAACACCGACCACGCGGTCTCGGACATCTGCCTCGCGGTGGGGCTTCGAAGCGTCGGCTCGTTCACCACGAGCTTCGGCCGTGCGTACGGGCTCTCGCCGACGGCGTACCGGGCCGCGCATCCACCGCAGAACCGCGCTCGGATACCGACCTGCGTACAGCTCGCGTGGGCGCGCCCGCGCTCCAGCAGTTTTCGAGAAGACAGCTTGGAGTCACGTGGCTAACGTCGCCGCCGTCAACTCAACGAACGGGAGGAAGACCATGTTGAAGCAGCTCACCAACGTGCAAGTGTGGGTCCACGATCAGGACGAGGCCCTCGCCTTCTACACCGACAAGCTGGGACTCGAGCTCCGGGACGACGTGACCGTGCCCGAGCTGGGCAACTTCCGCTGGCTCAGCGTCGGCGTCCCGGGCCAGCCCGATGTCGCCGTCACGCTGATGGCCGTGCCGGGACCGCCCGTCTTCGACGACGAGACGCGGGAGCAGATCGTCGCGCTCATGTCCAAGGGCGCCTCGGGCGGTCTCTTCTTCACCACCGACGACTGCCGCGCCAGCTATGAAGAGCTCAAGAGCCGTGGAGTCGAGTTCCAGCAGGAGCCGACGGAGCAGCCCTACGGGATCGACGCCGGCTTCCGCGACCCGAGTGGTAACCAGATGCGTATGGTGCAGCAGGTGGCAGAGCCCCGATGAGTTTCGGGCCGCCTCCAGGTCGTACTCGATGAACACGCGCCGCCAGTCGAGAGGACAGCAATGAACAACGTCAGCCAAGCACCCGATTCGCAACCGCTGCTCGCGCGACTAGCGCACCTGATCGTGCGCCGCCGCCGTCTGGTCGTTGCAGCCTGGGTCGTGCTGACGCTGTTCGGCGCTTTCGCGGCCGGCCAGGTCTCGAAGCGGTGGTTCGAGAGTTTCTCGATCCCGGGCTACTCGGCCTACGAGGCCAATCAGCGGACGCTCAAGAACTTCGGTACTGGCGAGCAGGCGCCCCTCGTTGCCGTCTTTCATTCGAGCGGCGACGTCACCAAGGCAACCGGGATCCGGCGCGCGATCTCGGACGCGGCGGCGGTCAACCCGGGCTCGCGCACCTCCTCGTACTGGTCGACAGGCAGTCGCGCCTACATCTCGAAGGACGGGCACACGGCCTTCGCCGAGATCTACCCGCCCGGAACGCCGACGTTCAGCTCCTCGACGCACATCAAGGAGGTGCGCGCGCGCCTGAAGGCGGCCACGCCTGCCGGAGTTCAGGCGAATCTGACCGGGCGCGACGCGCTGTACGAGGCGAGCACGGGCAGCGGCAGCGGGCCGAGCGTGCTGACCGAAGCCTTGATCGGCGGTGCCGGGGCGCTCGTGATCCTCTTCTTCGTCTTCGGGACCCTGCCGGCGGTCCTGATCCCGATCGCCGTCGCGATCGGGTCGATCCTCAACACCTTCACGCTGGTGTGGATCCTGACCTACATCACCAACGTCTCGATCATCGTCCAGTTCTTGATCGCGCTGGTGGGCCTCGGCGTGGCGATCGACTATGCGCTGCTGATGATCTTCCGCTTCCGCGACGAGCTCCGCGAGGGGGAGGACGTGGAGACCGCGATCGTTGAGACAATGACCCACGCAGGCCGGTCGGTGATCGTCTCGGGCTCGACCGTCGCCGTCGGCCTTCTCTCGATGATCGTGCTCCCCTTGCCGTTCATCCGCTCGATTGGCATCGGCGGCATGCTCATCCCGACGGTTTCGGTGATAGCGGCCATCACACTGCTGCCGGCGCTACTGGCTGTCCTCGGGACGCGCATCAACAGCGTGCGGCTCCTGCCGAAGCGCTTCGTCGACCGCGGCCACCCGGAGGACGGCCCCTGGGGCCGCTGGGCGGGCCTGGTCGTCCGCCGGCCGCTCCCGGTCGCCGCAGTTGGGCTGGTGATCGTCGGTCTGCTCGTCTACGAAGGCCTCCAGCTGAACCCGAGCGAAGCTCAGGCGCAGTACTTCCCCGGCCGCGGCGACGCGATCGAGGGCCGGGCGGCGCTGGCCAAGGCAGGCATCTCCGCCGGTGTGATGAAGCCCTTCGTCGTTCTCGTCGAACGCGGCGCGAACCCGAAGGCCGTCGCGGAGAGGCTGAGCGCCGACCCGGGCGTGCAGGGAGCAGCCGCTCCCCCAGACTGGCGCAAGGGCGAGGACAGCCTGGTCGAGGCCTTCTCGGCCTCGGACGGCGCGTCGGATCAGACCAAGCACACGATCTCGCGGATTCAGTCGGAGCTGAAGGGCACGGACGCGACGCTGGGAGGGGTCGCGGCAGAAGACCGCGACTTCGTTCACGCCGTCTACGGGAATTTCCCGTACGTGCTGGGTTTCGTGATCATCCTGACCTTCATCCTGCTCACCCGCGCGTTCCGCTCGCTGCTGCTGCCGCTGAAGGCCGTGCTCCTGAACCTCATCTCGCTGACTGCGGCCTACGGGATCATCGTTTTCATCTTCCAGCAGGGCCACGGCTCGGAGGCGATCTGGGGCGTGCACGCCACCCAGTCGATCATCCCATGGATCCCGTTGATGATCTTCGCCTTCCTTTTCGGCCTCTCGATGGACTACGAGGTGTTCATGATTTCGCGCATGCGCGAGGCCTACGACGAGACCGGGGACACCAACTACGCGATCCGGCTCGGGCTCGCGCGAACGGGCAAGCTCGTGACGAGCGCGGCGCTCGTGCTGATGTTCGCCTTCTTCGTCCTCTCGTCCAGTCCGGGCGTGGACATCAAGCAGTTCGGGATCGGGCTTGCGGCGGGAATCATCTTCGACGCGACGGTGATTCGCGCGCTGCTCGTTCCCTCGCTCATGACTCTCATGGGCCGCTGGAACTGGTGGTTGCCGCAGCCGGCCGCGCGAGTGCTCAGGGTTCGCGCCGACGAGGCGACGGAGCTGGTCTAGGCGGAGCTCCTACCCGGACCCAGGCCACGGGGCCGAGCCCTGCCACGCGTGCCAGGCGTGCGGTTCGACGAGGGCGCTGACGCGTCGGGCGGCCCGGTTCCCGAACGGCGAGCCGGTGTAGTGGCGGGCGAGCCGGTCGATGTCGGCGAGCCCGTCGTCCTCCCGGATCTCGGTCACGTGGCCGACCAGGCTCGCGTGGCGGTACCACTCGTCGTCGCCGAGCGCCGTCAGCGCCACGCGCGGATCCCGTCGCATGAACCGGAGCCGTAGCCGGCTCTCGTCCATGTTCAGGAGGGCGCGCTCGCCGTCCCAGAGGTACCAGGTGGCGACGGAGTGCGGTGACCCGTCGGGGCGCAACGACGCCACGACCGCCGGGTTGGGCAGCCGCAGGAACTCGTCGATTTCAGGCGGGAGCGGAAGCGGTGGCAAGCGACGATTCGAGGATCGAGAGCCCGCGCTCGAGCTCCTCGTCGGTGGCGGTCAGCGGCGGGAGCAAGCGGATCACGTTTCCGTAGAGGCCGCACGAGAGCAATAGCAGCCCCTGCGCGCGGGCGGCGACGGTCACGTCGCGGGCCTGCTCGGGCGAACGCTCGGCGAGTTCGAGCGCGAGCATCGGGCCGAGCCCGCGCACCTCGCCGACGATCGCCGCATTTGACGCGATCTGCTCGAGCCGGTCGCGCAGCAGCCGGCCGACCTCGTCGGCGCGCTCGCGGAAGCCGGGCTCCATCAACGCGTCCAGCACCGCGCAGGCGGCCGCACAGGAGACGGGGTTGCCGCCGAAGGTGCCGCCGAGCCCGCCCGGGTGCGGGGCGTCCATCAACTCGGCCTTGCCCGTCACCGCGGCGAGCGGGAGGCCCCCGCCGAGCGTCTTGCCCGACACGAGTAGGTCGGGCTCGACGCCGTGGTGCTGGATCGCCCAGACCGGGCCGCTGCGGCCGCAGCCCGACTGCACCTCGTCGGCGACGTACAGGATCCCGTGGCCCTCGCAGAGCTCCTTGAGCGCACGGACGAACTCCGTCGGCATCGGGATGAAGCCCCCCTCGCCCTGAACGGTCTCGAGCACGACGCACGCGACGCTCTGCGGGTCGACGTCCTGCTTGAACAGGAGCTCGAGCCCGGCGAGCGCGTCCTCTGTCGAGACGCCCCGGTACGCGTAGGGAGCGGGCGCGCGGTAGACCTCGGGCGCGAGCGGCCCGAAGCCCTGCTTGTAGACGAGCTTCGAGGTCATCGCCATGGTCAGGTTCGTGCGGCCGTGGAAGGCACGGTCGAAGACGACGACCCCGGGTCGCTTGGTCGCCGCGCGGACGATCTTGATCGCGTTCTCGATCGCCTCGGCCCCCGAGTTCACGAGGATCGTCTTGGTGGCGCTCTCGCCGGGCCAGAGGTCGTCGAGTCTGCGTGCGACCTCGACGTACGGCTCGTACATCCCGACCATGAAGCACTGATGCAGGTAGCGGTCGACCTGCTCGTGCACCGCCCTGACGACGGCCTCGGGGTTGTGTCCGAGGTTCTGGCACGCGATCCCACCGGCGAAGTCGAGGTACTCGCGGCTGTCCGCGTCCCACACGGTTGCTCCTTCGGCGCGCGAGACCACGAACTCCGTGGTGGCCACGCCGCGTGGGACGAGCCGGTCGCGCTCCGAGCGGACATCCGTCACGTCGCGAACCTGTTCCGTCTCCATCGGTGCGAACCCTACTCGCTTGCTTTCGCCGCGCGCAGGGCGCGAAGATCGCCGCGTCGACAGGAGGTTTCTCGCATGGCAACCGTTGCTGATGCCACCGAACGGCGCGACGCTCTCGTCGAGCGGCTGTTCCTGGACGCGATCGGGGCGTTCGATCTCTTCTCGGTCCACATCGGCGAAAGGCTCGGCCTCTACCGCGCACTCGCCGACAGGGGCCCGCTGACCTCGTCCGAGCTCGCCGAGGCGGCGGGCATCCACGAGCGGTATGCACGCGAGTGGCTCGAGCAGCAGGCCGCGAGCGACATCCTCGCCGCCGAGGGGGAGGACGAACGCTCGCGGAGGTTCCGATTGCCCGAAGGTCACGACGAGGCACTCCTCGACGTCTCCAGCCTCAACTACATCGCGCCGATGGCACGCGCGGTCCTGGCCTCGATCCGGCCGATCGACGCGCTGCTCGAAGCGATGCGCACCGGCGACGGCGTGCCCTATGCCGACTACGGCGAGGACCTGCACGAGGCCCAGGCGGCCTTCACGCGGCCGCTGTTCGAAAACCTGCTCGGAAGCGACTGGCTGGGGGGCGTGCCCGAGATTCGCGAACGGCTGCTCGCCGACCCGCCCGCTCGTGTCGCCGACCTCGCGTGCGGACAGGGCCGGTCGAGCATCGAGATCGCGCGCGCCTACCCGAAGGTGCAGGTCGACGGGATCGACTCCGACACGGCGTCGATCGAGTTCGCCCGCCAGAACCTCGAGGGCAGCGGCGTCGAGGATCGGGTCTCGTTCCAGGACCGCGACGCGGCGGACGCGGGGCTCGCCGGGAGGTACGACCTGGTCACGATCCTCGAGGCGCTCCACGACATGTCGTACCCCGTCGAGGTGCTGCGGGCGGCTCGCGGGCTGCTGGCGGACGGCGGCGTGATGTTCGTCGGCGACGAGCGGGCCGAGGAGTCCTTCACCGCCCCCGCGGGCGAGACCGAGCGCCTGTACTACGGCTTCAGCATCTTCCACTGCCTCCCGGTGGGGATGGTGGGGGAGGGTGCCGCCGGCACTGGCACCGTCATCCGTCCCCAGACCGTGCGGCGGTACGCGGAGCAGGCGGGTTTCTCGAGCTGCGAGATGCTGCCGATCGAGAACGATTTCTGGCGCTTCTACCTGCTGCGGCCCTAGGTGAGTCGTGGGGGGACCTCGCGGTCCCCCCACGAAGTGTTCAGGCGGCGAGATCGAGCGCGGGCTGGGCCTCCGGAGCCACAGCGAGCTCCTCGCGGCGAATCAGCGTCAGCGCCGCGGCGATCCCGAGTGCCGCGATCACGGCACCGGCGACGAAGGCGGCGGTGAAGCCGTCGACCAGCGCAGCCGGCGCGGCGGTGCCGGCGGCGAGCGCGGCGTCGGTGCGTGAGGTCGCGATCGTCGAGAGCGCGGCGATCCCGAGCGCGCCGCCGATCTGCTGCGACGTGTTGATCAGCCCGGAGGCGAGACCCGCCTCGGAGGGCTGCACGCCTGCCAGCGCCGCGATCGAGATCGGAACGAACGCGAAGCCGATGCCGAGCCCGACCAGCAGGAATCCCGGCAGCAGCTGGGTCAGGTACGAGCCGCCGACCGAGACCTGCGTGAAGAAGACGAGCCCGGCGGTAAGGGCCACCATGCCCGTCGCGAGCACCGGCTTCACGCCGATCCGAGTGACGAGCTGGGCGGCCACGGCCGACCAGACGATCGCCGTCCCTGCGACCGCGAGATAGGCGACGCCGGTCTCCATTGCCGAGTACCCGAGCACCTGCTGCATGTAGAGCGTCAGCATCAGGAACATCGCGAACATCGCCGTGCCGAGGATGAAGCCGGCGACGTTCGCTCCGGTCACCGTCCGCGTCTGGAAGATGCCGAACCGCATCAGCGGCTCCGGGTGACGCCGCTCCCAGCCGACGAAGCCCGCGAGCAGGACCAGGGACGCCGCGAAGAACGCGAGCGTCTCGCCGGCCAGCCAGCCCTGTTGGCCCGCCTGCGTGATCGCGTACACGAGCGAGGAGAGCCCTGCCGTGACGAGGACGGCGCCCGGGACGTCGAACGACTTCGCGCTGGCATCGCGGCTCTCGGTGAGCAGCAGCGGGGCCAGGATGAAGGCGGTCACGCCCACCGGGACGTTGACGAAGAAGATCCACTCCCAGCTGAGGGCGTCGGTGAGCACGCCACCGAGCAGGACACCGGCCGCGGCGCCGAAGCCGCCGACCGCGCCCCAGACGCCGAGTGCGATGTTGCGCTCACGCCCCTCGCGGAAGGTGACCGAGAGAATCGAGAGCGCGGCCGGCGAGATGATCGCCGCACCGAGGCCCTGTAGCGCCCGCGCGCCGATCAGCGACGCCTCGGACCACGCCATTCCGGCCAGAAACGACGCGACCGTGAACACGACCACGCCGGCAAGAAAGATTCGTTTGCGCCCGAGCAGGTCCGCGGCGCGCCCGCCGAGGAGCAGGAAGCCGCCGAAGACGAGCGCGTAGGCGCTGATCACCCACTGTAGGTTCTCCTGTGAGAACCCGAGGTCGAGCTTGATCGAGGGCAACGCGACGTTCACGATCGCGATGTCCAAGACGACCATGAACTGGACGGCGCTGAGGAGCCCCAGTGCCAGCCACTTGCGTCGATCCGTAGTCACCATGTCGCCGTTCCTTTCCCCTTGCGTCCTAGTTGCTTTCAACTTAGCAGGAACGACTTTCAAAAAGCAAGTATTCCCTTCGCAACCGCAAGTAGACGCGCTACACTGCGCTCATGGCCAAGCGCTACGACCAGTACTGTGCGATTGCTCACGCCCTCGAGTTGGTCGGCGAGCGCTGGTCACTCTTGATCGTGAGGGAGCTGCTGACCGGCCCGAAGCGTTACACCGACCTCTCCGGAAGCCTCCCGCACATTGGCACCAACGTCCTCGCGGCACGCCTCAAGGAGCTCGAGGCCGGCGGGATCGTGACCAAGCGCAAGCTGCCCCCGCCCGCCCCGGCGCAGGTCTACCAGCTGACACCGTACGGCGAGAGCCTCAAGCCGGTCATGCGCGAGCTCGCGCTCTGGGGCATCCGCTCGATCGGCGCGCCGGAGGAGGGCGACGAGTTCGCCCCCGGGTGGCTCGAGGGCGCGCTCGACATGGTCTTCGCGCCTATGGCTCCCAGCGGCAGCTTCGAGTTCCGCGTCGGCGATCAGGTCGCCGCCCTCGTCGACGGCGAGGCTCGAGCCGGTGCCGCTGAGCAGCCCGACGTCGTGGTCGAGTCCGACCCGAAGAGTTTCTACTACCTCTTCGTCGAGAGGCGCTGGGACGGCGTCACCGTACACGGGAGCCGTGAACAGCTCGAGCAGCTTCTCGACGCGGTCGCTCCTGTTCCGAGCGCGCCGGTCGCGGCCTAGCTGAGCCGCCTCAGTGGTGTTCCCGCCAGTCGGGCGGCCACTCGTCGACGCCGAGGTGCCAGCGGTCGGTCCGGAAGGCGACCGCCAGGGCGGTGCATCGAGCGAGGCCGTCCTTGCCCTTCACCTCGACGCTGTAGGAGGCGACGCGCCTCGAGCGAGTGAGCTCCCGGGCTTCGGCCAGGAGCGGTTCGCCCGGCTGGGCCGGCGCCGCGTAGTGGACGGAGACATCGAGGCCGACGCAGACCCGGCCGTAGCTGTTGCAGGCGACCTCGAAGGCGGTGTCGGCTACCGCGAAGAGCGCGCCGCCGTGGACGAAGCCGTGCACGTTCGTCTGCTTGGCGTCCGGAACGAGCCGCGTCCGAGCTCGCCCTGGCTCCCAGTCGAGCACCTCGACCCCCACGAGCCGGCCGAAGCCGATGTCGCGCAGCACCTCGTCGAGGCGCTCGCGCAGCTCCGGCGGCATCGAGCTCAAGTCAGCGGCAGGCGGCGCAGGCGCCGCGGAGAACGACCTCGTGGGCTGCGACCGCGTAGCCGCTGCGCTCCTCGACGTCGCGGATGACCGTCTCGAGTCGCTCGTCCGCGAACGACTCGACCTTGCCGCAGTCGTCGCAGACGAGGTGGTGATGGTGGTCGTCGTCGGTGCGCACAGGCTCGAAGCGCGTGACGCCGTCGCCGAGGTCGAGCCGCTGCAGGAGACCTTTCTGGGCGAGGGTGTCGAGTACCCGGTAGACGGTCGCCAAGCCGACGGGCGTTCCGTGGCTCCGCAGCTCGTCGTGGATCTGTTGCGCGCCGAGACAGCACGGCTGCTCATCAAGGAACCGGATGACCGCCAGGCGGGCGGCCCCGCGCCGATAGCCGGCGGCGCGCAGCTCTGCGAGCGCGCGCTCCGACCAGGGTGTGGCGGTCCGGCTCATCGAACGGATGATAACGGTGACGAGAACCGTTATCGTCTTCGCTCTGATGAGAATCGTTCCCGTCTCTCTGGCGGCCCTCACGCTCCTCGCGGTCGGCTGCGCCGGCTCCGGTGCCAGCAAGGGGCAACGCACGGTCGTCGCCGCCTTCTATCCGCTCGCCTTCGCGGCCGCCGTGATCGGCGGCTCCAAGGTGCACGTCGAGAACCTGACCCCGCCCGGAGCCGAGCCGCACGACGTCGAGCTCACGCCCCGGGCTGTCGGCCGCGTCCAGCATGCGGACGTCGTCCTCTACCTCTCGCACGACTTCCAGCCGGCGGTGCAGGACGCGGTCGATGGGGCAAGCGGCAAGCGTGTGGACGCGCTCGCCGGGCTCGGCCTGCGGCGCGGAACCGGCAATGACGCGGGGAAGACGGATCCGCACGTCTGGCTCGATCCCGTCCTGTTCTCGCGGGTCGTCGAGCGAATCGGCGCAGCGCTCGGGAGGCCTGCCCGTGCCGCTGCCCTCGTCCGCCGCCTGCGAGTGCTCGACCGCGAGTACCGCTCGGGGCTCCGGCGGTGCGCCCGCCGCGACTTCGTCACCAGCCACGCCGCCTTCGGCTACCTCGCCGTGCGCTACGGCCTGCGCCAGATCCCGATCACGGGGATCGACCCCGAGGCCGAGCCGAGCCCGCAGCGGCTGCAGCAGCTGATCGACCTCGTTCGACGTGAGCACGTCACCACGGTCTTCTTCGAGCAGCTCGTCTCGCCGAGGCTCGCGGAGACGGTCGCCCGCGACGCCGGCTCGAAGGCGGAGGTGCTCGATCCGATCGAAGGCCTGACCCCATCCGAGGAACATCGGGGCGACGACTACTTCTCGCTCATGCGCCGGAACCTCACCCGACTCAGGACCGCGCTCGGATGCCGCTAGCGGTCGAGTTCTCGCAGGTCGAGTTCGGCTACCTGCCCGGCCAGCCGGTCCTTCGCGATGTCGAGCTCGGGATCGAGGCCGGGGAGTTCGTCGCGATCGCCGGCCCGAACGGCGGCGGGAAGACAACGCTGCTCAGGCTCGCGCTCGGTCTCGAGCGGCCGACCCGCGGCGAGGTGCGCCTCTTCGGCGAGCCCGCAGACAGCTTCCGGGACCGCGCCGGGCTCGGGTACCTGGCCCAGCGTACGCATCTCGGCGTCCAGGCTCCCGCGACCGTGCGCGAGGTCGTCGCCGCAGGGCGCTGCGCTCGCAAGCCGTTCGGCCGGTTTACCCGCGGCGACGACGACGCGGTCGAGCGGGCGATCGAGCGCGTCGGCCTCGGCGAGCTCAGGAACCGGCCGCTGACTCGGCTCTCCGGCGGTCAGCAGCAGCGCGCGTTCATCGCCAAGGCTCTCGCGGCCGAGCCGCGCCTGCTTGCGCTGGACGAGCCCACCACGGGTGTCGACGTGGAGTCGCAGGAGGCGCTGGCCGAGCTGCTCGCGCGCCTTCATAGCGAGCTCGGGGTCACGATCCTCTACGTCTCGCACGAGTTCGGCGCGATCGAGAATGTGGTCGAGCGGCTCGTGCTCGTGCGCGAGCGGATTGTCTTCGACGGGTCGCCGTCGGCGCTGCCCGAGCTGTGGCACGACCCCTCCCACGCCCATGCTTGACCTCGAGTTCATGCGGCTCGCCTTCGCGGCGGGGGCGATCGTCGGCGTCGTTGCCCCGGTAGTCGGCTTCTTCCTCGTACAGCGACAGATGAGCCTGATCGGCGACGGGATCGGCCACGTCGCCTTCGCGGGCGTCGCCGCCGGCTACCTCATCGGGATCTCGCCCGTCTGGACGGCGCTCGCGGCCGCGATCATCGGCGCGGTCGGGATCGAGTGGCTGCGCGCGCACAAGCAGGCGGCTGGCGACCAGGCGCTCGCGCTCGTCTTCTACACCGGCATCGCGGGCGGCGTCGTACTCATCTCCGCAGCCGGAGCTCTGAATGCGAACCTGTTCTCGTACCTGTTCGGCTCGATCCTGACCGTCACCCGCCGCGACCTGCTCACGATCGCGCTCCTCGGCTTCGCGTCGCTCGTCGTAGTGGCCGTACTGCTGCGGGCGCTGCTGGCCGTCTCGATCGACGAGGAGGGCGCCCGCGTCGCCGGGCTGCCGGTCCCGATCCTGAATGCGGTCGTCTCGATGCTCGCGGCGCTCACAATCGGAATCTCGATGCGCATCGTCGGCATCCTCCTGATCGCGGCGCTGATGGTGCTCCCGGTGATCGCCGCGCAGCGGATCGCGTGGAGCCTGCGCTCGACCATGGGACTGTCCATCCTGGTCGGGCTGGCGTCGGTGCTCGCCGGCCTCACGGTCTCCTACTACGGCGACCTTCCTCCGGGCGGCACGATCGTGCTCGCCGCGACCGGCTTCTTCCTCGCCTCGAGCGCGACGGAGTTCGTCCGCGCACGGGTGTGACGCGTCAGTCGAGGATTGTCAGATCGAGCCGAGCGAGCCGTTCGGGATCGGCGAGCAGCTTGATCTCGACGATCTTTCCGTCCGAGATCGTGAAGCCGAAGACGACCCGGGGCTGACCGCCCGAGGCCCACACGGCTCCCGCAGCCCCGTCCACGAGTGCCGGCCGGGCCACCCGGGCCCGGCCCGAGAACGTCTCGGCCACGGCCCGCGCCCCGCTGACCTTCTGCGTTGCGCCCATGCGCACCGCCTCGGCGTCGGCCCGGAGCACGACGTCGGGATCGAGCAGCGCGAGCAGTGCTCCGAAGTCACCACCGCGCGAGGCTGCGAGAAAGGCGTCGACGATCTCGCGTCGGCGCGCAAGGGTGGCCTCGGGAGTCGCCTCCGCGCCTCGCACCCGACGGCGGGCGCGGCTGGCCAGCTGCCTCGTCGCGGCAGGGGAGCGCCCCACTACGGGAGCGATCTCGTCGAAGGGCACGTCGAAGAGGTCGTGCAGCACGAATGCGACCCGCTCGGCCGGGGTCAGCGTCTCGAGGACGACGAGCAGCGCGAGCCCAACCGACTCGGCCAGCAGTGCTTCGTCCTCAGGGTCGCTGCTCTCGATCGGCTCGGGCACGCCGCGCTCCACGTGCTGCTCCCGCCGCGACTCGTGCGAGCGGAGCATGTTGAGGCAGACGCGCGCGACGACGGTCGTCAGCCAGCCGCCGAGATTCTCGACGTCTGAGGTGTCGGAGCGGCTGAGCCGCACCCAGGCCTCCTGGACCGCGTCGTCCGCCTCCGTACGTGAGCCGAGCATCCGGTAGGCGACCGCCCGTAGATTGGCTCGGTGCTCCTCGAAGCGGTTCGCCAGCCAGTCCTGTTCGTCCATCGGTCACATTCCCCCGTCGCGATGTGTCATAGCACTGACCGACGAAACCCAACCCATGTGACACGCGAGGAGGCATTGCATGACGTCAGGAATGAAGACGATCGTCTACCCCGTCAAGGATCTGCCCGGAGCGAAGGCGCTCTACGGTGCGCTCCTGGGCGTGGAGCCGTACGTTGACGAGGCGTACTACGTCGGCTTCAGGGTCGAGGGCCTCGAGGTCGGTCTCGATCCGAACGGCCACAGCCAGGGCCTGACCGCGCCGATCAACTACTGGGAAGTCGAGGAGATCGAGAAGGCGGTCGAGTCGCTCGTCGCCGCCGGTGCCGAGGTGCGGCAACCGGCCAAGGACGTCGGTGGCGGCAAGCTGATCGCCTCCGTGCGCGACGCGGACGGCAACGTCACCGGGCTCGCCCAGTCGCCGTGAGGTTCAGCTCATCGGCAGGGATCCGGGCCTAGCCGCGCTCGCTATCGAGACTGGCCATCTGCTCGGCCTGATAGCGCTCACCAGTAGCAGCGCCGGCTGGAATCGTGTCTTCGATCCGGATGAGGTCGTCCGCGGTGAGCTGGAGCTCGAGAGCGCCGAGCGCCTCGCCGAGACGCTCGCGCCGGCGGGCTCCGACCAGCGGCACCACGTCCTCGCCACGGGAGAGAACCCAGGCGATGGCGAGCTGAGCGACCGTCGCGCCCCTCGCCTCGGCGATTGCACGCAGCGCCTCGACGAGCGCGAGGTTGCGCTGGAGGTTCTCGCCCTGGAAGCGCGGGGCAGAAGACCGGAAGTCGTGGGGCGTGAGCGCCTGGTCGCTGTCGCTCGACCAGTGCCCACTCAAGAGGCCCCGCGAGAGAACGCCGTAGGAGGTGACGCCGATACCTAGTTCGCGACACGCGGGCAGGATCTCGGTCTCGATCCCCCGTGAGAACAGCGAGTACTCGATTTGCAGATCGGAGATCGGATGGACGGCGTGCGCGCGGCGGATGGTCTCGGCGTTGACCTCGGAGAGTCCGATGTGACGCACGTAGCCCGCCTGAACCAGCTCAGCGAGCGCTCCGATCGTCTCCTCGATCCGGAGATCGGGGAACACCCTTCCGGGTCGGTAGATGTCGACGTAATCGATGTCGAGCCGGCGAAGGGTATAAGCCAAGAAGTTCTTCACCGCAGCGGGGCGCAGGTCGTTGCCGACGACGCGTCCGTCAGGGCCTCGCATGAGCCCGAACTTCACGCTCAGAACGAGCTGCTCGCGGTTCCGGCCTTGCAGCGCCTCGCGCAGTAGCAGCTCGTTGTGGCCCATGCCGTAGTAGTCGCCCGTGTCGAGCAAGGTGATCCCGGCGTCGAGCGCAGCCTTGATGGTCGCGATGCTCTCGGGCTCGTCGGCCGGGCCGTAGAAGTCGGACATCCCCATGCACCCGAGTCCGAGCGCGGAGACGAGTGGGCCCCCGGCACTGAGTGAGCGTGTGCTCCTCACGCGTCGTTCTGGTCGAGACGTGCGGGCACCCATCGAGGCTACACGTCGATGCCGAGCTTGCGCAGTTCGACGATCGCCGATCTGCGCCAACGGATCGTGTCCGGGGAGAAAGGCAGCATGAACGGCATTCCATTGGCCTTTCGAAGCGGGTTGCCGTCACGCAAGACGCGGTAGTGCCCCGGTGTGGCCTCAACGGTGAGGCCTGCCGCTTCCAGCCGACGGATGAACTGGCGGACGTCTTTTCTCATCGAGTGCCCGGCTGAGGAACAGCTTGCCATGTGCGGGCGGTCCTCCCCGGCGACCGGTGATGGAGGTTTCGCCTCAGATCATCGGTCTGCGCTGACCACGGCCGCGCCGGTCATGCCCGCGCGGACGCGTTCCAGGGCCGCATTCGCCTCTTCCAGGCCGAACTGCTCGACCCGCGTACGCACCGGCACCTGCGGCGCGATCCGCAAGAACTCCTCGCCGTCCGCGCGGGTGAGGTTCGCGACCGACCGAACGACGCGTTCGCCCCACAGGATCCCGTACGGAAACGACGGGATGTCGCTCATGTGGATGCCGGCGCAGACGACGACGCCGCCCTTCGCCGTGGCACGCAACGCGGCCGGCACGAGCTCCCCGGCGGGCGCGAAGATGATCGCCGCGTCGAGCTCCTCGGGCGGCCGCTGCCCCGATGTGCCGGCCCATTCGGCGCCGAGTGAGCGCGCGAACTCCCGTCCGGCCTCGTCGGCGGCGCGCGTGAACGCGAACACGCGACGTCCCTGCCAGCGCGCGACCTGGCAGATGACATGTGCGGCCGCTCCGAACCCGTACAGGCCGAGCCGCTCGGCATCCCCGGTCAGGCGGAGCGCCCGGTACCCGATCAATCCCGCGCACAGGAGCGGCGCAGCGTGCAGCGCGCCGTAGCCATCGGGAATGCGGAAACAGAAGCGGCTGTCTGCGACCGCCGCCTGGGCGTAGCCGCCGTCGATCTGGTAGCCGGTGAAGCGGGCGAGGTCGCAGAGGTTCTCGCGACCGCTGCGACAGAAGTGGCACTCACCGCACGTCCAGCCAAGCCACGGGATGCCGACGCGGTCGCCCTCGACGACCTCTTCCACCCCGGATCCGATCCTGTCGACCAGGCCGACGATCTGATGGCCTAGGACGAGTGGCAGCTTTGGGTCGCGCAGTTCCCCGTCGACGATGTGGAGATCCGTCCGGCAGACGCCGCACGCCTCGACGCGAACCCGGACCTGTCCGGGAGCGACGTCCGGGTCGGGCAGCTCCTGCGGGACAAGAGGCGTGCCCGGTTGTTTCAGGACCATCGCCCTCATCTGGGATGTTCGTCCCGCGTTGACCTCAGGCTCCGCTGCTTGGTCAAGGCGTATCCCGTTCGCGATTCGCGGCCGTCTCGCAACGCCGCCGGCATCGAGTCAGAGCGCCCTCGGAGGCGCCGGTACGTGACCTGGCGAGCAGGGTCAGTCGTCCGCGAGCAGCGCGAACAGAGTCGCATCGACGCGCACGCCCTCGTGTCGGAGGTACCGCCGCTTGACGCCCTCGCGCTCGAAGCCCACGCGCTCGAGCACCCGCTCGGAGGCGGTGTTCCCAACTCGGACGTGCGCTTCGACGCGATGGATCCCGTTCGCCAGCGCGTGGTCCACCGCAGCGCGGACGGCTCGGGTCGCGACGCCGCGTCCGCGTGCTTCCCGGAACAGCCAGAACCCGACCTCGACGGAGTCGCGCATGCTGTCGAAGTGGTGCAGCGTCAGCCCGCCGAGCAGGTCGTTCGCCTGTGAGTCCTCGATCACGTACGGCGAGAGCATCCCGGCGAGGCGCATCTCCGGAAGCATCTCGCGCATCATCAGGCGGAGCTCGGCGGCGTCGATGGGCGGCAACCCGGCCTCGCCGCCGACCGCCGGGTCGCGGAAGGCCGGCGCGATGCGATCCACGTCCTCGTCTCGCGGCGCGCGCAGCCAGAGCTCGTCCAGGCGCAGCTCGTCCGGGAACGCATACAGGGAGAGCTGTAGTCGCGTCGGGTCCGAGCGCATGGGCCCCGGCAAGGGTGTCAGCGACGCTTCGCTTCGGCAAGCCGAGCGGCGGGTGCTGTCCCGTCGCCGAGGCCCGGCTCGGGTCTCTCGACGATCAGCCGGGCTCCTCGTCCTCGGGTGAGGAAGCTGATCGTCCAGCGCAGGATGACGAGGAGCCTGTTCTGGAATCCGATCAGATAGAAGAGGTGGACCAGGAGCCAGAGCACCCACGCCACGAAGCCGGCCAGGCGGACTCCTTTCACGTCGGCGACGGCCTTCGAGCGCCCGATCGTGGCGAGGTTGCCTTTGTCGACGTAGCGAAACTGGCCGGGCGCCCTGTCGCGCAGGCGCCCGCGGATCACGCGCGCGACGTAGCGGCCCTGCTGCATCGCGACCGGCGCGAGACCCGGGAGCGGCGCGATCGTTCCATCGGGGGCCTGCACCTGCACCATGTCGCCGAGTGCGAACACCTCGGGATGCCCGGGCAAGGTGAGATCGGGCCGGACGGTGAGCCTTCCCGCCCGGTCGACGTCGACACCAGCCGCGCTCGCCAGCTTCGCAGCGAGCTCGGAGGCGGTGACCCCTGCGGCCCACACCGCCGTTCGCGCCTCGAGGCGCTCGATCTCGCCATGTGGGGTGCGGATCGCAACCGAAGACGCCGCGACGTCGACGACGGTGTGCCCCACGAGCGGGGTGACGCCAAGCTGCTCGAGCGCGCCCTCTGCCTTTCGCGACAGCGATTCCGGGAAGCCCGGCAAGACGCGGTCGGCAGCCTCGACGAGCAGAACACGCGCCGTGCGAGTGTCGACCGAGCGAAAGTCACGACGCAGAGCGTCGTGGGCAAGCTCAGCGATCTGCCCGGCCATCTCGACCCCGGTCGGCCCTGCGCCGACGACTACAAAGGTGAGCCAGTCTCGCTGTCTATCGGCGTCGGGTTCGACCTCGGCCGCTTCGAACGCGGCGAGGATGCGGCCCCTGATCTCGAGCGCGCCCGCCAACGACTTCAGCTCAGGCGCGTGCTCCTGCCACTCGTCGTGGCCGAAGTAGGAGTACCGCGAGCCTCCGGCGACGATCAGCGTGTCGTAGCCGAGGACGGCTCGCCGCTCGCCGTTCGGAAGGCGATCGAGCACGATCTCGCGCCGCTCGAGGTCGAGGCCGGTGACCTCGGCCAGCACGACGCGCGCATTCCTCTGACGTCTGAAGATCGAGCGCAGCGGAGCCGCGATCTCGGCCGGCGAGAGAGCACCCGTGGCGACCTGGTAGACAAGCGGCTGGAAGAGGCTGAAGTTCTGGCGGTCGACCAGGGTCACCTCGACCGGTGTGCGGCGCAGCCCGCGCACGGCTTGCAGTCCCGCGAATCCGCCTCCGACGGCCACCACCCGATGGGCCGAAGTGCCCGTCATGCCGCCACCGCCAACTCGGGCCGCTCGTCGCTCTCCTTGGCTGTGACGAAGTCGCGCTCGCGAATGAGCACGAACGAGAGGGCCGCGGCTGCGAAGGAGACGATGGCGGCGATCAGCATGATCGTGTTCAGGCCCTGGACGAGCGCAGACCGGGCGGTCGCTGCGACCATACCGCGAAGTGGGGCAGGCGCGGTCGCGATCGCTTGCGGCGCGCCGCCGGTCGAGATCTCGTGCGCGATCGTGTGCGCGTGGTCGGCGAGTGGCGTGCCACTCAACCGGTCGAGCACGGACCCGCGTACCTGAGAAGCGAGGATCGTTCCGAGCCCGGCGACGCCGGTCGCGATGCCCACCTGACGCAGAGTCGAATTGATGCCGGAGGCCATTCCGGCGCGGGCGGGCTCGACCACGCCGACGGCGGTGGAGACCAGCGGCGTGCTCACGAGTCCGCCGCCGATGCCACTGACGATCATTCCCGCGAGCAGATGGGTCCAGTCCGAGCTCGGCGTGAGTCCGCGCATGAGCATCAGGCCGGCGCCGCTCAGCACGAAGCCTGCGGCAATCAGCACCCGACGCGGCACCACGGAGGTGAGCCGGCCGGCGATGCCGGCGGAGACGAAGATCGCTCCGGTCAGCGGCAGGAAGCGGATGCCGGTCTCGACCGCAGAGAGACCGAGGCTGTTCTGCATGTAGATGGTCAGGTACGTGAACAGGGCAAACAGCGAGGCCGAGATTGCCCAGGCCGCCGCCAGTCCGCCGTCGAACGTTGGCACGCGCAACAGCCCGAGGTCGAGCATCGGCTCGGCCTCGAGGCGCTCGACAACGAGGAAGAGGGCCAGCAGCGCGGTGCTCGCGGCGAGCGACCCGATCACCGTGGCCGAGCCCCATCCGTCCCGCTGGCTTTCGATCAGGCCGTACACGAGGCCTGCAAGACCTGCGCTGAAGATGACGAAGCCGACCCAGTCAGGCCGCTTGGCTTTCGGGTTGCGTGACTCGTCGACGCGCAGCATCGTGATCAGCAGGGCGACGATCCCGATCGGGATGTTGACGTAGAAGATCCAGCGCCAGGAGAGACCGGTCGTGATCGCCCCGCCGAGCACCGGCCCGATCGCGACCCCGATCCCTGTGATCGCACCGAAGATCCCCAGCGCGACGCCACGATCGCGCCCCTGGAACGCCTGGGCGAGCAACGCCAGCGAGGTCGCGAACATGATCGCCCCACCGACGCCCTGAGCGCCTCGCGAGATCTCCAGGAAGAGCGAGCCGGTCGCTAGCCCGCAGAAGAGCGAGCCGACCGTGAAGATCACGATCCCGGCTGCGAACAGCAGTCGCCTTCCGTAGAAATCGGCGAGCGAGCCGGCCGTGAGCAGGAACGCCGCCAGCGTCAATGCGTAGGCGCTGATCACCCACTGCAGGTCTGACAACGACGCTCCAAACGACTGCTCGATGTCGGGCAGCGCAACGTTCACGATCGTGATGTCGAGGAGAAGCATGAAGACGCCCGTGCCGACAGCCGCGAGCGTCCACCCACTTGCTGCTCCGTGAGTCGATGGTCTGCATGTCGTTCTCCTTTCGAAGCCGTCGGCATCCAGGACGAGGGTGGCCGAGCCGCTGTGACATCGACCTGCAGAACGGGTTGTCACAGACCGGAGTGGGGCCTCGTCTCGAGGGACGACAACTACGAAAGGAGTTCCGATGCGTGTCTTCGTTGCCGGTGCAAGTGGTGCGATCGGTCGTCGCTTGCTGCCACAGCTGGTCGAGCGCGGTCATGAGGTCGTGGCGACGACGCGGAGCCCGAAGAACAGCGACGGCCTTCGCGCGCTCGGAGCGACACCGTCGGTGATGGACGGCCTCGACGCGGCCTCGGTCGGAGAGGCGGTGGCGCGCGCTGAGCCGGACGTCGTCGTCCACCAGATGACGGCGCTCGCCGGGTTCGGCGATCTCCGTCACTTCGACGCTGGGTTCGCGCTCACGAACGAGCTGCGAACGCGGGGAACCGACCACCTGCTCGCGGCCGCCGAGGCCGTCGGCGTCCGTCGCTTCGTCGCCCAGAGCTTCACAGGCTGGCCGAACACGCGCAGCGGCGGGTCCGTGAAGTCGGAGAGCGATCCCCTCGATCCAAGCCCTCCCGCCCAGCAGCGACGATCGATCGACGCGATCCGCTACCTCGAGCGGGCGGTCTTGGGCGCGGCACCGATCGAAGGGCTCGCGCTGCGGTACGGCAGCTTGTACGGCCCAGGCACGTCGATGGCGGACGAGTACGCGCAGCTGATTGGCAGGCGCAAGCTCCCGCTCGTAGGCGGCGGCGGGGTCTGGTCGTTCGTCCACATCGATGACGCAGCCAGGGCCACGGTGCTCGCCGTCGAGCGCGGCGATCCGGGTCTCTACAACATCGTCGACGACGAGCCCGCGCCGGTCGCGCAGTGGCTGCCGTACCTCGCGGAATGCCTCGGTGCCCGGCCGCCACGCCGGATTCCTGTCTGGCTCGCCCGCTTCGCGATCGGCGAGGTGGGAGTCTCCATGATGACGCAGGTCCGCGGCTCCTCGAACGCGAAGGCGAAGCGGGAGCTGGGCTGGGAACCGGCCTGGCCGAGCTGGCGCGACGGCTTCAGACGGGGGCTCGTCGATCGGCCGGTGCGCGCGGCCGCCTAGCCATGACTGTCACAGGGGATTGCGCTTCCTCGTCCTTGGGAATCGTGGAGCCGAAGCTGTCGAGCCGAGGAGCGAATGTGGCCGAGTCCTACGAGGATCTGCGCCCGTTGCTGTTCTCGATCGCCTACCGGATGCTGGGGAGTGTCGCCGAGGCCGAGGACATCGTCCAGGAAGCCTTCCTTCGCTATCACCGCGCCCTCCTGGAGCACGACGCGGAGATCGAGTCGCCCAAGGCGTACCTGTCGGCGGTCACGACGCGGCTCGCGATCGACCACCTGCGCTCCGCCCGCGTACGCAAGGAGCGCTACGTGGGCGAGTGGTTGCCTGAGCCGCTGCTGACCGACGAGAGCGCGCCCGACGCGGCCAGACAGGCCGAGGAAGCAGACTCGCTGTCGATGGCTTTCCTGCTGCTGTTGGAGCGGCTCTCCCCGGTGGAGCGCGCGGTCTTCCTGCTGCACGACGTCTTCGACTACGGCTACGACGAGGTCGCCGACATCGTCGGCAAGAACGAGGACAACTGCCGCCAGCTCGCCGTGCGAGCACGCCGCCACGTCGACGAGCACAAGCCACGCTTCGAGGCGTCACGGCAACAGCGCGAGCGGCTCGCGGCGCGCTTCTTCGACGCGATCGAAGAGGGCGACATGGAGGGCCTGATCGAGCTGCTCGCCGCCGATGTGGTCGTCGTCGGAGACAACGGTGGCACGAGCCCGTCCTGGCCGAGGCCGATCTTCGGCCGCGACCGGGTCTCCCGACTCCTGCTCGGCCTGGGTCGACATGCCCGCGATCTCGGCACGACAGTGCGGCGCAGCGAGATCAACGGTCAGCCGGGTGCGATGTTCCTCGACTCGTCCGGGCACCTGATGTACGTGGTGACGATCGACGTCGCCGACGGCGTCGTTCAGACCGTGCGCTCGGTCATCAACCCCGACAAGCTCCGCCACCTCGGTCCGCTGGCAGACGTCCGCGCGCTGTTGCGCGGGCGCCGAGAGCGCCGAGCGTCCATCTGACCGTCGCACGCGCACTTGTGACGTCGCGCAGTCAGCCAGTGGCGTAGCTTGCGCAGGTCAATGGCGACCTGGTCTGCCTAATCGGCATCCGCCCGAGCGACAGCCGGTTTCGCCAAAGCCGACTGGAGGAGGCGTGATGCTCGGATCGGACTACCCGTTTCTCGACGTGATGTGGACGATGCTCGTGTTCTTCCTGTGGGTGGTGTGGTTCTGGCTCCTGTTCACCGTGTTCGCGGACATCTTCCGCCGCCACGACATCTCCGGCTGGGGCAAGACGGGATGGCTGATCTTCACGATCATCCTCCCGTTCCTCGGCGTCTTCATCTACCTGATCTCTCAGCACGACGGGATGAACCAGCGCAACATCGAGCGTGCGCAGGCGCAGCGGGCCCAACTCGACGACTACGTCCGCCAGACCGCAGGCGGCGGTGGAGCCGCGGCCGAGATCGACAAGGCCAAGCAGCTGCTCGACAGCGGCGCGATCAACCAGTCCGAGTACGAGGCGCTCAAGCAGAAGGCACTGGCCTAGCGAAATACAGTCGCCGACCGCATACGAAGCGGCCGGGCTGGGCCTCGGCTAGCCGAAGAAACGGCGCGGGTTATCGACCAGCATCTCGTCGATCTGCTCCCGCGTGACGCCTGCCTCCAGGAGCGCGGGCAGGATCTTCGTCGAGATGTGCAGGTAGTCGGCGTGCTCGTCGGCGAAGAACGGGTTGCCGACCATGAAGTCGTGGAACGTCGCCCCGTCGTGTCCGAGGTGCACGCGGTCGGTGTACCCCTCCTCGACGAGTGCCACGAGCGTGCGGGTGCGGTCGGCATCGGGGTTGAAGTGCTCGATGTTGAAGCGGTCGCAGCCGAGGCTCGCGCCGGTGTTGGCCAGCGCTCGAAGGTACGCGAGGTCGTTGCTGTCGCCGGCGTGCGCGATCACGATGCGCCTCGGGTCGACGCCGGCGCCGGTGAGCGAGTCGAGGGCGAGCAAGCCGGTTCGGGCCGGTGCGTTCGTATGCACCATCACGGGGACGTCGGTCTCGACGGCCGCCGCGGCCACGTTCCCGAGGATGCGCGGGATATCCCCGACGAGGCCATGTTCCTCGACCGCGCACTTGAGGAACGCCGCCTTGACGCCAGTGTCGTCGATGCCCTCGCGGATCTCGCGGACGAAGAGCTCGACGATCCAGTCGTCGCTCCGGTAGAGCAGGAAGCTGGGCAACTCGAGGAACGCGTAGACGCCGGTCGCGACGACGATGTTGAGATCGACGCCGGCGTTCACACGCTGGATCCGCGGGATGTTGCGGCCGAGCCCGAACGCGGTTGCGTCGACGATCGTCTCTATGCCGCCCTCACGCAGGCGGCGGAGCTGTGCGATCGCCTCCGCGACGCCCGCTTCCTCGTCCCAGTAGGGGCCGTCCCAGAGGTGCCCCCAGTTCTCCCGCGCTTCCGGGTCGAGGATGAACACGTGCTCGTGCATGAGCGTCGGGCCGAGCCGGTCGAGCTCGACGGGTCCGCGCACGGTCTCGACGGTCGTTCTCGTCAACTAGCCCACGGGCCGACTCCGCCGATCCGCTCGACCGTGATGTGCATCACGTGACCCGGAGGCGGATTGTCCATGGGCGGAAACTTGACGTCTGGGCCGAGGTAAACGTGGGCGAGCCGCTGCAACAGCTCCGGCGCGCCGCCTTCGACCAGTCGCGCCCGTCCGTGGATGACGAGGTACTGCTTGAGCCCCGGCGGCTGGATCTCGGTCCCCTCGATCGAGAGCGTCACGCGCGGATCACGGGCGACGTTTCGGAGCTTCTGCTGATCCGCGAGGTGTCCCGAGACGATCTCGTCACCGTCCAGTCCGACCCAGATACAGGTGACCTGTGACGAGCCGTCGGTGTTGTGCGTGACTAGGTGGGCGAGCGAGTCCGACTCGACCAACCGGCGGGCACTCTCCGGCAGCTTCATGCGCTGAAGGGTGCCTCACCGATCCAAGCCGAGCAACCCCTCGCTGTTTTCGCTGGCGTACGATCGCCGTGATGGCCTACGACGAGGAGCTCGCCGATCGAATACGTGAGCTGGTTGCCGGCGAACCCGACCTGACCGAGAAGAAGATGTTCGGCGGGCTCGCGTTTCTCATCGGCGGCAACATGGCCGTGGCGGCGAGCGGCCAAGGAGGAGTGCTGGTCCGCGTGGATCCAGCCCAGTCGGATGTGCTCGTTGCACGGACGAAGGCGCGCCTCATGGAGATGCGTGGCCGAGCGATGCAGGGTTGGCTACGAATCGACCTCGACGACCTTCGCACCAGACGCCAGCTGGCCAAATGGGTCGAGCTCGGCACGGCGTATGCTCGCTCGCTACCCGCGAAGCGATAGCGGCGGTCGCGCATCGACCGGACGATTAGACCCGCTGTCTGCTCGTACCGGCGCTCACGGCGCGGCGTCGGATCGCGGCGAGCCAGCTTCGACGGATAGCGCCGCTGCCGAGCCGGATCGCACGCCAATAGCGCAGCAATGCTCGCGTTGCCTCGGGGCTCGTGCCGACGGCGCGGGTCTCGGTGACCACTCGGCTGCCGCCGCGCTCCGGACACACGCGGAACGCGATCGCCGCCTTCGCGTACCCGGGCTCGGCGAACGAGAGAAAGTCCTCGCGCGTGCGCACCCCCGCGGGCTCGTTGCCTGCCCACCGCCAGAAGCGGCCGATGGCTCCCGCAGCGATCTCGGTGCCGGGGCGTTCGCCGAGCGGAACGACCCCGACCGTGAACTCATCGAGGACAGGTGCCGAGCCGTGGGGCCGGAAGGCCGCGTGTCCCGTGAGCAGGGTCGGCAGCCCTCGAAGCGCCTCCAACGGCAAGAGGAGACGTACCTCACGCACGGTCACCTCCTTGACAGCTGCGAACGCGACCTCCGGCTGGGTAGGGATCCAGACGTCGTGCAGTTCACTCGCGTCGAAGCGCGGCAGGACTTCGTCGAGCAGCGGCCGCAGCCGTGGCGGCGGGCTCACGATCCTTGCTAGGCGGCGGCCAGAGCGCGTCGCCGTTCGAAGCGCTCGATGCGCCCGCCGATCGCAACGGTGCGCGCACGCCCGGTGTACGCGGGATGGCAGTTCGAGCAGACGTCGACCGAGACCGCTTCTGCGGTCGAGCGGATGCTGAACGACGCACCGCATGACGAGCAGCGCACGTCGATGAGATGCCTGTTTGGATGCTTCAACACTTCCTCCTTGATGGCGACACGGGCGCAATCGCCCCGTACATCTACCCCTCTTGAAACGTCTGTAGAGCGGTGGGTGTTCCAGACGGGTCTCGTGGCGGCCGCGACGAGCGTAGGGACGACGGGCGCTCGCTCCGCAGCGAACGGCAAGCACGCCTTTGAGCGCGTCGCTAACGTTGCGTGATGGATCCTGAGCGGGCTCGCGAATTGCTGGCTGCAGAGCGCGAGCGGATCGAGAGGTCGCTCGCGACACTCGGGCACGAGGACACCGGCGAGCCGGCGGACGAGAAAGACCCGGCCAATCTGGCGTCCGACCTCTATCAGGACGAGCTCGACGAGGGCCTGGCAGAAGATCTCCGCAAGAAGCTGGCGGCCGTCGAGCGTGCCGAGGCTCGTCTTGCCGCCGGCACCTACGGCCGCTCGATCGAGAGCGGCAAGCTCATTCCAGACGAGCGGCTCGAGGCTCTTCCGACGGCTGAACGGACGGTCGAAGAGGAAGCGCACTGAGCCGCCCGCCCAAGGTCTCAAAGCATCGCTCGTAGTCTTCCCTTTGGTGAGGTGGGAAATCAGCGCCAACCTCGGCAGGCACACGCGCACGGGCGTTGACGCCGGTGAGTGGCTGTGGGAGATCACCCACGGTGACAAGGTCGCGCACGTGGTGATCGAGATAAGCGAGTCGGCCTGGTCGAGCGACCCTCTGTGTCTGCCCGAGGACACGCGGCAGGCGCTCGAGACCGATGGAAGAGCCGAGCTACTCAAGGTCCTCGACCAGGACGATCCACCACGCATCATCCGCTGCGGGTCTACGGGCTGTTCGTACTCGTCTAGCCGAAGGTGAACGCGTAGGCCTCGACGCCGGGGGCGAAGAACGTGATCTCGAACGTGCGGTCGGTGATGGATTCCCGCTGCCGAATCAGCTGATAGAGCCGCTGTTGGGCTGTCGTTCCGTAGCCGTCTTCGTCGACGTCAAGACCGTGAGCAGTGCCGGGAGGCTCTCCATCGATGAGCACGCGAAACGGCACGGAAAAGCCTCGCGCCGGCGGTCCCATGACGAGATGGACGTCGCGGGCGTGGAAGCGGAACGTGATCCGCCCATCGGCTCGGTTCAGCATGCTCGCCCGCCTCTCGACCGTCCAGTCCCCCGCTAGCGCCCACTTGTTGAGCTTCAACCGATCCGGCGCGACATAGGTTCGAGGTTCGTCGAGCTCAGCACCACCGGGCGACGCAAAGTTCTGGGCTTGCTCGTAACCGAGGTACGTCTCGGGTGATTCCAGGTTCGCCCAGTCGGCCTGAGCCTCGAAACCGTCGGCGGCGACAGAGACCAGGTCGTTATCGACGTCGCCGCGTTCGATCTCGCCCAGCAGCAGCCGGATGACCCTCTCGGCCTCTTGGTATCCGCCCTCGCCGAACTGGTGGTGCCGGATTCGTCCCTGTGCGTCTGCGATGTAGACGGCAGGCCAATATCTGTTGTCGAAGGCACGCCAGATCGCGTAGCCGCTGTCAAGCGCGACCGGATACTCGACCGCCATCTCCTTCGCAGCCTCGCGCACGTTGTCGACGTCTTGCTCGAACGGGAACTCGGGCGTGTGGACGCCGATGACCACCAATCCTTGGTCCCCGTACTTTTCCGACCACGCACGGACGTACGAGAGCGTGCGGAGCCAGTTGATGCACGTATACGTCCAGAAGTCGATCAGGACGACCTTCCCTCGCAGGTCCGCGGTCTCGAGCGGCTGCGAATTGAGCCACCCGGTGGCTCCGTCGAGCGACGCCAACTCGCCTTCGATGGGCAAGTCGGCCATGAGTTGGGTCGGATCCATGGCTAGCGGGTCACGGCTGTGGCCGGTCGGTCGACCGCGGCGTAGCCGGCGTTCAGCGGGCCGGCGTCGACCTGCCGCAGCGTGCCGAGTGCCGTTTCCGTCGCCGCCGCGCTCATTGCACTCGCAGCGACCTGAATGCCGCGCGAACCTCGGTGGTGAAGATCTCCGGCTCCTGCCAGGCCGCGAAGTGGTTGCCCGCGTCGACCTCGTTGAAGTAGATGAGGTTGGGGTACGCCTTCTCGACCCAGCTGCGCGGGGCCCGGAAGATCTCGTTCGGGAAGACGCTGACGGCCGTCGGGACGTTGACGCCCTTGACGTCGAAGAAGCCGAGCTTGTTCTCCCAGTAGAGGCGGGACGAGGAGACGCCCGTGTTCGTCAGCCAGTAGAGCGTGACGTTGTCGAGGACTTCGTCTCGGCTGAGGTTGCCTACGGGCTGCTCCTCGACGAAGGCGCGCTGGATGTCCTCGAGGCTCCAGGCGTCGTGGTCGAGCATCCAGGCCGCCAGGGCGATGGGCGAGTCCGCGACCCCGTACAGCGTCTGCGGGCGATTCCCCATCTCGAGCGCGTAGCCGATGCCCTTCGTGAAGAAGAAGCTCAGCCGGTCGTATGTGCGCTGCTCCTCGTCAGACAGATCGGTCGGGGCCGGGTCGCCGGCGCCGAGGACGTTCGACGCGATCACCTTCGAAATCTCGGGTGGAAGGGCGCCGGCCATGTTCGTGTGGATGCCGATCAGCCCCTCCGGCGCCTGCGCGCCAATGATGTCGGTGATCACCGCACCCCAGTCGCCGCCCTGCGCCACGTAGCGCGTGTAGCCGAGGCGATTCATCAGCTCCGCCCAGGCGCGGGCGACGTGCGGAACGTCCCAACCGGTCTCGTCCGGCTTGCCGGAGAACCCGTAACCGGGCATCGACGGGACAACGACATGGAACGCGTCCTCCGCATTGCCTCCGTGTGCCGTCGGGTCGGCGAGCGGTCGGATGACGTTGAGCATCTCGACGATCGAGCCGGGCCAGCCGTGCGTGATGATGAGCGGCAGCGCGTTCTCGTGCTCCGACCTAACGTGGATGAAGTGGATGTCGAGGCCGTCGGTCTCGGTGATGAAATGCGGTAGGGCGCTCAGCCTCGCTTTCAATCGCCCGAAGTCGTACTCGGTTTCCCAGTAGCGCTTGAGCGCCTGGATCGTCGCGAGCTGCACGCCCTGCGACTGATCGGCAACGGTCTCCCTTTCGGGCAAGCGCGTCTCCTTGATGCGCCTGCGGAGGTCTTCGAGCTCCGCTTCGGGGATCTTCACCTGGAAGGGGCGGATCTCGGTTGCGCTTTCGACAGTAGCCATGGCGACCTCCTTGGGGGGTCGGGTTGCTCTTGTCCCACTACCTCCAATAAGCCGCCGCCGGGAGAACACAAGACCTTCACCACATGCGAGCAGCATTGCTGCTAGAACGAATGTGTCTTGTAACCGTCGGGAGCGGTTTGGCGCGACATCTTCAGGTCCGAAGGGGTCATCACTCGGTCCGGTGACGCAGCTCGCGCTCACCCCTCGCCGCGAACGGCAGCTCGTGCTCGCTGCCGAAGCCGGGGACGTGAAGGCGCGCAGCAAGCTTGTCGAGGTCTTCCTGCCGGCCATCGCGGCCGTCGCCCATCGGTTTCCCATTGGAGCCGGCATCGAGCGGCAAGAGCTCGTCCAGGAGGGGGTGGCCGGCCTCCTGTTCGCCGCCCGGAGGTACGACCCGCGTGTGAGCACGCGGTTCTGGGTCTACGCCTCGTTCTGGGTGCGCAAGTGTATGCAGGACCTCGTCGGGGACCTGGCCCGTCCCGTTGCTCTGTCTGATCGTGCCGCGCGTGATCTTGCCCGGATCAAGGCGGCACACCGCGAGCACGTACAGGTGCACGGGTGCGAGCCGAGCGACGAGCAGCTCAGCGCTGCGACCGGGCTCGCCCTCGTGCAGGTTGAGCGCCTTCAGGCCGCCGCGCGCGTGCCGCGCGGGATGGAGGAGCGCCTAGGCGCGGACGTGGACTCCGTCGGCGACTCCATCCGCGATCTCCGCGCGGAGCGGGCGTACGAGCAGGTCCTCGACAGGATCGAGATCCGTGAGGTGCGTGATTTTTCCGATGAGCTGGACGAGCGCGAGCGCGTAGTACTCCGGGCCCATTACGGGCTAGGCGAGCCCGCGCAGACGCTGAATCAGATCGGCGCGGGGCTCGGGCTGACGGCCGAGCGTGCCCGGCAGATCGAGATTGGCGCGCTGAAGAAGCTGCGCGAGGCTCTCGCGCAGCCGGCACCCGTTGGGCACGTGCCGATTTGAATCCGGATGTCCCGCGGCTTCTTGCGTCTGCAGCACGGAACCGGAAGCTCAGGCGCAGGCGTGTAGTGAATTTCCACGGCGCCTATCGGAAGGGCGCGCCCGCTCTTCAGGGTTAGGTCCGCTTCGGAACTGACTGACGGTGTCAGCTGCGTCCCGTTCCCAAGGAGCACCGGCAGCACGATCAGGCCGAGCTCGTCAAGTGCGCCGAGCTGCCGGAAGGTCTCGATGGTGCGTGGGCCGCCGACGAGGTGCACGTCTCCGCCGCGATTCGCCGCGCGCACCCGTCGAGCATGCGATTGGTACCGCTACGGATTGACCATTTAGCTGCACGGGAGCGCGCTCCCGCTCGCTTCCGCCTCGCCGCTGCGCTCTCTGGGCGGGGATGGGCTCATCCCCGCCCAGAGCACGATGAACCACCTCTGCCGCGTGCCCTTCAGGCTGCGGTCCGAGCGGGCAGGAGCAACTGTCCGGTGCGCCACACAACGGCGAAGAGCAGGACGGCTGCCCCTGAGAAGACTCCGAGGGCGCCAACGGAGACAGAGGCAGCAAGCGCCTGCGATGTTCCGATACCCGAGGCGGCGAGCGCGGCGGTTCCGGCGCCTGCCTGGGTGGCTGCGCCCGCTGGCCCGATCGGCAGTGCTGCGGCTGCGGCGCCGGCGCAGAGAAACAGGAGCGCGAGTTGGAACGAGTAACCGAGTCCGAGCGTGCCGAGCATGATGAAGCAGGCCACCCCGCGGACGAGCCAGCAGCCGAAGACAAACGCCCACGCCTGCGTCGCGCGGTGCAGCGAGGTCGTGCGCGGGCTTAACCAGCGGCCGAGCCGGAAGCGCAGGGCGCGTTCGCTTCCGGAGAGGCGTGGCAGGGCTACGATCACCACGGCGGCGGCGATCCCGGCTCCGGCTACGACCGCAAGCGCGGCACGCGCAGCGACCCCGGCTCCCGGGAAGGCCACGGCGAGGGCGGCGAGTGGCGCCAGCGCGGCGCTGTCGATCAGACCGAGCATGACAAGCGAGAGGCTGATTGCCCGCAGACCGGCAGGACAACCTGGGTAGCGGCGGACGACCGCGATCCGCATCGCATCATCGAAGCGGCCGGGAAGGACGACGCCGATCAGCGCCGCGCTGCCGTTGCCAGCGACGAGCGCAAGCGGAGAGGGCCGCTCGCGGTTCGTAAACAGGCGTGCCCACCCGAGTGCCTTGAGCGCCTGGGCAAGGAGGAGCAGCAGTCCGGCAGCCACGAGCAAGCCTGGCTGGCCCCGCGAGAGCGGCCACGAGGTGGTCGCAAAATGCCGGACAGTCAGGAACGCGAGGAGGAGCATGAGGGCAGTTGACCCGAGACCCACTCCCCAGCGCGTCCTCCGCGAGTGGCGAAGCTGCCAGAGCGCTCGCATCAGCAGCCGATAGCGCCCCTCGAGCACGACCGGTGCAGTCGAGACTGCGATCGTCGCCAGCGGATCCCGCGCCGGCTGGGTATCCAGCGTTGGGGTTTGCCTCATGCGCCGCCTTCGAGGAGCCACCGGCAGCATGCCACTTCACCCCGGCGCGGCCATCGACGGTCCCGCCGATCAGTATCGAAACGGCCGCGCTAGGTTAGGGCGACGTGGGGCAGAGCCGGCAATCGCCTTTGAACTTGAATTCGTTGCTGGCGGCGGTCGAGGCGGCGCCGCCGGTCGCGGCGGTCGATGTGCTCGCGGCCGCGCTGGCGGAGGCGATCGGTGCGCGCGAGGTCAGCTTCCTGATCGCCGACTTCAGTGGGCGGTCGCTGATCCGACTGGGCCACTCGGGCGGGGAAGGGGTACTTCGGCTGCACGGCCAGGAGACTGCCGAGCGCGTGCCTTTGGCTGGAACGCCCCACGGGCGGGCACTGGCAGCCCAGGCCGTCGAGGTGATCCCAGAGGATCGCGGTGCTCGGTTGTTCGCGCCGGTGACAAGCCGCGGCGAAGCGGTCGGTGTTCTCGAGCTGGGGTTGGAGAACTTCCCGGTTGAGCAGACGGTGGCCGATGTCGCTCTGGCGGCGCACTTCCTCGCGTACGTCGTCATTGCGAACCGCCGGTACACCGATCTGTTCGAGTGGGGACAGCGCTCGGTACCGCTGTCGCTAGCGGCGGAGATCCAGCATCGGCTGTTGCCGGGTGCCTTTACCTGCGAGGCCGGGCAGTTCACGCTGGCGGCCTGGCTGCAACCGGCGGGCGAGATCGGCGGCGACACCTTCGACTTTTCCTTGGAGCGGGACACGCTGCATCTGTCGATGACCGACGCGATGGGCCACACGATGGATGCCGCGCTGTTGGCAACCGTGCTGGTCGGAGGTCTGCGCAACGCCCGCCGGCGGGGGGTCGAGTTGGCCGAACAGGCGCGGCTGGCGAACGATGCGCTGGCCGAGCAGGCGGACGAGAGCCAGTTCGTTACCGGCCTGCTCGTTCGAATTGACCTCGCCACTGCGACGGCGGGCATCGTCAACGCCGGCCATCCTCCGCCGCTTCGGTTGCGGGCCGGGCAGGTCGAGCACCTTCATTTGCAGGCCGACCGGCCGTTCGGCTTGCAGGCCGGAGTCGGCTACCGGGTGCAAGCGCTGGAATTGGAGGTAGGAGACCGGCTGATGTTCGTCACTGACGGCATGCTGGAGCGAGAGGCTGCGGGCATGAACATCGCCGCCATCCTGACCGAGGGCATCGACATGCATGCCCGCGAGGCGGTGCAGCACCTCACCCAGGCGGTCCTCAAGGCAAGCGGTGGCCAGCTACGCGACGACGCCACGGCGCTGTGTCTCGACTGGCACGGCGGCCTTCCCCGTGACCGCGACGCCACGTCGGGAGCAAACCGCTGAGGGCGGGCCGATCCCGGTGCCGGCGCCGAGCGTTCGCCGCAGTCGGCATTTGAGACGACGCAAGCGGGGGCTTGACCCGGGAGGGGTCCCGTCTGGCTGGGCGGTGGCGCGTTACCGGCGGGCGAGCCGGCGGCCGCTCTCGGTGTCGGGCGGCGTGTAGTTGAGCTCGTAGTGGTGGTAGAGGGCTGACTCGTCGGCCCGGGAAAGCTCGTCCCCGTGCAGCTCGATATTGGGCGCGCTCTTGACCTGCTCCCTCGTCACGGCCATTTGCAGGGCCTCCGGGCCGAACGTGAGCCCGGCCAGCGGCACGAACGTAAGGTGGCGGCCGATCAGGCCCTCCTTGACGGTGCCGAACATCGGCTCGTCGGTCTCGACGTCGACGTACACGTCTTGGAGCTTGCCGATCTTCTGCCCGTCGCGGTCGACCAGCATCTTGCCGTGCCACTCGGCGATGTTCTGGTGATGGACCATTGTTTCCTGTCTCCTTGCGGCGGGCGCTGCCCCGTTACGGCCAGCTTAGCTCCGTGGTGGGCCCGAGGAGCGGCGGCGGCGGCGTTTGCGCGCGTGGGCGTAGGGGTCTCTGCGAAAGGCGAGCACCTCATCCTTGATCTCGGCTGCGGTTCTTGATCGGGGCTGGCAGAAGATCGGGTGGGAGAGCGGCCGGAAACGCGGCGACAATGAAGGCGAAGAGGCAAGAGACGCCGAGCGTATGCGCCCAAGCTGCGTCGGCGACGGTGAGGAATCCGATTCCGGCCACGAAGCAAGCGATCGCGACTCGCGGCAGCAGCCCTGGTGCGAGGGCGGTGAGCAGAGAGCGCGCCTGGGCCGGCCGCTCGGCCACGCTCTCGCCACGGCCGAGGTCTCCGCCGAGCACGAGTCGGAAGAGCAGCGCGAGCGAGGGGAAGAGGATCGCCGCTCCCGCGAGCACCGCGACGGTCACAGCCACGAGCGTGTCTCGGCCTGCGGCCGCCTCTCGAACTGTCAGTCCCTCGAGGAAGACCGGCGATTGCGCGAGTGCCCAGCCGGCGATGATCGCGGCGACAGCGAGCGCCGCGGTGTAGCGGGATGCCTCGTAGCGCCTCCACCAGACGAGCGCGAGCGTCGCGCAGCCGGCAACGATCGAGGCGATCAGGCCGATCAGCCCTCTGCCCTCAACGAGATGGTGGTAGAGCGGCTGAGCGTCGGAGCGCAGCACCGCCACGCCGGCGAGCGCGATCCCCCCGCTGACGAGACCGGCCGCGAGCGCGCGGGTGCGGAACTTCCGCTCGAGCCCCGGTTCGCCCAGCCGGGCGGCGTCTGCGCAGAGGAAGACGGCGGCAAGGTAGGCGGCGGTCACCACGGCGAGGACGCCGATCAGAAGCGAGGTCGGGTTGAGCCAGCTCGAGAACTGGTCGCCCGCGGCGTTCCCGACCGGAACGCGGCGCGAAGCGATCCCGCCGATCACGGCGCCGAGCGCGAACGGGGTCAGGATCGAGGAGAGGGCGAAGGCGGTGTCGATCGCGCTCAGTTCCCGCACCGTCGACGCGCCGGCGCGCAGGGCGTAGGCGGTGCCGCGGAAGATGATCCCGACCGCGGCGATGAAGAGCGGGATCGAGAGCGTCGAGGCGATCGAACCGAACGCGCTCGGGTAGGCGGTCCAGACGACGGTCAGCACGAAGATGAGCCAGACGTGGTTCGCCTCCCAGACGGGGCCCATCGCCTGGTGGGCGTGGTCGCGTATCGAGGCGGCGTCGGGGCCTTTCCCCGCCGTCAGCTGCCACCATCCGGCACCGAAGTCGGCTCCCGCAAGCACTGTGTAAAAGGCGAGCCCGATGAGCGCGAAAAGCAGCGGCAGCGCGTAGAGATGCACGATCAGGGCTCCTCGGTGACGGGTGCCGGATCGAGTGGAGCGCGGGCGAGGCGACGAAGAATCCAGGCAACCGCGAGCGCGAGCGCGAGGTAGACGAGCGCGAGCGTCGCGTAGCCGACCGGGATGCCGCCGGCGCCGGTGACGGCCTGGGAGGTTCGCATGACCCGGTAGACGACCCAGGGTTGGCGCCCGACCTCGGTCGTCACCCAGCCGCAGATCAGGGCCACGACCGAGAGCGGCCCCGCCAGTACAAGCGCACCGTAGAACCACCGTGACTCCGGTAGCCGCTTGCGCCGCCAGCGAACGGCGAGAAAGGCGAGGCCGAGCAGGGCGAGCAGTGTCCCGATCCCGACCATCGTCTGAAAGGCGATGCGGACGACATTGACGGGCGGGCGCTCGTCCGCCCGCACGGCGTCGAGGCCGGCGACGCGCGCGTTCGGGTCGTGGTAAGCGAGCAGGGAAAGCAACCGCGGTATGGGCATCCCGTACTCGACGCGGCCATCGCTGTACCAGCCGAGCAAGTGCACGGGCGCCCCCCGTCTCGTCTCGCCGAGCCCTTCGAAGGCAGCGAGCTTGGTCGGCTGTGCACGGGCGACCTCACGCCCGTTCCAGTCGCCGACGAGCACCTGCACCGGCGCACAGAGCGCGGCGACGGCGAGCGGGATCGCGAGCGCGGTGCGCTCGTAGCGGCCCCAGCGCCCGCGCAGGCGCGCGGCCGCGTAGGCGGCCGCGACGAGGAAGCCGGTGACCATGTAGCCGGCCAGATACATGTGCACGAGCTCGTGCCAGAAGTAGCTGTTGCCAAAGAGCGCTTGGACGGGATGCACATCGACCGCTTTGCCCTCGCGTAGATGAAAGCCGGTCGGGTGGTTCATCCA
>DATAOV010000130.1:0-34841 GCA_036265535.1 Gaiellaceae bacterium | reverse complement strand
CGGAGAAGGACGAGCGCGTCGTTGGAGGCGCCCACGAACGGCGAGGCGAGCACCGTCACGAGCGCCTCGTCGTCGTAGCGGTTGTGGAGCAGCCGGAGGTAGGCCAGCAGGTCGACAACCTGTTGCTGGTGGTAGTAGTCGCGCCCGGTCGCACGGAAGGTCGGCAGGCCGAGCGCCCGGAGCTCCTCCTCGTAGAGCCGCGCATCCGTGCCCGCCGCGAACAGGAGCACGATCTCGCCCGGGGTGGCCTCGCCCGCTTCGACGAGCTCGTGCACTCGGCGCGCGATGTGGCGAGCCTCGGCCTGGCGCCAGTGCGTGCCTGTCTCGGCATAGCTCACCTTGTCGGTCACGAGCAACTCGACCGCGGCCCCGAAAGCCGGGTCGGCGAAGCGGCCGGCGGCATCGAGCGGCTGGAAGGTGTCGCCGAAGTCGGCCGCGAAGAGGTGGTTGATCACCTCGAGCACCTCGGGCCGCGAGCGGTAGTTCTGCGTCAGCGCCAGGACGCCGCCGACCTGCTCGCGCCGCTCGCGGAAGACCTCGACGTCCGCGTGGCGGAAGCGGTAGATCGACTGGAACTCATCGCCGACGAAGAAGAGCTCGGCATCCTCGCGCGCGAGGAGGTCCACGAGTTCGCACTGGAGACGGTTCGTGTCCTGGAACTCGTCCACCATGATCGAGCGGAAGCGCCAGCTCTCGCGCTCGCGGATCTCCTCGTTCGCCCGCAGGAGTTCGCGCGCGAGCAGCTGCAGGTCTTCGAAGTCGAGGGCCGATTCGCGATCCTTGGCCGCCCGGTAGGCGCCGTCGTAGGCGAGCAGGAGCTCCTGCAGCTGCCCGCGGTCGCGCGCGGCCAGCGCCTCGAGGGCTGCTTCCTCGACTGCGCGGCGCGCCTCCTCGTAGGCCTCGGCGGCCTCGCCGCGGTCGCGGAGCTCGATCAGGTCGAGGAGCTTCTCCGGCCTCGGGGAAGGCTCGAGCAGCCGAAGGGCCTGCGCCGCCTGGTCGCTCCCGAGCGCTTCGGCCGCGGCTCGAAGCTCCTCGATCCGCGCCTCGAGCTGCGGGTCCTCCGGCGCCTCGAGCCGCAACTCGAGGCCGGAGGAGCGCAGGGTCTCGTGCACACCGGTCAGCATCCGACGCAGCCGACGACCGCCGTACGAGGCGAGCAGCTGCAGCCGTTCCTCGTCTCCGCCCGAGCAGAACTCCTCGAGCGCCTCACGGAAGGCCTCGCCTCTGAGCACCCGGCCCTGGCTGTCGTCGAGCACGCGGAACCGTGGGTCGATCCCGGCCGCAAAGGGATGGGCCTTCAGGAGCCGGTGGCAGAAACCGTGGATAGTCGAGATCCAGGCGGCATCGAGCTCACGGGCGAGATCGTGGCGCTCGAGCTCGTGCAGCCGGCGCCGGATTCGTCCGCGAAGCTCGCCGGCGGCCCGCTCGGTGTACGTGATGACGAGGATCGAGTCGACGTCGAGCCCGCGCTCGCAGACGGCGCGGCAGAAGCGCTCGACGATGACGGTGGTCTTTCCGGTTCCCGCCCCGGCCGAGACGAAGACGACGCCGGGCTCCTCGATCGCCCGGAGCTGCTCGAGGTTCGGGGCCTCGACGGCGCTCACGATCGCTTCACCCGGCACATCGTCCAGAGGCTGCACCACGCCGGACACGGGAACCCGCCTTTCGGGTCGTGCCGGACGTCGCCCTCGCGGATTCGAGCCACGGCGGTGCGGGCCCGCTCCTGGGCTTGCTCGACCTGCCCCCAGAAGGCGTCCTCGTCGAGGTAGTCGTTCTTCTGGAAGCCGGGCACGCCGTCCTCGCGCAGGTCGGCCCGCAGGAGCCCGCGGGCCCTGCCGTCGCCCGCGAGCGCGCGGTAGACGCCGCCGAGCGGCTCGATTCCGACCAGGTCGCGCAGCACGAGCATGTAGAGCGGGATCTGGAGGAGCCGGGCACGCTCGATCTCCGCCGCCGAATGCGCCGTCTTGCCCGACTTGTAGTCGACGACCATCCCACGGGCCCCGAACGGGTCGCGGTCGATCCGGTCGATCTTCCCGGAGACGGTGAAGCCGCCGAGGTCGAGCCCGCGCTGGAGCTCGGGGGCCGAGCGCTCCGAGCCGAACGAGACCTCGAAGCGGTTCGGGACGAGCGGCGACTCCGACTCGGCCTCGCGGCGGACGAGCTCTTCGAGGTCGCGGGCGAGGCTCTGCTCGAGCTCGCTTCGCTCCAGCTCCGGGACGTCGACGCGCACGTGGGCCTGGATCGCCTCGGCCAGACACTCGCGCAGGAACTCGAGAGCCTGCTCGAGGTTGTCCGGCTGCACGCGCTCCGCTCCGGTGCGCTTCGGCAGGCCCTTGAAGAACGAGAACAGGGCCTGGTGGGCGACGGTCCCGCGCAGGCGCGCGTCGACCTCCGCGTCGATGCTGCGCGGCGAGACGACGCGCTCGAAGAGCCACATCGACGAGCAGTCGGCGAAGCGCTCGAGGTCCGTGACCGAGAAGCACCCCTTCTGGCGCAGCTCCTCCAGCACCCGCGGGTGCGTCAGTTGGGTCGGCCGGTCGAAGGCGCGAAGCGCGCGCTCGAGCCGTCGCTCCCAGCCGTTCGTGCGGGCCAAGGAGCTCGCCGCGCCGCGCTCGGATGACGCGAGGGCTGCCAGGGCGCGCAGCCGCTCCCGCTCGCTCGGCGCCGTCTCCAGCGGCCAGGTCAGCGCCGCAAGCGGCCGTCGCCGGGTCCAGCGCTCGGTCTCGTCCGGGGCGAAGAGCCCGCGGGCCTCGTCCCAGAACGGGCTGGGCTCACGCGGCGACCCCTCGTCGCTCGCGGCCTCGCGGACCAGGTAGAGCCGCCGCGTGGGGCGCGTGCAGGCCGTGTAGAAGAGGTAGCGGTCGCGCGAGACCGGGTCGGTGCGGAGGAGCCGCCCGGCGCGAGACGAGCGTTCCAGTTCGGCCTTCTGCTCCTCGTCGAGGAACGGCGACTCGAGGGTGCGGCGGGGCAGGCGGCCCTCCTCCAGGCCGAGCACGAAGACGACCTCGAACCGACGAGTGCGCGCCCGCAGGAGATCGAGCACGGCCACCCGGCCGGCCTCCCCCGCGCTCGCGAGCCGGACCGGCGCGTCGTCGAGCAGGCCCACCACCTCGTCCCGCGTCATCTCGCCGCCGAGATCGCGCCAGCCCTCGAGCTCGGTGACGAGCCTCTGCGCCCGTTCGCGAGCCCGCAGGTCGAGCCGAGCGGCCTCCCCCGTGGGCGGCGACTCTACGCCGTGGGCGCAACGGATCATCGCGCGCGCGAGCTGGTCGACTGCCGCGAGCGGGTCGGCGGCGGAGCGGACTGCGTCGAGGTGCGGCAGCGGCTGGCCTCGGAGCTTCCCGATCTCCTCCTCGACCCGAGCGGCGACAGTCACGCCACGGCCGCGCAGACGCCCCTCGAGGAAGTCGACGTGTGCGCGCGAGAGCCCCGAGTACGGGGAGCGCAGGAATGCGAACAGGTCGCGTCGCTCGCCCTCGAGCCAGGCGTAGCGGAGCAGAGCGAGCAGCGCCTGACCGAACGGGGTCTGGCCCAGGCGCAGGCGGCCCTCGAGCGCGTAGGGCACGCAGAGGGTCGTGAACGCGGTGTCGAGAGGAGCGCGCCAGCGGTCGAGGGAGGGGCAGACAATCGCGATCTCGCCGGGATCCGTTCCGCCTCGCACGAGCGCGAGCACCTCCTCGGCGACGAGCTCGAGCGTTCCTCGCAGGCCGGCGCCCTCGAGAAATCGGATCGAGCCGTCGAGCTCCGGGCCTACGCTGCGCGCCCCAGATGCACGGAAGAGGCCGCGCTCGAGAAAGGCGAGCGCCGCAGTCCGCGCGCTCGAGTTCGGTGGCAGTTCCTGGCGCGTCGTCGCGAGCGCGTTCAGGTCGTCGGAGGTGCGCGAAAGCGACGCGAAGGCATCGCGGCCGGGCTCGTAGGGGAGCGAAACCGTCACATCCGCCCGTGCGGCGAGCGCCTCGAGCAGCGCCCACTCCGCGCCGGTCAGGTCTTCGAAACCGTAGGCGAAGACCGGGCGGGGGCTCCAGGCGGCGAGATCGCCGCCGGCGCGCTCCGCGGCGTGGCGCCGCTCGAGCTCGCGGTCCCAGAGACCGAGCCGGTCGAGCTCCGCGCGGTACGCGCTGTAGAGCTCGCCCAGGTCGCCTCCGAGCTCTCCGGGCTCCAGCAACGCGGATTCGAGCTCCGCCACGGTTGCACCGAGCGCGTCGGCGAAGCCGCCGAAGCGCGCCGATGGCCCGAGCGCCCCGCTGTGCGCCTTGGTGACACTTGCGACGACGCGGCGGAGCAGCAGCGCCCGCTGCCCCTCGGTGACCACGGGACGGTGGGCGCCGTTGCCTCTGGCGATCCGCTCGAAGAGGTCGTCGAAGGTGCCGATGGAGCCTCCGACGAGCGCCCCTGTCTGCTTCAGCAGCTCACGTTCGGCCCGGTCGACATCCGGCCGGTTCGGCACGATCAGGATCGGATCCTCGCTGAGCGCGCCCAGGTACCGCTCGAGCAGGAGCGCGACCTTCCCCGCGTTGGCAGGCCCTGCGAGCAGGCTCAGAGGCACCGGCCCATCCTAGCCCTGAGGCCCGACGGCTCCGGCCCGCGAGAACGCGCGGCCGAGTGCTGTGGCGCGGCGGTGCTAGGCCGTCGCCGACTTCGGTCGCCGGCCTCGCCGAGCGACCGCGTGACCCGGCATTCCGCCGGCGCAGTTGTCGCAGAGATCTGCCTGCTTCGAACCGCGTCTGGCGTCGGAGAAGTTCAGGCGCATGGTCGCGCCTTTTCCTTCGCCGACTTCCCTGCCGCAGTTGTCACAGACGAGCACGGTCTTGCGTGCCAAGTCGTCCTCCTCTTTCTCGAACGGATTGCGTTTATCCTAACGCAAAGGCAGCGGTAATCCTATGCTGCTTCGCGCGCCCGCCGAATGCGCCACGAACGCAGCAGGCTCAGCAGCGCCTGTTCCTCGAGATCGAGGCCCATATCCCGTGCGCCGACCACTCGCAAATGCCGCGGGCGGAAATCGTCGATCGTTCGATCGTCGAGATACTGCTCGACAACCGCCGGGCTGACGTAGGAAGCGCGTGCAACCGTGGGCGTGTTTCCGAGGCGCTCCCCGACCGTTCGCATGACCGCTGCGATCGTTCGCCTTTGCTCGGCCTCGGTCTCGGCCGGCTCGCGCTCGGCGAGGGCGATCGCAGCCAGGAGTGTGCCGCCCCAGGTGCGGAAGTCCTTGGCCGTGAAGTCCTCTCCCATGTACTCGCGGATGTAGTCGTTGAGCCTGCGCGCGCTCAGGCCGACGAGCTCGTCGTTGTGGCGATAGCGAAACAGCGTGCGGCCACCGCGCACAGCCAGCAGATCCTTCAAGGCCCCGGCGAGCTCGGCGTCGACGACGGCGGTGTGCACGAGCACGCGATGCTTGGCGCGGAAGCGGAAGGCGATCCTGCTACCGCGCACGCGCACGTGGCTCTTGCGCAACGTCGTGATCCCGAAGGTGCGGAACTTCTTCGCGTACCGCTCGTCGCCGACCCGGAACCAGCCGAGGTTGATCAGTCGAACGGCGATCGCAGCCGTCCACTCGAAGCTGAGCGGCTCCTGCTCCATGTGCTCGGCCATCGCCTGCCGCAGGCCGGGCAGCTTCTCTGCGAAGCCGACGAGCTTGTCGAACTTCGCCTGCTCCTGCCGCGCTCGAAACGCGGGGTGGTAGAGGTACTGCCGCCGCCCCGCCTTGTCGACGCCGGTCGCCTGGAGCTTGGCGCCGGCCCGGGGCGAGATCCAGACGTCGCGCCAGGCGGGCGGGATCGCGAGGGACGCGATGCGCTCGAGATGAGCCTCGTCGGCGATCCTCCGCCCGCGCGCGTCCTCGTAGCGGAACCGTCCGCGTGCGCCGAGCCGCTTCCATCCTCCTTTACGGGCCATAGAGTCTCCGGTGTAGCCGCGGCCGCGCGGATCTAATCCACGAAGGAGGGTGATGACGGGCACGACGATCGTGGTCCTGGAGGGCGACGAGACCGGGCAGGAACTGTTGGAGGAGGCGCTGCGGGCCCTCGCGCCCGACGTGATCGGCCTCGAGCTCCACTACCCGCGCTTCGACCTCTCGCTCGAGTCGCGCCGGGCGACGAACAACACGATCGTGCACGAGGCGGCGGCCGCGGTCCGCGAGGCAGGGCTCGGGCTGAAGGCGGCGACGGTCACGCCCGAAGGCGCGGGGGACGTCGGCTCGCCGAACCGGATCATCCGCGAGGAGATCGGCGGCCGTGTGATTGTCCGCACCGGCCGGCGGATTCCCGGGATCGTGCCGTTCGGCGGGGTGCACGCGCCGATCTCCGTCGTGCGGATGGCCGTTGGCGACGCCTACGGCGCGAAGGAGTGGCGCGAAGGCGAGGGCGACCACGAGACCGCCTTCCGAACGGAGCGCATCGAGCGGAGCATCTGCCACGCGGTCGCAGAGTTCGCGTTCCGCCTTGCCGAGGACACCGGCGCCAAGGTCTTCGGCGGGCCGAAGTACACGGTCAGCCCCGTCTACGAGGGGATGCTGAAAGAGGAGATGGACGGGGCCGCGGCCAGACACGCGGACGTGCAGTACGAGCCGCAGCTGATCGACGCGACCTTCGCGCTGCTGGTCGCCTCGAGCGGCGATCCGCTCGTGATTCCGGCCCTCAATCGCGACGGCGACATCCTCTCGGACCTCGTCCTGCCCTTGTTCGGCTCGATCGCGGGCTCCGAGTCGCTGCTGGTCGCCTTTGGCGACGACTACGTGCCGACGGTAGTGCTCGCGGAGGCCGCGCACGGCACTGCGCCGTCGCTTCGGGGGAAAAACGTCGCGAACCCGATGGCGATGATCCTGGCGGGCGCGGCGGTGCTCTCCTACGCGGGCGAGGACGCGCACCAGGCCGCGCGGGCGATCCGGGAGGCCTGCCTCGAGACCGTCGCCGACGGCATCCGCACGGCCGACCTCGGCGGCCACGCGGGGACGAGCGAGTTCACCGACGAAGTGATCCGTCGGACGCGCTCGAAGCTCGAGGTCTGGGAGGCGCTCTAGCTGTTCGCGGCCATGCTGAGCTCCTCGGCCGCACCGAAGAGCTCGAGGAAGATGCGAGCGATCTCGGGATCGAACTGGGTTCCAGCGCCGCGCTCGACCTCGGCGAGCGCCTCGTCGTGCGTCAGAGCCCGGCGGTAGGGGCGATCGCTCGTCATCGCGTCGAACGCGTCCGCGACCGCCAGCACTCGCGCCTCGACGGGAATCTCCTTTCCGGCCTTGCCGGAGGGGTAGCCGGTGCCGTCCCAGCGCTCGTGGTGGTAGAGGACGTACGGGATCGCCCCCCGCAGCGTCCCGATGCGCCGGATGAGCTTGGCTCCCACCTTCGGATGCTCCTGGATCTGCGCCAGCTCGTCGTCTTCGAGCCGGCCCTCCTTGCAGAGCACGGTGTCCGGGAGGGCGAGCTTGCCGATGTCGTGCAGCCTGCCGCCGACTCGGAGCGAGACCAGCCTGTCCTCCCCCCAGCCGAGCCGAAGTGCGACGAGCTCGGCCAGCGCGGTCACCCTCGTCGAGTGACCCCGGGTGTACGGGTCACGGGCCTCGATCGCCCGGCTGAGGATCGACAGGATCGCCACGGAGCGCAAGTTTCAAGACCGAGCCGCAGATCCCTCTTTCGGGTGAGAGGACGTTCAGCGCCAGATGCCTGTGACCGGAGACGCTTGCGCCGAGAGGCCAAGCCGCGGCAGTCCCCACGCGTCCTCGATCGTGCGCAGCAGCCCGTAGTGCGACATCGCCGGGCGGAAGGCGGAACCGGGCCTGACCGACGGCCCGAGCGCGAGCGCGGCGGTGCGCGGATCCGCTGAGTCGGACTCGTCGAAGATGACGAAGACGACGCTGTTCGCGAGCTCCGGGTTCCGCAGTAGCGGCGGGACGAATCGTTTCAGCCAGGAATCGCCTACCGAGACCGGGCAGTCGTGCATGTTGTGGCACATGTCGGGAACCACGAGCGCGAAGTCGGGCAGGCGCCGGGCCGAGAGATCGCGCGAGAGCGTCCAGAGCGGCACAACCTTCCGCACCTGCGCGGGGCGTGCGAGCACCCGCCGGAAATAGAGGAAGGGAACGTGGCGCTTGACGTAACGGCCCGAGGCGGCGCCGGTCCAGCCCGCGCGTGGCAGGCCTTCGGCGTATGCCTTCCAGGTGCGCCCGTTCCCCGCGAGCGTGTCCGCGAGGCTGCGGCTACTCACCGTGCAGCTCGTGCAGTCGCTCGTGATCCCATGCGTCGAGCCCGAGACCAGCGCGAGGTAGTTCGGCAGGCTCGGGTGGGTGACGCCGCGATAGCCGGCCAGGACGCCGTTCCGCGCGGCGAGCGCGTTGAAGGTCGGTGCGGCGGGGTTGCCGAAGACGGAGCTGCGCGCCTTGTTCTCGAGCACGATCACCACCACGTGGTCGAAGGAAGGCACGGGCCGTGGCGCAGCTTGCGCGCCCGGGAGCAACGCGGAGACCAGCGCGGCGGCGACAACGACGAACCGGCTGCTCACGACGGCTTGCTCTCGGCTCGAAGGAGCCGTTTCTTCCAGACGTGATAGCCGACGAAGGCGGCCGTGGCCAGCGCGACGAGCGCCGCGCCCGCGACCAGGCCGTAGCGGCTGATCGCGTCGGCGGCGGCGTGCCCGGCGTAGTAGGCGACGAGGCCCACGAGCACCGCCCAGCAGATCCCGCCGGCAGCGTTCCAGGCCAAGAACCGCCACCAGCGCATGCGGGAAACCCCGGCCATCCAGGCCGCGGTCACCCGGAGGACCGAGAAGAACCGCCCGATGAAGATCGTCTTCGCACCGTGCCGGTGAAAGAACCCCTCCGCCCAGGGCAGCACGGGCTCCGACCAGCGGCTGACGAACCTCGAGCGCTCCAGGAGCCTGCGTCCGCCGGTGCGCCCGACCCAGTACCCGAGGTTGTCGCCGACGATCGCCGCGGCCGCCGCGACGGCGATGACCGCGACGATGTCCAGCTCACCGGTGGAGGCGTAGACCCCGCCCGCGATCAGCGCCGTCTCCCCGGGCAGCGGCACCCCGCCGGACTCGAGCATCACGATCAGGAAGAGCGCGATCAGCCCGTAGTGGTGGACGAGGCCACTCATCTCGGCAGTGTAGGCGGCACCTCGTAGGCCATCAGGATCGCGTCGATGAGCTCCCCGCCCCGGCGGTAGTGCCCGCGGCGGTACCCCTCCTTGGCGAACCCGAAGCCCTCGTAGAGCGCGATCGCGGGCTCGTTGTGCGGGAAGACGTGGAGCTCAAGCTTCGTCACCCCCACCTCGCGCGCCCAGTCCACCGCGGCCTCGAGCAGCGCGCGCCCGATCCCGTGACGGCGATGGCTGGCCGCGACCATCAGGCCGAGGTCGGCGACGTGGAAGCTCGCCGGATGCGGGTCGCGCGCGACGGAGAGCCTGCCGACGAGCCCGTCCGGCACCTCCGCCACGAACACTGCCGCGTGCGGTGTGCGGCGGGTCGCTCGGAGATAACGGCGCTCGTCGGCCACGCTGCGCCACTCCTCGGTGGAGATCAGCCAGCCCTCCGGCTCGCCGCCCACGGTTCGCGCGAGCTCCACGAGACCCGCAGCATCGCCGGGGACGGCCCGCCGGATCGCGAACGGGCTCACTCGATCACGACGCCGTGACCGCCGCGACGAGGGTCGCCCGCCGCAGCGAGCGTGCCGTCCGCGCGGAACTCCACCCCGGCCACGCCGCCGAAGAAGAGGTTGCGCCGCCGCCAGCGGGCGAGCTCGTAGCCCCAATACTCGAGCCGGTCGAGCTCGGCAGAGTCGTTCCCGCCCTCGCAGTGCACGTGGGTCTCGTCGGCGTGAACCCGTGGCCGCTCGATCGCCTCCTCCACGCCGAGCCCGTGGGCCATCACGTTCAGGACAACCTGGAAGATCGCACCGCGCAGCCGCAAGGAGCCGGCGCTCCCGACCACGAGCCTCGGCCGGCCGTCGTGCAGCACGATCGTCGGCGCCATGCCGCTCGTGAAGCGGACGCCGGGCTGCGGGATCCCGCCCGTCGCGGTGAGGTCGAACTCGCCGAGCATGTTGTTGAGCTGAATCCCCGTGCCGGGCACGATCACGCCCGAGCCCGAGCCGGTCGAGGCCGTCAGCGCCGCCGCGTTCCCGCGTCCGTCCGCCACGGAGATGTGTGTCGTCCCCCGCTGCGTCTCGGGCGGCCGGCGCCTCAGCCGTCGCGCGATCGCCTCGACTGCGCGGTCGTCGAGGAGCCGGCGCGCCAGGCCGCCGCGGTAGAGCTCGCGCGCGAACGAGCCGCCTCGCGCCGCATCTTGCTCGCGCATGATCTCGACGAGCTGCGCCATCGCCTCCGCGCTGCCGGGCGGGCCCGCGACCCCGAGCCGGTCGACGAGCCTCACGCCGAGCCCGATCAGCACGCCCCCGGTCGAGGGCGGCGGGTTCGACTCGTACCCGTGCCCAAGAAAAGCCACGCGCACCGGCCTGCGCCTGACGAGCTGGTACTCCGCCAGGTCGCGCAAGGTGATCTCGCCGCCGAGCTCCCGGACGTGGCCGGAGAGCGCCCGCGCGAGATCGCCGCGGTAGAAGTCGTCGGCGCCCTTCTCGGCCAGCTGCTCGAGTGTCCCCGCGAAGTCGCTCATCACGAGCCGGTCGCCGGCGACGAGGCGCTTGCCCTCGGGCCCGTAGATCTCCCGGCCCTCGTCCATGTGACGCAGGATCAGGTCGAGGATCGCGTGGAGGTACGCCTGCGGCTTCGTCAGGACGACGCCATCACGGGCGAGCTCGATCGCGGGCTCGAGCAGCACGCGCCAGGGCAACGACCCGAATTGCCGATGCGCCTCGCCGAGCCCGGCGACCGCACCCGGGACGGCGCAGGACGCGGCGCCGATGCGGAACACCTGCTTGGACTCGGGCGTGAAGTCCACGTCGACGGAGTCCATCTCCGTCTGCCCCCGTCGGCGGAGGCCCAGACCCGGAACGGCGACGAAGTGGTCGAGGACGCGCGTCGACTTGTCCGCGGCGCGGTGGACGAGCATGAACCCGCCGGCACCCGGCCCGGTGAGCGGGCTCTCGGCGACCCAGGAGACGAACGCGGCCGCGATGCATGCGTCGACCGCGTTCCCGCCGTCGGCGAGAACCCGAGCGCCCGCCTCGGCAGTGAGCGGATGGCCTGCGGCAACCGCGCCTCGCATGGGCGAAGGCTACTCGGGCCCACGCGAGTAGTCTGCTCAGGCCGCCGTGACCAGGGCCAGCCCTCTCGTACGCGAAGCCACCCTCTCCGCCGCAGCGGCCGGGGCGCTTGCCGCCGTGCTCGTCTGGCTCGGGCCGCCCGGAGCCGACCTCGCGGCGCACGCGTACCAGCGCACGCTGTTCCTCGACCACGGCTTCGCGCTCTGGAACAACTTCTGGTACGCGGGCCGCTACAGCTTCGTCACCTACAGCGTCCTCTACTACCCACTCGCGGCACTGCTCGGAATCCGTCTGCTCGCGGTGGCGACGGTCTCGACCGCCGCGCTCGCGTTCGCGGTCGTGCTCTGGCGCGAGTGGGGCCCGAGTACGCGCTGGTCGAGCCGCACGTTCGCCGTCGTCTGGGCCGGCATTGTCTTCTCGGCGGCGTTCCCGTTCGCGCTGGGCGCGGCGCTCGCGCTGCTCGCGCTCTGGGCGCTCCAGGGGCGCCGCCACTGGCGCTTCGCGCTCCTGGCCGCACTGACGCTGGCTGCGAGCCCGCTCGCGTTCCTGCTACTCGCGCTCCTGCTTGCCGGCTTCGGGATCGCGCGCTGGCACGACCGGCGCGCGCTGCTCATTCCGGCTTTGACGATCGTCGCTTTCGGCGCGGTCGAGGTGCTCGTCTCGCGGACGTTCCCGGACCCCGGCCGCTACCCGTTCTCGTGGCAGGAACTGGCCGCCGCCCTGATCTTCTGCGTGCTCGGAGCAGCGCTCACGTGGCGCGTCGAGCGTGCGAGAGGGCTGCGCTGGATCTTCGTCGTCTACCTCGTCGCCTGCCTGGCCTGCTACCTGATCCCGTCGGCGATCGGCGAGAACGTGGCCCGCCTTCGCTACGCAGCGATGCCCATGGCGGTGCTGATGCTCTCGCTGCGGCGCTGGCGGCCGCTGCCCGTCTGTCTCGGGGCGCTCTGCCTCGCGGTTTCCTGGAACCTGACGCCGATCGCCTTCAGTTTCATCAAGGGGCGCGACCCGGCGGCGAGCCCTGCCTACTGGGCCCCGGCCATCGCCTTCCTGCGGACCCACCTCCAGCCCTCGTACCGCGTCGAGGCCGTGGACACGGCCGGGCACTGGCCGGCCGTCTACCTCGCCGAGGCGGAGATCCCGCTCGCCCGCGGCGACTACCGTCAGAGCGACTTCCCGCAGAACGAGGTGCTCTACGACGAGTTCGCGCCGGCGGCGTATCTGGCGTGGCTGCGCGAGCTGGGTGTGCGCTACGTCGTGCTCACGAAGGCGCCGCCGGACTACAGCGCCCGGGCCGAGGCCGCCCTCCTGCGGAGCGGCCACTCGGGCTTGCAGCCGGTCTTGCGCACCGCGAACCTCACCGTGCTCGAGGTACCGCGGCCACGGCCGATCGTGACCGGGCCCGCTCCCGCCCGCGTGCTCCGCCTTACCGGAACGCGCATCGTCGTCGAGCTCCCGCGGGCGGGCTCCTACCGGCTCGCCGTCCGCTACTCGCCGTACTGGAACGCCCGCGGCGCCTGTCTGATCCGCCGCGAGGACGGCATGACCACGATTGCGGCGCTGCGGCCGGGACGGCTCGAGCTCGCCTTCAAGGTGCATCCCGCCCGAGCCCTCGCCTCGGCCGTGGTCGGCCAACGCTCCCGGGTCTGCGGCTAAACGGCCTTCGCGAGCTCGTTCAGCACGTCTCGCATCACGACGCGTGTGCTGTTCTGGAAGCGGAAGTTGAACTCGGCGAAGCCAGCGACGCCCGCGGCCGCGCGTGTGTTCATGTAGGTCTGCCGCCAGCGGTTCACCTCGCTGCGGGGAAGGCCTTGCGTATTGCCGCCCAATCCGGGCGCGAGTCGGTAGCCGGGCGTCATCCCCGCCACGTACCTCCGAGCAAGCGAGCGCCGAACGGGACCGCCCCTGCTGAGCTGCCTTTGCCCGGAAGCCTCTCTCCGAGCAGCGGTGCGGGGGTCGCCGACGAACTCCGGATACTCCTCTCCGATCAACCCCAGGCACGCACGGTCGAGGAGGCGCCAGAACGCCGTGAGCTCGGGGGTGATCCGTCGCCCGGGCAGCACAAACGCCGTCTTCGCCCACCAGACGAAGCCGCGCTGCGTCCGGTCTCCGAGGGCTGGGCGGCCGAAGAGGAGGCCACGCACCACGCCGCGGGTCAGCTCACGGTACTGACGCCCGACCCGGCCCGCGCATTCCGCGACGATCTCGTCGAGCTGCCACGTGTCCGGCGCGAACCCACTCGCTCCGGCGGCGCGGAGCGCGTCGCGGAACCGGGCACCGAGCTCCACTCCCCACGTGACCCTCGTGGCGCTCGACGGCAATCGCAGCAGCTCGGGTAGCGAGGGAAGCGGGCCGGCCAGGCGCACGGTTTGGGGGTTTCGGGCGAGCAGGACGCGCTCGTCACGGCCCGGAAGCCGCCGCCGCTCCCAGTACCAGCCCGGCTGGACGTGGAACATCGGCGCGTAGCGACCGTTCGGCAGTGCCTGAACCTGCTCGCAGATCTCCTGACTGACGCCGTAGCTGCCGACGTAGACCGGCGTCGTGGCCGGGACCCGCGCGGCGCGCACCGCCCCGAGCAGCTTCGCGAGGTCGTCCGGCTCGAAGTACGAGAGGACGAGGATCAGTGTTAGCTCTGCAGGAAGCTCGGCGGCTCCAGCGAGCCCTCGTCGTCCGACTCGGCTCGCATCGTGATCCGGCGCTGAGCGGCACGTGCGCCGAAGCCCGTGGCCACCACAGTCACCCAGACCTGGCCCGTGAGCCGGTCGTCGATCGTCGCGCCGAAGATGATGTTCGTGTCGTCGGTGGCCGCCCCGCGCACGACCTCGGCCGCCTCGTTCACCTCGTAGAGGGAGAGGTCGTCGCCGCCGGCGATCGAGAGCAGGATGCCCTTGGCGCCGCCGATGTCGGTTTCGATCAGCGGCGAGCGGAGCGCGCGCTCCGCCGCATCGCGGGCGCGGTTCTCGCCGCTCGCGGAGAAGCCGATTCCCATCAACGCGGTGCCGGCGTCCTTCATGATCGTGCGCACGTCGGCGAAGTCGAGGTTGATCAGGCCGGGCAGCGTGATCAGGTCGCAGATGCCCTGGACGCCCTGGCGCAGGACGTCGTCGGCGATGCGGAACGCATCGAGCATCGAGGTCTCACGGTCGAGCACCTCGAGCAGCCTCTCGTTCGGGACGACGATGACCGTGTCGCAGTTCGAGCGCAGCGTGTCGACGCCGTCGGTCGCCTGGCGCAGACGTCTCGTGCCCTCGAACTTGAACGGAGTCGTGACGATGCCGACCGTCAGGGCACCGAGCTCCTTCGCGATGCGCGCCACGACCGGTGCGGCGCCCGAACCCGTGCCTCCGCCCTCGCCCGCGGTCACGAAGACCATGTCCGAGCCGCGCAGCGCGCGCTTGACCTGGTCGTATGCCTCCTCCGCCGCGCGGCGGCCGAGGTCGGGATCGGCACCCGAGCCGAGGCCCTCGGTCAGCTCGCGGCCGATGTGGATCTTGACCGGCGCGTCGCTCGTCTGGAGCTGCTGGATGTCGGTGTTCACCGCCACGAACTCGACCTGCGAGATGTCGGCGTCGATCATGCGGTTCACGGCGTTCAGGCCTGCTCCGCCGACCCCTACGACGCGGATCACCGCGATGTAGGCGCCTGGCTCCGGCACGCGGTGCAGCCGCGGCGGCGGCTCGGGCAGCGGCTCGAGCTTCGGCCGCGGGCGCTCGCGCTCGGGCTCCGGGGCGCGTTCGGGCAAGCGAACCGGTTCGGACGGGGGCGGTGGGGGCGGCGGCGGTGTGTGCGCGGCCTCTTCCTCCCACTCCGGGACGTGCTCGACGGTCTGCTCAGGCGGCTCGGCCGGCGTCGGCGGTGGCGCAGCCTTGGCCCCCTCGACCGCTGCCTCGGGCTCCGGCTGGGGCTCGGGCTTGCCTTCCTTTTCGGCCTGTCGCTGCGCCGCCTCGGTTGCCCGGAACAGCTCTGCGAGGGGGCCCTCACGCATGCTCGCGCGCCTTCGCGGCATCGAGCACCTCCTTTGCGAGGTCACGGTAGGCCTGGGCGGCGCTCCCGGTTGGGTCGTACTTGAGCACGGAGGTCCCCTTCACCGGGGCCTCCGCGTAGCGGACGGTCTTGCGAATCTTCGTGTCGAAGACGAGCTCACCGAAGTTCTCCTGGAGGATCTCGACCGCTTCGCGCGAGTGCAGCGTGCGGCTGTCGAACATCGTCGGGAGGATCCCCTCTATACCAACGCTCGGATTGAGGTTCTCGCGGATCATCGAGAGCGTGTTCTCGAGCTGGACGAGCCCGCGCAGCGAGAGGTACTCGCACTGGACCGGGACGATCACGCCGTTCGAGGCGACCAGCGCGTTGATCGTGAGCAGACCCAGCGACGGTGGGGTGTCGATCAGGACGTAGTCGTAGCTGTCCCTCACGGGCGCGAGCGCTTTCTCGAGCGCACGTTCACGACCGATCATGCTCGAGAGCGCAAGCTCGGCGCCGGCGAGATCGATCGAGGAAACGGCCAGGTCGACCTCGGCGTGATGGATCACTTCGCCGATCGGAAGGCGGTGCACGAGCACGTCGAACATCGACCGCTCGATCGTGTCGGGATTCAGGCCCTGGCTCATGGTCAGGTTGCCTTGTGGATCGAGGTCCACAAGCAGCACCTTCAGCCCTTGTTCCGACAGCGCGACGCCGAGGTTGAGCGTGGTCGTCGTCTTCGCGACTCCGCCCTTCTGGTTCGCGAACGAGATCACGCGCCCCATGGGCGGTCCTTTGGCGGTCTCAGTCCGGATTCCCGGTCGCGGAAGCAGGCGGGCAAGCCCCATCGAGCCCCTTTCTTCGCTCTCATGCTAGCTATACCTCTGCGGAAAATCGCTCGATTTTCGCGGGTTTGGTTTGGCCCTCGCTTCGCCTGAAGAATCTACGAATCCCGTAGGACGACCCGCTATGCGGGCAGGCGCACGAGAGCGGTCGTTGCCGCTCCCGCGTCAACCACGACCGGCGGGCTCGGGCGGCGAGAGCGAGAGCGAGGTAGAGATCGACGCTAGCGTGCGCTCGGCAGGACGGCTGCCGTCACGAGGACACGCCTCATCGGGCCCTGCCGAGCGCCGTTACCGCGTAACCGCCGGAGCGGCGAGGGCGGCGCGGCAGCGCTCCAGCGCAAGCTCCGCCTCGTCGGCAGCACCCCGCTCCGAGGCGACCCAGGCCTCCGCCTCTTCGAGCAGCGCATGCACCTCCGCGAGCAGGGAGCGCGGCGAAGCACCCTCCCGCTCGAGCGCTTCGATCCGGCCCAGTCGTCGCAAGACAACGCATGCCTCGTCCATGCTTCGAAGCTAGCCGGGACCTCCGCGCGCGTGTGTGTCCCGATCGTGTCGAAAGCGGTACGGTTCCTCCCCGCCGTGGCTCCGAACCCCGACCGCGAGCTGGGCGAGGCCCGAGCGGCCATCGACCGCGGTGACGGGCTCGCCGCCCTCAAGCGCCTCGATCGTGCGCGGCGCGGCTACTTCAAGGAGCGGGACGCCGAGGGGCTCGAGCACGTGCTCCGGATGGCCGACCTGGTCGACACCTCCGACGACCGGTCCCGTATCGGGCGCGAGAACCTTGGCTACGCCGTCAAGCAGAATCTCCGGCAGGAGAGCCGGCGGCAGGCCGGTGAGCGCGGCAAGCCGTGGAACGACCCCTATCCGGACCTCCAGGCGCCGACAGAGCACACCGGGCTCGTCCTCACGCGCCCGGTGAAGGTCGCCATCGGCGTCGGCGTCGCGCTCGGCACGGCCCTCCTGCTCGCGCTCCTGATCGTGCCGTGGTTCGTCGAGTCGAACACGAACACGGTCACCCTTCGGCTCGTGAACGACACGCCGCAAACCACGACGGTTCGCGGCTGCTCCAATCCGCCCGACTGCGACTCCACCTGGTTCCACCGCGAGCTCAAGCCAGGCCAGGAGGCGGATACTGACGTCGATTCGAACGACCTCGTCGACCTGTTCGAGCTCGAGCGCTCGGGGCACGAGGACACGTGCCTGCCGGCGCGGATCCACGACGGCTACCTGCAGGTCGAGGACGGGCGGGGCGCGCTCGCGATCAGGTTGTCGGAGGCGACGTCCTGCCCGGGCACCACGATCCTGCCGGCGCCCGCTGGTGAGCCGAGCCTCTAGCGCGGGCGCCTAGGACGCAAGCGCCGCGAAGTAGCCTGCCGGGCGGGGGCGTACGCCGAGTAGCGCCTCGTCGAGCGAGCCGATCAGGTGGGGTCGGTCGCCGTGGGCCAACACTTCGACCAGCGCCTTGCGCACCGCCTCCGCTGCAGCGGGGCCGGCGGTCTCGCCGCGGGCAAGGGCTCCGAGCCGGTCGAGCTGCCGCGCTCGCTCCTGGCCCGACTCGCCGAGCAGGATCGCCGCCCGCACCGCGGCCGCCCACAGCCCGTCGATCCCGCCGAGGAGCGCAGCGAGCGCCTCGCGCAGCTGCTCCGACCGGAAGGGCTCGTCTGCGAAGAGCGACAGCTCCCAGCGGTCGAGTGCCTCGGCGAGCTCCGCGTCCTCTTCGGCCCGGCTGAGCCGGGCAAGGAGATCGGTCGTGAGCCGCGCTCGAAACGCGTCCAACCGGGTTGGTTCGCCGGGAGGCTCGGCTGCGGCGATGGGCAGCACGGGACGCACCGCAAGCGGCCGCCAGTCGAGCCGCTCGAAGAGCACCGGCCCGGCGGCGACCGGCCCCGCGGTCGCCAGACGCAGGGCGCTCACGGCATCGGCGAGCTCGCCGGGGGCGTCGGGAGGCTCGGGCACGTTCGGAGCCAGTGTCCGCTCCAACTCGAGGAGACACAGCCGGTCTGGGGCGCGTCCGAACTCGGACGGCAGCAGCCCCGACGCCTCGGGCCAGTGAGCTGCGAGCTCGCCCGTTGCAGCGAGGCGGACGCGCAGGCCCTCGCCGAGCTCGACCTGAGTGCCGATCGAAAGCCCGACGAGGGGCGCGACGGCCGCGTAGCTACGGCGCTCTCCCAGCAGCCTGCGCTCGAGCTCGGCGTAGGCACGGTCGAAGGCCTCGTCACTCCAGTCGGGGCCGCCGCAGGCTTCGGCGACGTCGGCCAGGAGCGGCAGGAGGATCGTCCGCAGCAACGACGCGTCGCCCTTGCCCGAGTGGGCGGCGGCGTAGATGGCCGCCGCAGGCTCGCGGCGAAGCTCCTCGAGCGCGATCCCGGCGTCGGCCAGCGCTCCGAGCCGCTCGGCGCGCGCGTCCACGTACGAGCGCACGAGCGGTCGGTACTCGTAGAGAGAGGCCTGGCCGCGCGCGGCGTGCTCCTCGAAGGCGAACGGAATCTCGGCGCCGCCGTCCACGTCTCCCCCCAGCAGCGAAAAACCCGCAAGGCAGAAGCAGCGGAGAGAGCGGTACAGATGGGGCGCGCGCACGGCCACGCCTGCGACTACGCGCCCGACGGCTCCTTTCCTGTCTGGCACCCGGGGCACCAGTAGGCCGTCCGGTTGTCGTCGCCCTGCCCGCGCGAGCGAATCGGCGTCCGGCAGCGCGGGCACGGCCGTCCCGACTTCCGGTACACGGCACGCTCGCTCCGCCCTCCTTCGAGCGAGGTTCTCATCAGCCGGGCCGCCTCGCCGAGGATGTGCTCGAGCTCCTCGTCGGTCACGTCGCCGAGCGCCCGCCAGGGAGAGACCCGCGCGTGCCAGAGCGACTCGGCCTTCCAGAGGTTCCCGATCCCCGCTACGAGGCGCTGGTCGAGGAGCGCGTCGCCGAGCTCGCGGTTTCGATGCTCGCGCCTCAGGTTCTCGACCATCCGCTCGAGCTGGGGCGGCTCCGCGAGGATGTCGGGCCCGAGGCGCCCCGTGCCCCGAGTCGAGAGCTCGAGGACCGGGCCGTTCCAGAGAACGGCCTCGTACGTCGGGCACGTGAGCACGAGCCACGGGCGGCCTCGCCGTGGGGAGCCTGCCGGCCGGACCTGCCAGCGGCCGGTCATGCGGAGATGGCTGCGCAGCACGAGGCCGCCCTCGAAGCTCAGGAGCAGGTTCTTGCCGACCGCCTCGACACGAAGCAGCGTGCGGCCGTCCAGCCGCTCCGCGACGCCCCGTGCGGCGGCACGCGGATGCGGCGTCTCGACCCCCACGCGCTCGCCGACCAGCACCTGGAGCCTGCGCGCCGCACGATGGAGGGAATCGCCTTCCGGCATGGATGGCCAGGGTAGCTCCGGGCCTGCTAGATTCCGCCCCCCGATGAGGAGCCGGATGACCCTCCTTGTGGTCGCCGCGTTCGGCGCGGTCAGCATCGCGACTGTCTCCGCGGGACCTCCTCTCCCCTATCTCCGCTCCGCTGCCGTCCAGCGCAAGCACATCGTGGCCGTCTTCGCGCTCGGCGAACTCGCGCCCGGGCATATCTCCGTCGCTGCGCGGCCGGGGACGAGGTCGAACGGCGCCTTCCTGCAGGCGAACGTCCGCCTCGAGGAGCAGCTTCGCCCGCAGAAGACGACCGGCGGCTACCGCGCGCAGACGAAGCGCACGCTTCCGCCCGGCCGCTACTGGGTCAAGGTATCCGGCACCGTGATCGGGCTCGACTGCACGCCGCACAAGCCATGCAAGACCAACTGGTCGAACGCAAGGCGGGTGGTCGTCCCCCGGCCCAGGCAATAGGGAGAGCGCCCCGGACGGGGCGCTCTCCGTTTCTGCTCGACCCGTCGGCTAGGCCGGGCAGGGATTCGAGCTCAGGATCTGACGGAAGTTGTTCGCCCTGAGTCGAATCGCGGGGTTGGGGTTGGGGTAGAAGCTGAACAGCAGCGGTCCGTACTCGGCCGCCGAGTTCCCGCCGAAGGTATTCGTGGTGCCCTTGAGGTAGGGCCCTCCGAGCTGCCAGACGCAGTGACCGTTCGAGCTCGGATTCTGCGTCGAGGTGCCCGTGGTGTAGATCGGGTAGAAGTTCGAGCCCGGCGGCGGGTTCACGCAATTCGCTCCCGTGAACCGATTGCAAATGCCGCCGAAATCGGCTGCCTCGATCCGCGGCAAATCGGCTTCGAACGCGACCCGGCTGTAGTTCTGCGAGCTGTTGAAGAGCGGGCTCGTGAACGTGACCGGGGTGGAGTGGTACTTCGCGTCCTGACCTCGGTTCAGATCCGTTCCGGGCCACACCGGCTGGTACGACGTGCCATCGAAGTCGTTGTCGGTGGCGATGCAGCCGGTGATCGGCACGAAGGTCGAGAAGGCTGCGCTGAAGCAGCCCGCGTCGTCACCGTCGAGGGCGGGCTCTCCGTTACTCGTGCAGGTGCCTCCCTCTCGGGTGATCGCGTCGCAGTACTCGAAGTGCCCGATCTCGTCCGAGAAGGCCACGTTGTACGAGTGGGCGGCCCACGGAACGCGAGTGTGCTCGCTCGAGGTGGCGTACATCGGGCGGAACGTGTACGGCGACTGGTGGCAGGTCGTCGACGTCGGCTCGTAGAGGATCTGTGCGAAGCCGTTGGCGCTGCTCGCAGTCATCGAGCCGCTCTGCCCCGTCGTCAGGTCGTGGATGATGGTCGTCAAGCCGGCCGCGCCGTCGTGGATGTCGACCGACAACCGGTCGCCCGAGCCCATGAACAGGTCCGTCGCGGCACTCGGCGTGAACGTGCCGAGGGTCTGGCTGAGCGGAGCCGGCGGTGCGTGCGGAACCCCGTTCTTCGTGATGAATGCGAAGTTCGCGGGCTCGAGCCCTACGGTGTTGAGACAGCTCGCGTTGTTGACGACGCCGCTGTTCAGGTCCTGGTTCAGGCTGAAGATGGCCATTGCGGCGCACCACTTGCTGGCGTCGCAGCTGACGCCGGGCGGCCACGGCGCCCACCCGGGCGGGTAGAACTGCAGCTCGAGGAAGGCCGTCCCCGGATGCTTGCCGATGTAGTCCGGAGCAGCCTCGACCGTGCCGTCGAAGATGTTCGAGTCGCTGTCCGGCGTGCACGGTGCGTGCGTGAACTCCGGTGCGGACTGGTTGTCGCAGAGCGCCATGCCCAGCCAGAAAGCCGGATGCAGCTGGAAGTTCCAGGTGCCCGCGGTGCCGCTCTGGTTCGGCAGCACCTTCGGGTCGCTCGGCAGCGTCAGGTTGTAGAGGTTCGAGTTCCCCGAGCCTGCCGTGTTCGAGTAGAAGAGCAGCGAAGGCTCGTCGTGCCCCGTGTATTCCCCGCCGTAGCCGATCGAGTCGTTGGTTTCGGCGCAGAGCGCGGCCTCGGGCTCACTGCAGTTGAACCCGGTTGCACGAGCAGAGCCGACGAGCGAGCCGAACACGACAACGGCGACCGCGACGAACGCAGGTATCAGAAGTCGTCTCATGTCCCTCCCCAAGACCCCTGATTTGGAGACCCCCCGCGCCTCCAGGACGGGCCGGGTTTACTCCTCTGTCAAGTCTGTGTCAAGGGCGAAGGACGGCGCGCCGTGGACCGGCGACAAAACCTGCATCGATCAGCATCGAAAGGACGTCCGTTTCACCCACGGGCTGCCCGTCGAAACGCTCGACCGCGAGCCGTTTTGCCCCACCGGCCCTCACGTGCGCAACGAGCGCGGCCAGGGCCTCGCGCAGCCATTCCTCCTCCGGCTCGCGGAGCGGGACGAGCGAGCGGCCCCCGCGCTCGACGAACAGGGCGGGCTCGCCTCCGAGCAGGATCACGTGAGCCCCGGCCACCCGCGCGGCCCGCGCCCCCGCGCGCTTGGGCCACGGCAGCGCGGCGCCGTACGGCTGCGCCGGATCGGCCGCCGCCAGCACCAGCGGCTCCTTCTCCTCGCCTTCCCTCGGCCTCAGCTCACGCAGGCGCTCGACCGCCCCGCCGAGCGCGAACTGCGCCCCGCCGAGGCCCTCGACGAAGTAGCCGCGGCGGCAGAGCCCGAGCGTCTCGAGCGCCCTCAGTTCGCCGTAGACGGCGCCGTAGCCTCCGGCGACGCCCTCGGCGCGGACCCCGTCCCGAGTGACGATGCCCTGCCGTTCGAGCATCAGCTCCGCCAGCGCGCGCCGGTCCGGTCGTCCGGTGAAAAGCCGCCCTGTGAGCGACCACCGGCCCTGGGTGGCGGTGATCTCGCTCGCGCGGCGGCGCGAGAAGCGCCTCGGTGTCCGCTGGCGCTGGGCCTGCGCCCGGTAGCGCCTGCCCGCCCGTAGCGGCGTCCAGGCGTCGTTCGTCACCTCGCCCGCCCAGACGAGATCCCAGAGGGCAGGTAGCGCCTCCTCCGCCTCGAGCCCCGTGTCCGCGAGCAGGTCGTACCAGAAGAGCGCGCTGCGCCCGAGTGCCGCCCGCAGCCGCTCGTGCACCTCCCGCTCCGGCCGGTCGGCCGCGGGCGGCGGCCCGAGCGCGGGCACGTCCTCGCGGAAGAAGAGCGCGACCCGGTCGAGCCCGGCGCCCACCCAGACCACCTCGCCCGAGGCGCAGAGCGCGTCCAGCTGCTCCGGCCGGTAGCCGGGAACGCGGCGCGGAAGCACCTCGGACTCCCAGAGCGCCACCGGGAGCGCCAGCCCCTGCAGCGGCACGAGCGCCTCGCGGAGCGTGGCGCGGCGGTCGATTCCGTGCCAGCTCGGCAGGAAGCGCCCGAAGGCCGCCTGTTCGGCCGGCTCGACCTCGCGGCGAAGCGCCGCCAGCGAAGCACGCCGGAGCCGTCTCAGCACCTCTGGATCGCACCACTCGCGCTCGCTCCCGCCCGGGCGCAGCTCGCCACGGACGAGCTCGTCCGCGCGCTCCAGCTCCCGCAGGATCGGCTCGACGTCACGGCCAAAGCGCTCGTTGGCTTCGGCCGTGGTGAACGGGCCGCGGGAATGGACGAAGCGGCGGAGCAGCGAGTGCAGCGGCTCATCGTCGGCCTCGAGGAACGTCTCGGGCAGCCCTCCCGGCGGCATCGCCCCGAGCGCGTCGCGGTAACGGCCCGCGTCCTCGGCGGCAATCAACCGCTGCTCTCCCGCCACGCGCACGTGCACCGCGCGCCGTTCGGCGAGGAGCGGCTCGGCGAGCTCGGCGTCGTGCTCGTCCTCGCGCAAGTCGCCGCGGCGGCGCAGCAGGTCGTGCAGCTCGTCCGGGGTGCGAGGCTCGCCGCGGAGCCGGCTCTCGACCTCCGCGAGGGCGCCCGGGTCGATCAGGTCGCGGAGCTCCTCCTGCCCGAGCAGCTCACGCAGCAGGTCGCGGTCGAGGGAGAGCGCCTGGGCGCGGCGCTCCGCAGCAGGGGTGTCGTCCTCGTACATGTAGTTCGCGACGTAGTCGAAGAGCAGCGAGGCCGCGTACGGCGAGGCCGAGGCCGTCTCCACGTCGACGAGGTCGATCTGCCTCGTGCGCAGGCCCTGCAGGAGCCGCTTCAGCGACGGCAGGTCGAAGACGTCCTGCAGGCATTCGCGGTAGGTCTCGAGCACGACCGGGAAGGCGGGATAGCGGCGCGCCACCTGCAGCAGCGACTGCGCCTTCAGGCGCTGCTGCCACAGCGGCGTCCGCTCGCCGGGCCGGCGCCGCGGGATCAGCAGCGACCGGGCCGCGTTCTCGCGGAACCGCGCGCCGAAGAGCGCCGTCTCCCCGAGCTCCTGGGTGACGAGCTCCTCGACCTGCTCCGGCTCGAGGAGCACGTCGTCGATCGGAGGCGGCGTATCCGCGTCGGGCAGGTGGATGGCGATCCCGTCGTCGGACCAGATCGCCTGCGTCTCGAGCCCGAGCGACTCCCGCAATCGAGCGCCGAGCGCGAGGGCCCAGGGCGCATGGACGCGCCCGCCGAACGGCGTCAGGATGCAGAGGCGCCAGTCGCCGATCTCGTCGCGGAAGCGCTCGACGACGACCGTGCGGTCGGAGGGCACGGCGCCCGTCGCCGCCTGCTGCTCGCCGAGGAACGTGAGCAGGTTCTGCGCGGCCCGCTCGTCGAGCGAATGCTCCTCCCGCAGCTTCGCGAGCGCCTTGGCCTCCGGGAGCGCCGCCAGCTCACGCGAGGCGGCGCCGATCGCCTCGCCCAGCTCGTAAGGCCGACCCACGCCCTCGCCCTTCCAGAACGGCACCGCACCCGGGACGCCGGGCGCCGGCGAGACGAGCACGCGGTCGCGCGTGATCTCCTCGATCCGCCAGGTGGAGGCGCCGAGCAGGAACGTCTGGCCCGCGCGGGCCTCGTAGACCATCTCCTCGTCGAGCTCGCCGACCCGCCCGCCCCCGTCGACGAGATGGACGCCGAAGAGGCCGCGGTCCGGAATCGTGCCCGCATTCGTGACCGCAAGCCGGCGCGCGCCCTGGCGTCCACGAACCAGGCCGCCGGTGCGGTCCCAGACCACCCGCGCGCGCAACTCCGCGAACTCGTCGGACGGATAGCGCCCGTCCAGCATGTCGAGCACGTTCTCGAGCTGGACCCGCGAGAGGTCGGCGAACGGGTAGGCACCGCGCACGAGTGCGTGCAGCTCCTCCACCGAGATCTCCTCGTCGGCGCAGATCGCGACGATCTGCTGCGCCAGCACGTCCAACGGGTTGCGAGGGATCTTCGTCTCCTCGATCGCGCCGTCGAGCATGCGCCGGACGACCACCGCCGACTCGAGCAGGTCGGCCCGGAACTTGGGGAAGATCCGCCCGACCGAGACGGCACCGAGCTCGTGGCCCGCCCGGCCGATCCGCTGCAGGCCGCGCGCCACCGACTTCGGCGACTCGACCTGGATCACGAGGTCGACCGCGCCCATGTCGATCCCGAGCTCGAGCGACGAGGTGGCGACGAGGCACGGAATCCTGCCGAGCTTGAGCAGCTCCTCGACCTCGACCCGTTGCTCTCGCGCGAGCGACCCGTGGTGTGCGCGCGCAATATCTTCCTCGGCCAACTCGTTCAGGCGCAGGGCCAGCCGCTCGGCGAGCCGGCGGTTGTTGACGAACACGATCGTCGAGCGGTGCGCGCGGACGAGCTCGAGGATCTCCGGGTAGATCGAGGGCCAGATCGACTGCTGCTCCTCGGGCTCGCGCATGTCGTCTAGCGGCACGACCACCTTCAGGTCGAGCTCCTTGGCGCGGCCCGCGTCGACCAGCTCGATCTCGCGGCCCCCGGAGACGAAGCGTCCGATTTCTTCGAGCGGGCGCTGGGTGGCCGAGAGCCCGATCCGCTGCACAGGCCTGCCGACGAGCCGGTCGAGCCGCTCCAGCGAGAGCGCGAGGTGGGCGCCGCGCTTCGTGCCAGCCACGGCGTGCACCTCGTCCACGATCACCGTCTCGATCGAGCGCAGCGTCTCGCGCGCCTGTGACGTGAGCAGCAGGAACAGCGATTCCGGGGTCGTGATCAGGATGTCGGGCGGCTTGCGCACCATCGCGGCGCGCTCCTTCTGCGGGGTGTCGCCGGTGCGGACGCCCACGCGCAGTTCGGAGCCGAGGCCCGCGAGGGGGCCGCGCAGGTTGCGCTCGATGTCGTAGTTGAGCGCCTTCAGCGGCGAGACGTAGAGCAGGCGCAAACCCTTTCCGGGGTCGGGATTCAGCCGGTCGATGCCGTAGAGGAAGGCGGCCAGCGTCTTGCCCGAGCCGGTCGGAGCCTGGATGAGCGTGTTGCCGCCGCGCGCGATCGCCGGCCAGCCGCGCTCCTGCGCCGGCGTGGCCGCGGCGAACGCCTGCTCGAACCAGGCGCGCGTCTCCGGGCTGAAGACCGAGAGCGGGTTCACCCGGCCAGCGTACCCTGCGCCCGTGGCCCGGCGAATCAACGTCAAAGGCACCTCGGGATCCGGGAAAACGACCTTCGCGCGGTCGCTCGCGGAGCACCTCGGTCTCCCGTTCGTGGAGCTCGACGCCCTGCACCACGGGCCCAACTGGAGCGAGCCGACCGACGAGGAGTTCCGGGCGCGGGTGCGCGCGGCGATGACCGCCGCGCCGAAGGGCTGGGTGATCGACGGCAACTACGAGGGGAAACTCAGAGAGACCGTGCTCGCTGAGGCGGATCTGATCGTCTGGCTCGACCTGCCGCTCCGGTTGAAGCTGCGGCGTGTCTGGCGGCGGACGGCGAGCCGCATCCGCGACGACGTCGAGCTCTGGAGCGGCAACCGCGAGAGCTGGCGAAACGTGCTCCTCGGCTGGGACGCGCTCTTCTGCTGGATGGTGCGGTCGCACTTCCGCCAGCGGTGGCGGTGGCCGCGGCTCTACGCCGGCGATCCGCGCTTCGTCCGGCTGCGCTCGACCGAGGCAGCCGAGCGATGGCTCGCGCGCCTCCCGCCGGCCGCGGGCTGACCGACAGGCTTCGACGAGCGAGATACTGGGGCATGGCCGAAGCACCCACGGGCACCGTGACGTTGCTGTTCAGCGACATCGAGGGCTCGACGCGCCTGCTGCAGCAGACCGGGGACGCCTACGCCGACCTGCTGTCCGAGCACCGGCGCCTGCTCAGCGAGGCGTTCGAGCGCCATCGCGGCTTCCACGTCGACAGCGAAGGCGACGCCTTCTTCGTCACGTTCGCCTCCGCCGGCGACGCGGCCGCCGCCGCGGTCGAGGGCCAGCGGGCACTGGCACGTCACCCGTGGCCAGGCGACACCGAGATCCGCGTGCGAATGGGGCTGCACTCGGGCGAGCCGCGGCTGATCGAACGGCGGTACGTCGGGCTCGACGTCCACCAGGCCGCGCGTGTGATGGCCGCCGGCCACGGCGGCCAAGTGCTCCTGTCGGAATCGACGCGCGTGCTGCTCGACGAGCGCTTCCAGGTGCGCGACCTGGGCGACCACCGGCTGAAGGACCTCTCGGGGCCACAGCGGCTCTACCAGCTGCTGGTCGAGGACCTACCGAGCGAGTTTCCGCCGCTGAAGACGCTCGAGAACCGGCCCACCAACCTGCCCGTCCAGCCGAACGCCTTCATCGGTCGCCGGGACGACCTCGAGGAGCTGGAGTCGCTGCTGTCGCGCGACGACGTGCGCCTCGTGACGCTCACGGGCACCGGGGGTGCCGGCAAGACCCGTCTCGCACTCCAGCTCGCGGCATCCGTGGTCGAGCAGTTCTCCAACGGCGTCTTCTTCGTCTCCCTGGCGCCGATCCGCGACTGGGAGCTGGTCGTCCCGACCGTGGCACAGACGCTCGGCCTGCGCGAGCAGTCGGGCGAGCCCGTCGTGGAGACGCTGACCGAGTACCTCCGCGACAAGCAGATGCTCCTCGTGCTCGACAACTTCGAGCAGGTCGTGGCGGCGGCGCCGGTGCTCGCAGGGTTGCTCGGCTCGGCTCCCAGGTTGAACGTGCTCGCGACGAGCAGGACGCCGCTTCGTCTCTCCGGCGAGCGCACCTACGCGGTCCGGCCGCTGGCGCTGGGAGAGTCCGTGCAGCTCTTCGGCGAGCGGGCGCACGCGGCGGTGGCCGAGTTCGCCGTCACCGACGAGAACCAGGAGGCCGTCGCCGAGATCTGCGTGCGCCTCGAGGGCCTGCCGCTCGCGATCGAGCTGGCCGCGCCGCGCGTGCGCGCCCTGCCGCCGCCCGCGCTTCGGCGCCGCCTCGACGAGCGCCTCAAGCTCCTGACGGGGGGCGCCCAGGACCTGGACGAACGCCAGCGCACGCTGCGGGGCACGATCGAGTGGAGCTACGAGCTGCTCCTGAACGAGGAGAAGATGCTGTTCGCGCGGCTCGGCGTCTTCGTCGGCGGCTGCCGCCCCGAAGCCGCGGAGGCGCTCTGCGACCCCGACGGCGAGCTCGGGATCGACGTTCTCGACGGCCTCGAATCACTGGTCGAGAAGAGCCTTCTGCGCCAGAAGGCGGACGCGGACGGCGAGCCTCGCTTCTGGATGCTCGAGACGATCCGCGAGTACGCCTGCGAGCTGCTCGAGGCCTCGGGCGAGCTCGAGGCGGGCCGTCGCGCTCATGCCTGCTACTTCGCCGAGGTCGCTGAGGAGCTCGACCTCGAGTCGCGCACGGGCGACCACGCCGGGGTCCTCGCGCGCATCGAGAACGACTACGCGAACCTTCGCGCTGCCATCGACTGGGCGCGGGAGCAGGATGACGGCGAGCTGCTGCTCCGCCTCGCGACGTCGCTCTGGGGCTTCTGGGCCACGCGCGGCCTGGTCGCCGAGGGGAGCAAGGCGCTCGAGGACGCCCTCGCGCTGAGCGGGCAGCGACCGGCGCGGGCGCTGCTGGGCGCGGCTTCGCTTCGCCTCCTGGGCGGCAGCAGCGACGTCCTGGAGGACGTGCAAGAGGCACTGGACGCCAGCGAGCGACTCGGAGACGACTTCAACCTCGCTCAGGCGTGGAACCTGCTCGGGCGAGTGGAGGGGACCGTCATGGGCGCGCTCGGACAGGCCGAGGACGCATGGCGGCAGGCGCTCTCCCACGCAGAGCGCGGGAACTTCGCGGCCGAGCGCGCCGAGAGCATCGGCTGGCTGATGATCAGCGCGATCTTCGGGCCGCTGCCGGTCGACGAGGGAATCGAGCGCTGCAAGGAGTTCCTCGCCAAGGCGGGCGACGATCCGACGATCCGCGCGTTCTGCTGCGTCGAGCGCTCCGTGCTGGAGGCGATGAGCGGCGAGTTCGCGCTCGCGCGGGAGCTGCTCGCCGAAGGAACGAAGGCGATCACCGACCTCGGGCTGACCGTCTGGGCCGCCAACAACGCGCAGGAAACGTTCTTCGTCGAGACGCTCGCCGGCGACCCCGAGTCGGCGGCGAACACGCTCCGCGCCAGCTACGCCACCCTGGAGGAATTGGGCGAGCGCGGCTTCCTCTCGACGATCGCAGGGTTCCTCGCGCACGCGCTCTGCGCTCTCGGAGAGTTCGAGGAGGCCGAGCGCTTCAGCCGCGCCGGCGAGACGGCGGCGTCGCCCGACGACGTGCTCTCGCAGGTGCTCTGGCGCACGGCACGGGCGAAGATCCGGGCCGAGAGCGGTGACGCCGAGCGGGCTGAGGCGCTGGCGCGCGAGGCGGTTCGGCTGGCCGAGGCGACCGAGCTCGTGAACACCCAGGGCGACGTGCTCCTCGACCTGGCCTCGGTGCTCGCCCAGGACTCCCGACGTGAGGATGCGCTGGCTGCCGCCGAAGAGGCGGCCCGCCGCTTCGAGCAGAAGGGCAACCGTCCGTCGCTCGCGCGGGCCCGCGCGCTGGCGCGCGAGCTCGCCCCCGCCAGTCCGGCTTGACACTCCGATCCAGGGCTTGAATAGTCGCCGCATCGACGAAAGGGGGCACTGCGATGACAGAAGATCCCGGGGGGCTGCCGCACGAAATCCCAGACCACGTGGCGCAGTACCTCGCCAGGCGAGCGCTCGCCGACCTGCCTGCATCCGTCTACGAGACGCTCCTGTCGCTCACGCCTGAGGAGCTGGCGGTGCTCGAGAAGGTCGGGGCCAGCCTGCAAGAAGCGAATTGCGAGCCGCACCAGGTCGCGGCCATGATCCATTGACCCAGGCGCCGGTCGCCGCCGAAGCGCGGGCCAGCGTCAGGCTCCGGCGGAAGATCGCGCTCGTCGTCGAGCCCTACAGCGCTGCCTGCACGGCTCTCGTCGACGACCCGCGGCTGCGGGAGCTGTGGCCCGAGTTCCTGATCCTCCAGCACGAGATCATCCGCGCGACCGTGCCCTTGACCGAGGCGGCGGCCGAGCAGGCGCGGGCCTTGCCGGAGGACGATTCCCTGGCGGCGCCGCTCGGGTCCTACCTCGACGAGCACGTGGACGAGGAGCTCCATCACGACGAGGTGCTGCTCGACGACCTGGACCTGCTCGGCGTCGACCGGGCGTCGGTGCTCGGTCGCATGCCCCCGCCGACGGTCGCCGCGCTCGTCGGGAGCCAGTACTACTGGCTTCGGCACTACCACCCGCTGGCCTTCCTCGGCTACGTCGCGGTCATGGAGGGCTACCCGCCGGCGCCGGAGCTGATCGAGATGCTGGTCGAGCGCACTGACTACCCGCGGGCGGCGTTCCAGACGTTCGCGGAGCATTCGGAGCTCGATCCGGGCCATCGCGACCACCTCGACCGGGTCGTCGACTCGCTGCCGCTGACGCCCGCGCAGGAAGCCGTGCTGGCGATCTCGGCTATGACGACCGCCGAGCTGGCGGCACGGGCGCTCGAGGAGCTCCTCGAGCGATAGCCGAATCGTGATTACCTCGAGGGCTTGCGCTGACCTCGGCGCAGGGGGATGATCGCGTAACTGCAGCAACTGTGGTGGAGGAGCGGCCATGGAAAACGGAACCACCCAACTCGGCGAGTACCTAGTGAGACTCGGTGAGGATCGCGACGAGCTCACGGAATTCCTCAAGAACCCCGAGCGCGCCATGCGCAACGCGGGGGTTCCGGCCGGGGAGCGAGACGTGATCATGCGCGGTGACATCCAGGAGGTCCAGCAGCTCCTGCGTGAGCAGCTCGGCGATGCGCCGATGGCGTTCATCGTTCACGTGAACTGGCCCTTCATCGTCCACGATTGAACCCACCGAGCACCGGCGGCTCGCTGACGGTCGTCGGCACGGGTATCGAAATCGGAGGCCAGCTGACGCCGCAGGCACGGGCGGCGTTCGCAGGGGCTGACGAGGCGCTCTACCTCGTCGCCGACCCCGTGGCCGTCCGGCTGCTCGAGCGCGTAAACCCGCAGGCGCGATCGCTGCACGGTCTCTACCGCGAGGGAAAAGACCGGCTCGTGACCTACGGCGAGATGGTCGAGACGATGCTCGCCCCGACGCGTGCCGGCCGAGATGTCTGCGCGGCCTTCTACGGGCATCCCGGCGTGTTCGTCCATCCGGCCCGCGTCGCGATAAACCGGGCCCGCAGCGAAGGCCTTCGAGTCCGGATGTTCCCGGGCATCTCGTCGCTCGACTGCCTGTTCGCAGACCTCGGCCTCGACCCGGCCGTCTCCGGCTGCCAGATCTACCACGCGACCGACTTCGTGCTATACCGCTCGCCCCCCGACATGAGGGCGTTCCTCGTGCTTCTCCAGATCAGCGTGATCGGGCAGTCGGCTCACGTCGAGCGAGCCGACTGGTCACGTCTCTCCGTGCTCGTCGAATACCTCCAAGAGTTCTATCCGCCGGAGCACGAGGTGATCGCCTATGAGGCCTCGCCGCTCCCGCTGATCGCACCAGTCGTCGAACGCCTGCCTCTCTCGGGTCTCGCGGGTGCCGAGCTGAACTTCGGGATGACGCTGGTCGTGCCTCCGGCTGCAAAGGCCGAGGCCGATCCTACGATGCTCGCCCGTCTGGGACTGTCCCCGGCCTGACCACGCTGTCCAGAAGGTCGCGCACTTGCGCGACAGCGGCCACGTTCCCCTTCGCCTCGTACACGGCAAGCGCCTCGCGGCCGGCCTCCAGCCCTTCGTCGACGCGGCCATCGGCGAGCAGAACCTCGGCCAGGCTCGCCCGTGAGCCTCCTCGCAGGCTCGGCCAGTCGGTCTCGTCGGCGCGCCGGATAGCAACGCGTGCGAGTTCCTCGCCGACGGCGACGTCACCACGGCGCGCGCAGAGCTTGGATCGGGTGATCCGCCAGGCGATCTGCGAGATGACGTCGTCGTGGGACGTAGCCCGTTCGCTCGTCTCTGTCAGGCGCTCCGCCTCCTCGTCGCGCCCCTGAGCCTCGACCGCATCGGCCAGAAACGCTGCGATCGTCGACAGATTCCCGCGTTCACCGAAGCGCTCGAGGGTCTCGTACGACGCTCGCCAGACCCTTTCGGCCGCGGCCGGCTCTCCGGCCAGCATCTCGACACGCCCGGTCCACGCGTCGAGAACGGCCGCCATCAGGACGAGCCCGAGGTCGTCGAGGATGTCCCTGCTGCGGGCTACCAGCCCCCGCGCGTCGTCGAAGCGTCCGCGCATGGCCTCGAGGTAGGCGAGCGCGTTCGCCGTCGTCGCCTCTGCGATCCGGTCGCCGCTCGCTCCGTCGAGGATCTGCCTGCAGCGGAAGGCCGCCTGATCCGCGTGCAGTGGCCCTAGTGCCAGCGCGCGGGCGAGGCCGTAGCGAATTTGCGAGAGCTCACGCGGCTCACCGGCGAGCAGTGCGTGCCGCTGGGCGCGCTCGAGCAACGGCTCGATCGGCTCGACGCGACAGCGCAACCAGTGGGCGTCTGCGACACGGCAGAGGGCTCGTGCGAGAGCGCGGTCGTCACCGAGTTGCTCGAAGACGACGACGGCCCGTTCTCCGGCCCGCTGGAGCTCGTCCACCCACGTGGAGTCCGTGCCGAGCTGTGGGCGCAGGTTCGCGAGCTCGAGTTCCGCACGCGCCGCGAGGCCCTTGTCCCCGAGCGCTGTGCCGCGAGCACGAGCCTCCTCGAGAATGTCCCGAGTTCGCTGGAGTTCCCCCATCTCGTGGACGGCCTCCGCCAGCTCGACGAGCAGCTCGCCTCGTCCCTCGGAACTATCGGGCAGGACATCGTTTGCCCGCCCGAGGAGGTCCGCCGCCCCTGGGGTGTCAGCTCTGGCGGCCGCGCGACGTCCCGCCGCGGCCAGCGTGTTTCCGGCCCGCACCGCGAGGGTCGCGGTGGCCTCGTCGTCGCGACCGCCGAGCTCCCGACGATAGAGGACCGCCTGCTCGAGGTGGTAGCCGACGATCTCCTCGTACTCGGTGGCCCGAGCCTCGGTTTTCTGGTCGAGCCAACTAGCGAGACGCTCGTGCAGGTCCGCGCGGGCCTCCTTGGGTAGGGCCGCGTAGGCCGCGTCCCGGATCAGGATGTGGCCGAAACGAAAAGCATCCTCCGCCGCGAACGTCGAGGGCTCCTGGCGGATCAGTTCCATCCGCACGAGGGCCTGGAGTCGGGTACCGACCCTTGGACGCATCGATTCCTGCGAGAGCTCCGCAACGGCGCCCCACCAGAAGACCTCTCCGGCCACCGACGCCCGTTGGATGACCTCTCGCTCCTCGGGCTCGAGGCGATCGAGCCGCGCCGCAAGGAGGGCGTGGATAGTCGGCGGAGTGGCCAATTGGCTCATGTCGCCGGTCGCCTGCCAGCTTCCGTTCTGACGTCGGAGTATTCCCTCGTCCACGAGCATCCGCAGCAACTCCTCGACGAAGAGCGGGTTGCCCTGGGCGGCCGACGCAATCTGTCTCTGATCCTCCACGGGAAGCGGCACCCTGCCGAGCAGGTTGTCGATGAGCTCGTCCGTCTCGCGCTCTCCGAGCGGCTCCAGCAGGAGCGTCGTCGAGGTCGACCTCGGCAGCCCCCAGGCTGCCCGAAGCTCCAGCAGCTCCGGCCGACCGATACAGCAAAGAAGCACGGGCGCATTGGTCGTCCAGCCGGCGACGTAGTCGATCAGGTCGAGAAAGGTGCTCTGCGCCCATTGGATGTCGTCGAAGACGAGAACGAGCGGGCGCTCTCGCGAGAGCGCCTCGAACAAACGGCGGACTGCCCAGAACGTCTCCTCCGGCCGATCGGACTCCGTCTCGTCCACGCCGACCGCAGCCGCAATGCGTCTGTAGGTCAGCGTTCCGTCTTCGTCCCGTGGCAAGAGCGCGGCGATCTTCTCCCGCGCCTCGCTCGAGGTGTCGTGGTCGGTCAGACCGGCGGCCTGCCTGACGACCTCGACAAGCGGCCAGAATGTGATCCCTTCGCCGTATGGAAGGCACCGACCGCGCAGCACTCGCGCTCGGTCGTCCAGGCGGTGAACGAACTCGTGGATCAGCCTCGACTTGCCGATCCCGGCGGGGCCGAGCACGGTGATGAGCCGGCACGAGCGCTCCGACTCCACGAGCTCGAAGCTCTCCCTCAGTGCTGTTAGGTGCTGGTCACGCCCGACGAGCGGGGAGTCGAGCCGCAGCGGCGCCGCCTCGACCCCGGGCACCACCTCCACCAGGCTCCACGCCGAGATCGCCGGCTTGCCCTTCCCGGTGACCGCGCCGAGCGGATCAGCCTGGACCATTTCCCGTACGAGCCGATACGTGCTCTCCCCCAGCCGGGTCTCTCCTTCCTCCGCGGTTTCCTCGAGCCGCTTTGCCACGACGACCGCGTCGCCGGTGACGAGGGTCTGCGCCGTCTCGGCCTCCCCGGCCACGACCTCACCCGTGTTGACGCCGGTTCGAATCGAGAGCTCCAGGTCCCAGTCCCGTCGTAGGCCGCGGTTGAGCTCGGCCACCGCCTCCTGCATCTCGAGGGAAGCCCTCACCGCACGAAGCGCATCGTCCTCGTGCAGGACGGGGATCCCGAACACCGCCATGACGGCGTCACCGATGAACTTCTCGACGGTGCCGCCGTGCCGCTCGATGACGACCCGCATGGCGTCGAAGTAGCCGCCCATCACCCGCCGGTGTGACTCGGGGTCGAGGCGCTCGCCGAGCCGCGTCGAGTTGGCCACGTCGGAGAAGATCACCGTCACGGTCTTGCGCAGCTCGCGCGGGGCGGTGGGCTCACCCGCCAGCTCGGTCCCGCACGCCGGACAGAAGCGGGCCTCCTCGTCGTGGGGCTTGCCACAGTTGAAACAAGCGGCCATGCTCCACGAGTCTACGGCGGTCGTTCAGGGCGGCAAAGGCCGTCTTGCCCGGAGGTGTGCACTCCCGGCGGCTGCGCGAGCTCGTCGCGAGCGAAGCCGTCAGACCGTACCCGAGGCGCGACGCCGAGACGCACGTGCGCGCGACCGCCCGCGGTTTCTTCCACCCCTTGGGCCACGTGCGCCATGGGTCTGGTCGTCGACGAGCGCTGCTGTGTGCTCGGCTTCGAGAACCTCTACGTCGTCGACGCCTCCGCCATCCCGGAGATCCCCAGTGCGAACACGAACCTGACCACCGTCGCGCTGGCCGAGCGCGCGGCCACCTGGCTGTAGGATCGGAGCATGGCCGCGACGAAACCCGACCGGCTCCACTACACCGGCAACGACGAGGCCGACGAGCTACTCGCGCACGATCCGTTCGCGCTGCTCGTCGGGTTCGCGCT
>DATAOV010000129.1:0-40902 GCA_036265535.1 Gaiellaceae bacterium | reverse complement strand
GCTCGAGCGTGTCCTTGACCGCGCTCACGATCCGGCTGACCGGAGGCTCGAGTGCCCGGCGTACGTCATCCCCGGAGAGGGCGACCCGCCGCAACAGCCCCGTGATGAGATCGCGACCGGCCACGGACGTCTCGGCCGTGTCGTCGGTCGGCCACGCGGAGCCGACCTCGATCTTCGCCGCCTCGGCGGTCTCCTGGCCGATCATGAGCTTGTGGACGTTCTTCACGTGGTCGACGATCGCCTCGTCCATCTCGTAGCCGCCGACCCTGATCGACTCCCAGACGACCATCCCGCCCAGCGCGATGACGGCGACCTCGGTCGTGCCGCCGCCGATGTCGATCACCATGCTCGCGACCGCGTCGGCAACGGGCAGGTTCGCTCCGATCGCCGCGGCCATCGGCTCCTCGATCAGGTAGACGGTCCGGGCGCCGGCGGCACGCGTCGCCTCGTCGACGGCCCGGCGCTCGACGTCCGTGATCCCGCTCGGGACGCAGAGCACGACCCGCGCGAACGTGAACCTGCCCCCGCCCGCCCTCGAGATGAAATGGCGCAGCATCTCCTCGGTGACCTCGAAGTCGGCGATCACGCCGTGGCGTAGGGGGCGGGTCGCGCGGATAGTCGCCGGTGTGCGCCCGATCATTCGTTTGGCCTCTGCCCCGACGGCATGCACGCGCCCCGTCTCCTCTGAGATCGCGACCACGGAGGGCTCGAAGAGCACGATCCCGCGCCCGCGGATGAACACCAGCGTATTCGCCGTGCCGAGGTCGACCGCCATGTCGCGGCCGCTACCGATTGACCCCCAGAGTCGCATTCGCCTGCAGGGACCCTATCGGCGCCCGAACGAGAGAGGCCGCCTCGAAGGCGGCCTCTCTCGACCAAGCAGGAGGCGGCTCCCCCGTTAGGCGCCGGGTTCGTGATCCCCAATGTGGTTCGCAGGCACCTGCTCGACCTGGGCGAGCGAGGAGTTGCCCGGCGCGCGGATCCGCACCGAGATCCTGTCGCCGACCTTGAGCTGGCTCGGCGAGATCAGTGTCGGCACCCGTCCCTGCCACAGGACGAAGATCGTGTGACGGTCGTAGCTGAACGTCTGATCGACCGGCTGCCCGAGCATCGCCCGGAGGGCCCGCAGGTTGCCGTTCGCGATGTGCAGCGTGACGTGGCCGTTCGCGGCGGGCGCGTCGAGGCTGCCGATGAAGAGCCAGAGCGGCCTGTGGGCGAAGCGGGGATTCGGCCCGCTGTCGGCCACGACCTTCGCCGGCGTCGCCTCGATCTCGGCGAGCGACGCGCTCCGCGCGGCCCTGATCCTGACGCTGACGCGGTCGCCGGCCACGAGGTTCGACTCGGGCACGACCGTGGGCACGCCGTGTGTCCACCGGAGGAACTGCGTGTTCGAGTCGACGGCGAACTGCTGGTTGTCGCCCTGGCCGATGAGCTTCTTCAGGGCAAGGCGGCTGCCGCCGTTCACGTCGACGTAGAGCGTCGGGGAGCTGCCGGCGTCTGCGAGCAGGCGGCCGTTGAAGAGATACGCGGTCATGCCGCGACCGGCCGCGAACGTACTGGAGACGCCGACCGTGAGAACGGTGAGCGCCAGTAGCGTGAGGTAGACGAGCTGCCTTCTCATGAGCGAACTCCTTTGTCCTCGTAGCAAGGGGAACAAGCGGATCGTGACCGTCGGATGTCAGGCGGCCATTAAGCGGTCGTAAGCGCGGTGTAAGGCGGTTGCAAGAAGTCTGGAAAGATGTCGGTGTGGCGGTCGAGACCCGTGTGACGGAGGGATTCGTCCCCTTCCACGGTGCGCGCACGTGGTACCGCTCGCTAGCCGCCGAACGCGAGGGCGACGGCCTCCCACTTCTCTGCCTCCACGGCGGTCCTGGCGCGAACTGGCTGCACATGAAGCCGTACGAGGCCCTTGCCGACGAGCGGCGCGTCGTCTTCTACGACCAGCTCGGCGCGGGGAACTCCGCACTGAACGGGCCGCACGACTCCGCGATGTGGACGCCCGAGCTGTTCATGGAGGAGGTTGACGCTGTGCGCGACGCGCTGGGTCTCGAGCGCGTCCATATCCTCGGACACTCCTGGGGCGGGATGCTCGGGATGCAGTACGCAGCCGGCAGGCCCGCCGGGCTCGTCTCGCTCGTCGTCGAGAGCTCGCCGGCAAGCGTTCCCGACTGGATGCCCGAGGTGCAGCGGCTCCGTTCGGAGCTGCCACTCGAGATCGAGGCGACGCTCCGCGAGCACGAGGAGGCGGGGACGACCGACGATCCGGCCTACCAGGAGGCGGAGCAGGAGTTCTACAAACGCCACCTCTGCCGCGTCGAGCCGTGGCCGGATTGGCTCGTCGAGTGTTTCTCGATCCTAGGCGCCAATCCCGAGGTCTACCACGCGATGAACGGGCCCAGCGAGTTCCACGTCATCGGCACGATCAAGGATTGGGACATCACCGACCGGCTCGGGCAGATCGAGGCGCCGACGCTCGTCTTCTCCGGCCGCTACGACGAGGTGACGCCGGCGATCACGGAGGCCGCGCACCGTGCGATCCCCGGCTCGGAGTACGTCGTTCTCGAGGAGAGCTCGCACATGGCTCAGGCCGAGGAGCCGGAGCGCACGCTGGCGCTCGTGCGCGACTTCCTCGCCCGGTCCGAGCGCTGATCGCGAATCGCGTGCTCCAGAAGATGGGGCTGACCTGCGTTCGGACGGACGGCGTCGAGGCGCGCTGGGTCAGTCGAGCCCGCGCCGACGGCGCTTGAGCTCGCTGCGGCGGCGCTTCTGCTCGAGCCGCCGCTCGACCGCGGCCTTGCTCGGCTTGGTCGGCCGCCGCCGTCTGGGAACCCGCAGCGCCTCCCGGAGCGAGTCTACGAGCCGCTCGGTCGCAAGCTCGCGGTTGCGCCACTGGCTCCGCTCGTCCTGGGCGACGGCGCGCAGGACCGGCCCCGCTTTGGCGAGTACCCGCTGCTTCTGAGCCTCGCTCAGCCCCTGCGAAGCCCCGACGTCGAAGCTCGCCTCGACCCGCGTGTCGGTCTTCTGCGCGTGCTGGCCACCGGGCCCGCTTGAGCGCGAGAAGCGCAGCTCGATCTCCGAGCGCGGGATGGAGACCGACCGGGTCACCTGAATAGACTCGCCGCTCATGGCAGCCATTCTCCTCGACGTCGACGGCGTCTTTCACGTCTCCGGCCAGCCGATCGACGGCGGCGGCGTGGCGGTGGCGCGGCTGCGGGAGGCGGGACACCGGCTGCGGTTCGTCACCAACAACACGACGCACTCGCGTCGGCGGCTCGCCGAGCAGATCCGTGGCTTTGGAGTCGAGCTCGACGACGCCGAGCTGCAGACCACGCCGCTCGCCGCCGCGCACGTGCTCGAGGGAAAGCGCGTGCTGGCGCTGACGATGCCCGACATCATCGAGGACCTCGACGGGATCGAGCTCGTCGGTGAGGGAGCCGATGCCGTGCTCCTCGGTGGGGCCGAAGAAGACCCCGAGGTGAACAACCAGGTTTTCAGCTACATGAACCTCGCGCGCGCGTTCGCCGAGCTCCAGGGAGGCGCCGAGCTCTACTGCCTGCACAAGAACCGCTGGTGGCAGACCGCCCGCGGGCCGCTGCTCGACGCGGGCGCGTTCGTTGCCGGGCTCGAGTACGCGGCCGAGATGCCGGCGACCGTGCTCGGGAAGCCGAGCGCGGCGTACTTCGACGCGGCGCTGGACGCGCTGGACTCCGATCCGAAGCTGACCTGGATGGTCGGCGACGACATGGAGGCCGACGTCGCGGGCGCGGCTGCGTGTGGGCTGCGAACCGTGCTCGTTCGCACAGGCAAGTTCCGGCCAGACGCGGTCGAGGACGCGCGCGTGCGGCCGGAGGGGATCATCAGCTCGATCGCCGCGCTGCCGGACTGGATCGACTCGGCTCCGTAGAGTTTCGAGGATGCGAGTCGGAGTCGACCTGATCGAGATTCCACGGATCGCCCGCGCCCTCGAGCGCTACCCCCGTTTCCGCGAACGCTGCTTCACCGAGGCGGAGCGCGCGTACTGCGAGTCGAAGCCGAACCCGGCGCAGCACTACGCGGCGCGCTTCGCCGGCAAGGAGGCCGTTGGCAAGGCGCTCGGCTCCGGCGTCCGCTTCACGTGGCGCGAGATCGAGATCGCGGGACGGCCGAAGCCGGGCGTGACGCTGAGCGGCACGACGAAGGCGTGGGCCGAGCGCTTCGGGGCGGGGGAGATCGAGCTCTCCATGACGCACTCGCGCGACCTGGCCCAGGCGGTGTGTCTCGTCTCCGATGCTTGATCCGCTCTACACCGCGGAGGAGATGAAGGCCGCCGAGGCGGGCCACGACGTCGGCGAGCTGATGGCCCGGGCCGGGCGCGCGGTCGCCGAGCACGCGATGCGGCGCTTCCCGGACGCCCGACGGTTCGTCGCCGTCTGCGGCAAGGGCGCGAACGGCGGCGACGGGCGCATCGCGATCGAGGTGCTCGAGGAGGCGGGGAGGGCGGCCCGGCCTGTCGAGGAGGCGCCGCTCGAGGACGCCGACGTGATCGTTGACGCGCTCTTCGGAACGGGGTTTCGTGGCGAGCCGCGCGAGGAGGCCGCGAGGCAGATCCAGGAGATAAACGCCGCGAAGGCGCCGGTCGTCTCGGTCGATCTTCCGTCGGGTGTGGACGCCTCCACCGGCGAGGTTGCCGGCGCCTGCGTCGACGCCGACCTGACGGTGACCTTCCACGGCCCCAAGGTCGGGCTCGAGGTGGCGCCGGGACGCTTCCACGCCGGCGAGGTGGTCGTCGCCGACATCGGGCTTGAGCCCCTCGGCACCGAGCACGCCCTCGTCATGCCGGCGATCCTGGCCGAGATCCCCCGCCGGCAGGCAAGCCAGAACAAGTACACGGCCGGGACCGTGCTCGTCGTCGGCGGTTCGCGTGGGCTCACCGGCGCTCCGTCCCTCGCCGCGGAGGCAGCCTTTCGCGCCGACGCCGGCTACGTCGCGGTCGCGGTGCCCGACTCGACACTCGCCGTCTTCGAGCAGCGCCTGCTCGAGACGGTGAAGCTGGCCTGCCCCGAGGAGGACGGGAAGATCTCGCCGCGGGCGGTCGATCCGATCGCGGAGTTCGCATCCAGGGCCGGATCGCTCGCGCTGGGTCCCGGCCTCGGGCGAGGATCCGGGCCGAAGGAGGTCGTGCGCCGGCTGCTGGAGGAGGTGCAGCGACCTGCCGTCGTCGACGCCGACGCGCTCTACGACCTGGATCCGTTCGAGCGCTCGGCGTCGACCGTGCTGACTCCGCACGAGGGAGAGCTGTCCCGACTGCTGGGCGTGCAGGCGGACTGGGTGGCGGCCCACCGGCTCGAGGCCGTGCGGCGGGCAGCCGAGAACTTCGGCTGCATCTGCGTGCTGAAAGGGGCGGACACGCTCATCGCCGCCCCCGGCGAGGGAGTCCTCGTTTCGTCTCTCGGCACCCCGGCGCTGGCGACTGCGGGCAGTGGCGACGTGCTCACCGGCATCGTTGCCGCGTTCCTCGCCAAGGGCCTCGAGGCGCGCCTGGCCGCGGCGGCCGCTGCCACGGCGCAGCAGCTCGCCTCGAACCTGATCCCGCAGTCGGGCGCGATCGCGAGCGACGTCATCGGCGCCCTGCCGCTGGTACTGGATGCACCGATCTGAGCTGACGGTCGACCTCGGCGCGATCCGGCGCAATGCGCGGACGCTCCTGCGGGCACTCGAGGGCGCGCAGCTCTGGGCGGTCGTGAAGGCGGACGCGTACGGCCACGGAGCCGTGGACGTCGCAGGCGTCGTCCTCGACGAAGGCGCAGGTGCGCTCTGCGTGGCCACCGTGCCGGAGGCGCTCGAGCTGCGAGCGGAGTTCTCGCTCGCGCGGATCCTGGTCATGGGCCCGACCTCGTCCAGCCGGGAGGTGGCGGAGGCCCGAGCGGCCAATCTGGAGCTCGCGATCTGGGGCGACGAGATCCCGGAAGGCATTCGCGTGCACCTGAAGCTCGACACGGGCATGGGACGCTGGGGCCTCGCGGAGCTCCCGAAACCGCCGGCCGAGGTGGTGGGCCTCATGTCGCACCTAGCCACCGCCGACTCCGATCCGACCTTCGCGGACCGGCAGGTCGAGCTCTTCCGGCGCGCGAGCGAGCCGTACGCCGACCTGATGCGCCACATCGCCAACAGCGCCGCGGCGCTGCGGCTCCCGTCCGCGCGGTTCGACGCGGCCCGCTGCGGCGTTGCGCTCTACGGCCTCTCGCCCTTCGGCGAGGATCCCGCCGCCGACGGGCTCGAGCCGGCGCTGTCGTGGCGGAGCTACCTCGCGCAGGTGAAGCGGCTCGAGGTGGGCGACAGCACTGGCTACGGGCGGAACTTCGTCGCGGAGCGGCCGACCTGGATCGGGATCGTCCCCGTTGGCTACGCGGATGGGTTCCGGCGCGACCTGACAGGCACCGAGGTGCGCGTGAGCGGGGAGGCGTGCCGCGTCGTCGGAACCGTCTCGATGGACGCCTTCGCGGTCGAGCTTCAGGACGAGGAGCCGGTCGGGGCCCCGGTGACGATCCTCGGTCACGGCGTGGTCGCCGAGGATCACGCGCGCGTGGCCGGGACGATCAACTACGAGCTCGTCTGCGGGACGAACAAGGACCCGCGCCGGGCGAGGCGGACGGTGGTCGATGCGTGAGCTCGTCGACGAGCTCTTCGCCGGCGACGAGGCCTGGATCGTCGGGGGTGCCGTCCGCGACCACGCCCTCGGGCGGCCGATCATCGACCTCGACGTCGCCTGCCGCGACCCCAAGCGTGCGGCGCGGAGGTTCGCGAAGCGGTCCGGCGGCGCGCCGTTCCCGCTCTCGGAGCGGCACGGTGCCTGGCGGGTCGCTCTCGAGGACGAGCGGACGGTCGACTTCACGCCCCTGCCGGCGAGCATCGAGGACGACCTCGGGACCCGCGACTTCACCATCAACGCGATCGCCGAGCGGGTCGGCACCGACGAGACCGTCGATCCGTTCGACGGCTACGGCGACCTCGCGGCGAACCGCATCCGCTCGGTCAAGGACTCCGTTTTCGAGGACGACCCATTACGGCTGCTTCGCGCGGTCCGGCTCGAGGACGAGCTTCCGCATGACTTCAGGATGGTTGCGGAGACCGAGGAGCTCGTGCGCCGCGACGCGGCTCTGGTGACGAGGCCCGCCGGGGAGCGGATCCTGGCCGAGCTGCGCCGGCTCTCACCCGGCGGCTACCGGCGGCTCGACTCTCTGGGGCTGCTGCAGCCGCTCGGTGGCGCGATCGACGACCGCCTCGACCGCTGGGACTCCGCCGACTACCGGCTGGTGGCGGTCTTCGGCGAGGAGCTGCGCCGGTTGCCCGTCTCGAACGAGCTGCGGCGCTTCGCGACGGCGCTCGTCCGGGCCGAGCGGCCGCAGGACGATCCGCGCTCGATCCATCGTTTCCGCCGCGCCACAGAGCCCTGGTCGCTGGAGGCGCTAGCGTTCGTCGGGGCCTCTGAGCTGAGCCCGGCGATCGAGGACGCACGACGGGCCGACCCGGGGGAGCCGCTCCTACGCGGCGACGAGCTCGGCCTCGCGCCTGGACCGGAGATCGGGCGCCTGCTCGCGCAGATCGAGGAGGAGCGGGCGGCCGGTACGATCGCCTCGAAGGAGGAAGCGCTCGACTATGCAAGACGCCACTCGGGAGCGGTTCGCGAAGACGGCTGAGCGCATCGCTGCGCTGCAGGACGCACGAGCTGCGGAGCTCGAGGCGAAGGTCGTCAGCTTCGTCGCGCCGGCAGGGGATGAGCGGGCGCTCGATTCCGGCAGCGGTGCGGGAGCGCTGGCCTTCGCGCTCGCGCCGCATGTGCGCGAGGTGGTTGCGGTCGACCTCGTGCCCGAGCTGCTCGAGCAGGGACGTAGGCGGGCCGAGAATGTCCCGAACGTCACCTTCGTCGAGGGCGACGCCGCCAAGCTCTCGTTCGAGCCGTTTTCCTTCGACCTCGCCGGTTGTCTGCGGACACTCCACCATCTGGCACGGCCCGAGCTCGCGATGGCGGAGCTGGCGCGGGTCACGAGGCCGCGCGGCCGGGTGCTGGTCCTGGATCAGATCGCGCCGGTCGACCCGGTTGCGGCCGTCGAGCTGAATGCGTTCGAGCGGACGCGCGACCCGTCGCACATACGTGCGCTCGCGGACATCGACCTTCGCCACCTGTTCGAGTCGAACGAGCTCGTCTTGCTGCGAGCGGAGTACGAACACGAGCCGCGTGAGCTCGACTCCTACCTCGACCTGGCCGGCTGCGAAGGAGAGGCGCGCGCCCGGGCGGAGGGCCTGGCGCCGCGGCCATACGTCGCCGAGCTCGGCTGGTACCTGCTCGAGAAGCGGTAACTACGCCGCCTTCATGGCTTCAGGCATCGGCTCCGATGGTCTCTCCGGTCGATTCACCCACCGGAAGAACGAGACGAGCGCAAGCGCGCTCGTCGCATAGGCAATGGCCGACGCGGTCGCGGCCCCGATCGCTCCGAAGGGCGGGATGAGAAGGACGTCGAGCACGACGGTCGCTGCCAGCCCCGCCGCCATCCCCCAGGAGTTGAGCCCCGGTCGGCCGATTCCGTAGAGGAATGCGGTGATCACCGCGGCGACGCCCTCTAGTGCCAGCCCCACCAGGATGATGTGTGCGGGGGTGATCGCGCCCTCGAACTCTGACCCGTACAAGGCGGGAATCAGGAACGTGGCGGCAATCCAGAGGGGCACGATCGCTGCCGCCGTGAGGATCCCCGCTCTCGGCAGCAGCCTCCGTGCCTGCGCGGCTGCGGTCGTCTGATCGAGCCTCGCGTACCGTGGGTAGAGGACGTAGGTCAACGCCAGGGGCGGGACTTTCAGAAGCTCCGCGAACTTCGAGGCGACGGCGTAGACCCCGAGCACGGCGGGGCCCGCAAAGATGCTGATCAGGAGGAAGTCCAGCCGGAGGTTCAGCAGCGTCACGATGCCCCCGACCTGGGCGCGAAGCCCGTAACCGGCGATGCGTCTCGCCAGAATGGCCGAGGGTCGCACGGCGCGGCGGAAGAAGCCCTTCTTCGCGAGGCGGCTCCACGCGAGGACGAACGTCGCCACGTCCGCGATCAGCAGGCCCCAGATCGAGGCGGCGTAGCCGTGTAGCCCGACGGCCCAGAGTGCGCCATACGCGGGCAAGAACATGAGCTCCTCGTTGACGATCACGCGGTTCGCACCCGGAAGATCGCTCGTTCCCTGCGAGCACGACTTCGCGGTCGCGACGACGAGCTGCGTGAGCACGGTCACCCCGGCGAGGAGCACGAGCCCGAGCGAAAGCCGCGAGAAGAGCGCGTGCTGCAGGAGCGGAGCCACGGCTGCCCAGAGCATGGTGCCGAGAAGGCCGCCCGAGAGCGCCATCGCGACGATCGTCAGCGGCAGACGTCGGTTCTTCCGATCTGGCCCTGCGAGGAAGTACGTTGCCGCGCCCGGCAAGCCCGCGGAGATGACGACCCCGACCAGGCCCGGGAGCACCCGAAGCAGCGCGTAGATCCCGACCCCCGAAGGTCCGGTTGTCCGTGCGACTACGAGCGTCGCGAGCGAGAGGGAAACAAGTGCCGCGACGCGTGCCGCGATATTCGCGACGAGGGCATTGTTGCCCTCGCTTACTGGGGCTTTGCGCCGCGCCATTCCCGTCCCCACAGAGAGAGGGCAGCCACGAAGGCGAAGAGCGTCCAGACGTGGCGCACGTGCAGAAGCTCGATCACCGCCATCGCGGCGACCGTCGCCGCGATCGCGCCGACCAGAGCGTTCGGTCGGATGACGACGGCCGAGAACTCACGGCCGAGAGGTCTTCCGACCAGAGACAGCGCACGCCACGCAATGCCGCCGAGCAGGAGGGCAAGACCGACGAGGCCCAGGATTCCGCGCTCGTTGAGGGCCGCGAGGTAGTCGTCATGGGCCTCTTTGACGAGGGGTGCCTGCTGTGCCTCGAGACGCGGCTTCGTGGAGCCCGGCCCGGCGCCGAGCGGGCCGCCCTCGCGGTAGAGGCGGACGCTCTCGTGGAGGATCGATCCACGTGACGCGACGCTGCTCGCCTCGTGGCCGATCCCGTCCCGAAGGAAGGCATACCGACTCGCCTGGGCCCGTTCCTGGATGCTGGCAAGGTCGACATTCACCGCGACGAGGTATCCGCCGAGCGCGAGGAAGCAGAGCATCGTGACGGCTTGGACTGCTCCCGCTCGGCGGTACACGCCGAGTACCGCCGCGACGGTCACCGCGACGATGATCTCGACGATCCCGCCGTTGGAACCCGTCGTCGCCAGGGCCGCGAGCAAGACTGCATAACCGGCAAGCCGAACCGCCCCGCGCCGCGGGCACTGCGTTGCCCAGATGACCATGATCGAGATGACCAGGTAGTTCGCCGCGACATTGGGATCGCCGAACGTGAGCATCGTCCGGCTTCCATACGCGGTCGCCCGGCCGCTGAGCGCCGTCGTGCTCGTTGCGAGCCCGACGAACAACAATGCGGCCCAGACGAGCGAGCTGTATGCCCACGTTCGCACCAGGATCCTCAGGCCGTCGGCCGACCGGCAGATGTTGACGACGGCCCAGCACCAAGCGAGCAAGGCGACGTCTTGGGCCAGCGCGGTCGCTCCAGCACGCGGCACCGTGCCGGCCATTGCGCCGATTGCTCCGCCTGCCAGGATCAGGAGCATCGGAAACGCGTACGGAAAGTGCCACGCCTGGCCGCTGCTCACGGCCCAGAAGACGGAGGCGGCCAACGCGAGCGCGATGAGCACGTCGACCGGAGCGGAGTTGGCGGGGCCGCCGGGGCGGATCAGAGGAAGCAATGCGACGACGGCGGCGCAGGCAACGACGGGAACGCGCGACCGGTCGAGCACTTTCGAGGAGGCCATGCGGGCGCTCCGCGGGGATCGGGCGACGAATCCGGTGTCGGTGAACCCTGCCGAGCTCATCGGGGCGCGCCCCTGTTAGGGCAGAGATGCTCGAACAGCTGGAGGTGTCGGCGCGCGAACGCATCGTCGTCGGTCAGAGCTGCGACCTCGGCGATCCCCGCGAGCGCGGCGTCGCGCCAGCTCTCGGGCGACGCGCCGAGCCTCACGAAACCATCCCGCAGGAACCTCCGGAAGAGCTCGGGGAACCACCCGCTCCCGTTCAGCGCGTAGGCGACGCCTGCGCCCCAGCTGTCCGCCACGAGTCCCTGATGGCCGGCGACCCGGCGGCCCGCTCGCGTGCGCCGATCGAGATAGAGGGCGTACATGAGGGCGAAGCGGACGAGATCGCGCACCGGCTCCCCAGACGCCGATGCGGCTTCCCAGTCGACCACACCCGTCAAGCGGTCGCGGTCGCGGAGGAGGTTCCCGCACCAGAAGTCCCCGTGGACGAACGTTCGCGGAACCCTGTCGATCCGTAGTCGTTCGTAGATCGCGGCAAGCTTGTCCAGGTCGGCGTCGATCGTCGGCTCGTCCGAGAAGCGGCTCTGCAGCCGCGAGGCCACGCCGCCGTCCATGTCCATTTCCGCCGACTCGCCGGTGGTCGCTCGTTGGAAGTCGCCGATCCAGGCGCCTACGGCGGCGAAGTCGGCGGCGACGCGTGCGGTGCTTCGCGTGTGACCCCACTCGAGGTAGGCGGTGGTCATGGGAGTCCCGGGCACGGCTGTCAGCACGAGCGCGGCCCTCCCTTCGAACTCGACCATGTTGACCACGCTTGGAACCGTCCCGCGCAGCCGGCCAGGCAGAAGCCCGTCCAGCTCACGAAGCAGGCGCGCCTCGGCTTGTACTGCACGTTCGGCCGCTGCGGTCGTGGGCGCCTTGACCGCGAGCCGCGGCCGGCCGCTCTCCGGGGAGACGAGCAGGATCGTGATCTTCGCGTTGGGGTCTTTCGACGCGCCCAACACCAGCGCCCTCAGGTCCGAGTCACGCAGGTAGTGCCAGAGAGCGCGTCGGATCGGTGCGTCGTGCCCGCGTCCCGCGAAGGTCCTCGACAGCGGGGTCGCGGAGGTCACACGCGCCTCCCGACGACCACGCGGCCCGGCGCGAGCATGCGCGTGAGCCGCCACGTGCCAAACGAGCGAAGGATGCGGAACGCGACGTGCATCGGCAGCGCCAGCGTGGTTCTCGGCGGCACTGCCAGGACGGTCTGCACGAACACGTGCACGGAGGCCGGCTCGTCCTCGACGAGGTAGGCCGGCGCTTCTGCAGAGGGAAATGCCAGGTACTCCCGCTCCGGCACGATCCCGGCCTGGGCGGCCACTGCCATGCAGCGCCGGCCTGCCCCGGGAGCGGCGGCGAGGAGGACGACTGGAGTGCCGGCAGGGAGGCGGCGAAGCCCCAGCTCGGAGGTGCGGCGAGCGGTGCGTGAGCGCGGAAGCTGTACCCGTATGGCGCCATCGGGGCCGACGGCCCGCCAGTTGCTCTGCCACCGGGTTTCCCCGCGCACCCCCACCTCCTCAGTTCAAGACCGCAAACGGGCGCAGCCGGGCGACCGGGCGCACGATGCCGTGGCTGATCAGGACTTGCAGGACATCGTCCACTCCTCGGTCGTCGAGCTGTGGGACCTCGGTTGGTGCGGAACTCGCGTATCCGAAGCGGAGAGTGACGCGGCCTCGCAGGTCGGGCCCGGACAGGCCGTGCTGGACGAACCGCTTGACGTTCGCGCCGGCGCCGTGCGAGGCGGAGTAGAGGCTCGCAGCCGCCTGATCGCCGGCAACGCAGAGGTACGACGACGTTCGGTTGGTACCGGGGAGAAGGAGCGGTTGCCCGGTCTTGCCAAACACGGGGTGATCCGACATCCGGGATGCCGGATATGCCCGAGCCGCGTTGTGGCGATGGACGAGCGCAGAAGCTCCGTCGATCTCCTCTTCGTAGATCGAGTTGTGCGGCGAGTCGACGATCAGACGAGTCGCGGTCTGACCGAACGTCTCTCGAAAGAGCGTCTGCAGGCTCGCGTACGTCGACAGCCTGAATGCAAATCCGTAGTTCATGGCCATCGCGTTGGCGAGCAGAAGGCGCTCGCCCTCGGTGCCCTCGCGCTCGACGGGCGGATACTCGGGCGAGAAGTAGAGGGTCTTTCGCCGCCGCAGCTCGGCGATCGATCGCGCTCGGCCGAAGTGATAGAGGGGCTTCTGCACCGCCATCTGGACTTGAACGGGCCGTGGGTACCGCTTGCGTCGTCCGAACAGCAGGCCGAGCTCACCCGGAAGCGAACCGCCTCCACCGTGGAACTGCATAGTGATCTGGCCGGAGTCGACGCCGAGCAACCCGGCCGCTTCCGCGTCGAAGATCTCCTCGACCTCCTGGAGCTCGGCGAAGTGATTGCTTGGCCCGATCGTCCCGAACCTGATGCGGGACAGCTGAACGACCGACCATGGCAGCTCGCGCCGAACCCGCTCGAGATCGCCGTACCGCTCGACGTCGAGGCGACCCCTTTCCTCGACCCGCTCGAGCTCGGCGGCATCGACTCCGAACCGGTCGACAGCGTAATCGCCTCCCCCGGCCGCGCAGCGCACGACCTCGTCGGGAGTCAGGTCTCGCCGGTAGGTCGGCGGGTACGGGTATCGCTCCCGAATCCGGCAGTAGAAGTCCGTCACCGCAGCGGTGTCCGGTCGTGGGAGGTCGGTCGCGACCAGCGTCATCCCACAGTTGACCGACGCGCTCGTCAGCGTCGGGCGAATCACGCCTGTCGTGGCGACGGCGATGCTGGACGGCATCTCCTTGTCGCCCTTGAGGTGGAAGTCCGGCAGCGCGACGGCAGGCGCGGCCAGGTTCGTGCCGGCCAGACCAGTGCGAAGCTGTGCCAGTGCCACGGGGTCGGCAGGGGAAGCCGGGCTGTCGAGGACGCGGAGACCTGACGCGTCGTGCTGGAGGTCGGGTTCAGGGGTCGTCTCTACGCGCACTCGGCAACCCCCGGGGCCGTGAGCAGCCGGGAAAGACACGCGCCGGGGCTTGTCCCGAGCGCAAGCGAGAAGGAGGGCCGCCCCGTGACGAACGCAAAGGCAACCTCGGTAACGGGGGGATGGGCCGGACCGACCCCGGTGCCCGCGGCAAGGGTCGCGGCGAACGCCCAGTAACGGCGCAGCTCGGCGGCCATGTACGTGCTCGTCACGAGGGCTCGTTCGGCCTTCGCGGAGCTGCACCGGCGCAGCGAGGGGTGGTCGTCAGAGCCTCGCTCGAGGACGACAACAGCGTCCGGGACGAGAGCCTCGACCCGGCCGGTCATGTCCGCCTCGCGACGGCCGTGCGGCATGCGCCGTCCGCTTCCGTTCTCGACTCGCATTGGCTCGATCAGGCCCCAGAGGGTCGTTCCGTCGCCGACCGCAAGGTTGTCACCGGTGGCATGCGAGCCGAGCTCGAGTTCGTGACCGAGCAGGGTCGAGCGGCCGATCCCACTCGGAGCGGTCACGAGAGGCGTCGAGTCTCCGTTCGTCCAGGCTGAAGCGTGCAGAGGGGCCCTGCCGCGCACTCCCGCCCACCAGAGCGCCGGGTACTGCATGAGGACCGCCCGCGCGAGCAGGTGGAAGCGCGACCGCAGCGCCAACGCCGCCGCCCGATCCCTCGCAGGCGGTCGCCAACGGTAGGTGAGGTCCGCGCCGTTGGAACTGCACGTCAGCCTCAGGTCGAAGCCCGACGCGCAAGCGTTCTCGAGAACGGTGACACCGTTCCGCTGCCAGGCGCCGCGACCGAGGGGGTTCCACCCTCGAATGTCGAAAGCGCAGCGCGCCGACTCGACACACACGTTGACGGAGACAGCCGAGGGATCGACGTCCCGAAGCTCTCGTTCCGAGCCCTCGTCGATCAGCTCGGCGACCCAGTCGAGCGAGCAGTCGAAACCGAGGCATTCGCCTGCGGTCCGAAGGGCACGCATCAGTCGCTCCGGTCCGTCGTCTCGCGCTGGCGGCCGAACCGAACGGCGAGCTCGTAAGCCTCGGTCAGATCGCGCGCGAACACGTCCGGCCGGAAGCGCCCGCCGATGTGAGCGTGGGCGGCTTCGGCCATCCGGGCCGCTTCGATCGGATGATCGAGCATGTACGCGAGCGCGGTCTCGAGCGAAGCGGGATCACCTGGGCGCGCGAGAAGGCCCGTCTTCCCTGCGAGGACGATCTCCGGCACCGAGTTGACCGCCGTCGCGACGACCGGGACTCCGGACGCCATCGCTTCGGCTAACGCGCACGGCAGGCCCTCGTACAGGCTCGAGATCGCGAAGACGTCGAAGGCCGGAAGCAGCCTCGACACATCGCTCCGGCTGCCGACGAGGTGGAACCGATCGCCGATTCCTCGCTTGGCGATCAGCCGCTCCGTCTTCGCGCGAAGCTCGCCGTCGCCGATCCAGACCAGGTGGAGATCCGACTGCTCGAGCCCGGCGAAGGCGGACACCATGTCCAGCGGTGCCTTCTGGGCGTCGAGGCGGGCGGCTGTCCCGATCACTCTGGCGTCGTCCGGGAGCCCGAGCAGAGCGCGCGCTTCGCGGCGCTCTGCTCGGGAAACCACCGGGATATCGAGGTCGATCGGCGGCGCGATCGAGCGGATGCGCTCCGGCCTTGCGATCTTGAGCCGAACGGCATCCGCCGCGGTCACGGTGCCTGCCGCGAGGAAGTAGTCGGTGATGCGCCCCAGCCGGCGCTCGATGGCGAGCAGGCCTCCGCGGACGCCTCGCGACTGGAACGAGTGGAATGGGAAGCCGTGGAAGGTGTGGACGACGGCGCGGACTCCGACGGAACGGGCTGCGAGCCGGCCAAGAGCTCCTGCCTTCGCGCTGTTCGTGTGGACGAGGTCGAACCGCCCGGCGGCGAGCTGTGAGCTGAGCTCCCGAAACGCATTGATGTCTCCCCACGGATAGATGCCTCTCCCGGTGGCGAGGTGGGGCACGATGACGACCGTGAGCCCGGCCGCCTCCGCCCGCTCGATCAACGAGCCCCCTTCGGCCGCGAAGATGGTCGTCGAGTAGCGATCCGGTTCGAGTGCGAGGGCGCCGCGTAAGGTGACGCCCCCGGCTCCGGCAGTGAGCTTCGTGACGATCTGGGCGACGCGCACGCGACGCGCCGGCGCAGCGATGCGGGCCTTGCCATTCCGCGCCGTGGCGGTGGCGACGCTCACGCTCCCTCCCTGTGGTCGAACATCTGCGGATCGAGGGGAAGCTTCACGAGGTGCTCTTCGCGTGCGGCCGACCACGAGTGCGAATGTCCGGCGCGTCGCCGTTGCGCGCGGGTTTCTCCACCCAAGCCGCAAGAGCCTCCTCGTAGTCATCGCGCCGGCCGATGTCGAACCAGAGGCCGTCGTACCGGTACGCGCCGACCTGCTCGCCGGCCCTGAGGAGAGCCTGAACGAGATCAGGGAAGTCGAAGTATCCGCTGGCCGGGATGTAGGCCAGGGCCTCCGGCTCCATCGCGTAAACGCCCATGCTGACTGTGGAGGTCATCTCGGGCTTCTCGACATAGCCGGCGACCTGGTTCCGCTTGCCGCCCTCGCCGAGGTGAAGAACGCCGTACTCGACCTGGATCCGTCGCTCGCGCGTAGCGATCGTGAGCATGTTGCGATTCCGTCGGTGGTATCGCACGAACCCGTCATAAGGAAGCGTGGTGAGGACGTCGCCGTTCATCGCGATGAACGTTCGGTCGAGCTTGCCGACGAGGCGAAGAGGGGCGGCCGTTCCCAGCGCTTTCTCCTCGCGCACGAATGTGATCTCGACGCCGTCGTCGCGGCGGTTCTCGAGAACGGCCTCGATCAGGTGGGACAGGTGTCCGACGCAGAGAGTGACGTCGGTGATGCCAAAGGTCGCAAACTGGCTGATGACCAGCTCGAGGATCGAGCGGTCGCCGATCGGCATCAGCGGCTTGGGTAGGACAGACGTGTAGGGCGCGAGACGTGTGCCCTTTCCGCCTGCGAGCACGACCGCCTTCAGACGGCCCCGTCGCCTCCTCGCGGCGCGTTCGTCGCTGAGCTCGAAGACGCCCTCGCTCATAGCTTCGCTCCGGGTTGTGTTGCCGGCACGGAGACAGGCTCCTCACGTGGAGGCCGCCGACGGAGCCCGAGTCTCGCGGTGCTCCGGTCAACGGCAACATCGCGTCTGAGCAGAACGGCGACGGCGGTCCACGCGAGAATGCTCAAATCCATCAGTACCGAGCGGCGGTCGACGTACAGCAGGTCCAGCGCTGTCTTCTGCGGTAGGAGCCGCTCGACGTAGTCGCGAACACAATCCTCGTGGTCGAGAGCCTCTCCCTCCTTCGCGAAGGCAAGCTGGCAGAGGCCCGTGATCCCCGGCTTGACCCCGAGGATCGTCGTGTAGTCCCCAGCGCGAAGCGCAACGAAGTCCGGATGTTCCGGGCGCGGCCCCACGAGCGTCATCTCGCCCTTCAGCACGTTCCAGAGCTGCGGCAGCTCGTCGATTTTTGCCTTCGCAAGAACACGTCCGACCCGCGTGAACCGCTCGTCGCCGCTCAGGGTCACGGCGACGCCGGAGGCCCCGTTTCGCATCTTGCGGAACTTCAGCATCTGCAGCTCAGTGCTGCGAAAGCCAACCCGGCGACAACGGAAGAAAACAGGCCCGCCGGAGTCGAGCCTGATCGCCGCGGCGACCACCAGGACGATCGGTAGGACGATGATAAGAAGCGCGCCCGAAACCACCACGTCGATCAGACGCATTACGAACGCACTCAGCGCACGTTGCGCGGAATGCTCAGCCACGCTTCCCGGGGCCTCCTCCTCTCCCTTTAACTCGACGTTTGGTCTAATTCGTTGCGCGCGGCGTGTCAATGGGCTTAGGCGCCCACCCGTCCGGGGAGTCCTCCCCTTTCGGGGAGGTCATTTACGTGCGGGATTTCGGCAGAATCGGGCTACGCGACTGCCTCGTCATTATCCGCGGTGGGGAGTCTCAGGACTGCTCGCTTTTGCGGTCGTCCTCACGGTCGTCTCAGCGCCCCCAGCGCTTGGCGTCGGTGGGACGACGCTGTACGTCGACGGGTCGAGCTCTGCGTGTTCGAACTCGGGGCAGGGAACGCAATTCCAGCCGTTCTGCACGATCGGCGCGGCGGCGGCGAAGGTCGTAGCTGGTCAAACAGTGCAAGTGGCGACGGGGACGTATCTCGAGAAGGTCACGATCTCGAACTCGGGGACGCCGGGCGCGGCGATCGTCTTCACAGCGGCGCCGGGAGCGACCGTAAGGGTTACAGGGCAGGCGAACGGGTTCGCGGTCTCCGGACGGAGTTGGATCACGATCAACGGGTTCACCGTCACAAACACCCCCGACTACGGGATCAATGTCTCGAACTCGTCGTTCGTGACGATTTCCAACAATCACGTGAGCTACGCCGGCTTTCAGACCAGCGGGATGACGCGTGGAGGAATCCGGCTCAATAACTCGACCGATTCGCTGATAGTGGGAAACACGGCCGACCACAACAGCTATGCCGGAATCATGGTCGTCGGTGGATCGACCCGCGACGAGGTCCGTGGGAACAGAACGTTCAACAACGCGCAGGGCTTCCAGCGCGCGGCGCCCGGAATCCGCATCTATGGGTCGCCCGGAAACGTCGTCGACGGCAACATCACCCATGACAACGAGGACTCGGGGATCGAGTCCTATCCGGGGGCGAATCAGACGCTGATCTACAACAACGTCTCGTACAACAACGGCGACCACGGGATCGACAACCTGGGAACGACCGGTCAGCGGATCATCGCCAACACCGTCTACAAGAACGTGACCGCGGGGATCAACCTCGAGGGGAACTCAACCGGAGGCACCGTCGAGAACAACATCAGCGTCGACAACGGGATCAAGAGCCCGCGCACGCACAGCGACATCCGCATCGAGAACGGCTCGACCGCCGGAACGACGGTGGACTACAACGTCGTCTACTTGACGACGCCGGACACGCTGCTGATCTGGAGCTCGGTCAGCTATACGTCGCTGGCGGCGTTCCAGGCGGCGAGCGGGCAAATGCTCCACGGCATCAATGCCGACCCGAGATGGCGCGGCCCGACGGCGGGCGACTTCCACCTCATGGCCGGCTCGCCGGCGATCGACTCGGCCAATTCTGGGATCAGTGGCCAGCCGAGCACCGATGTCGAAGGGGCGCCTCGAGTAGACGATCCGACCAAGCCCAACACGGGGATCGGACCCCGCGCCTACGACGATCAGGGTGCATATGAGGCCCAGCCCCCTTTCGGCGATTCGCCACCGGCCCCCGCGCTCGCCCTCAACCCGTCTTCCGGCATCGCCCCGCTTGCTGTTACCGCTGACGCGTCGGCGTCCACCGACACCGACGCCACGCCAATCGCCAGCTACAGGTTCAACTTCGGCGACGGCTCGCCGACCGTGGGGCCCCAGGCCGGCGCGACGGCGAGCCATAGCTATTCGGCGGGGGGTATCTACATCGTCACGGTGACCGTGACGGATACCGGTGGCCTCTCCGCGGCTGCAAGCGCCCAGGTCAGCGTCGCGACGGCTAACCAGAACCTGGTGAGCAACGCGGGCTTCGAGACCGACCTCTCCGGCTGGAACACCTCGGGCTCGGATGCAAACGTCACCCTTGCCCGAGTCGCCGGCGGTCATACGGGGGGCTGGGCTGCGCACCTCGCGAATACCGGCACTACGACCAGCACGTGCCTCCTCAACGACTCTCCGAACTGGGTAAGAGCGACGTTCGCCAGCGGCTACCTCGGAAGCCTGTGGGTGCGCGCAGACACCGCGGGCGCGATCCTCAACCTGAGGCTCCGTGAGTACACGGGCTCAACGCTCAACGGGACGGTGACGTCGCAGATCACGCTCACCACCTCCTGGCAACAGGTATCCGTGAGCTACACACCGGTCGCACCGGGGTCGACCCTCGACTTCAACGCATACGTGACAAAGGCGGTACCGGGCACCTGCTTCGACGCAGACGACGTCTCCGTCAAGGTGTCCTGAAGCCGGACGAGTCAGACGGGCAGCTTCACCAGAGCCGCCGGCCCGCGGCAGCGAATCGCTTGACCGCGTCCCGGTTCGGCCATGAGTAGTACGACCCGTGGGTAAGGTCGATCTGCCTACGCTCGACCGTCCCGCTCTCGACCCGGGCGAGGACATCCACGAGGAGCTCCGCCGCGATGCGCTTCGAGCGTTGGAGGAAGCCGTCGAGCGTCTCGTCCGGTGCGATATCGAAGAACGCCTGCCCGCAAAGCTCGCCCGCGTCTACCCGCTCGTCCACGAAGTGCACCGTCACCCCGGCCTGAGTCTCGCCGTTCGCCAACATCCAGAAGCTTGGCATGACACCTCGATAGTTCGGCAGGATCGCGCCGTGGACGTTGAGGCACCCCCTGACCGGAATCTCGATCAGCTCGCGCTTGAAGATCTGCGGGCAACTGACGGAGACGACGAGGTCCGGCCGGAGCGCGGCGAGCTGGCCAACGAACTCTCGGGTGTTCACGTCCGCCGCCCTCGCGCAGGGAACCCCGTAACGCTCGCAACAGGACGAGACCGACTGTCGCCTCAGATGCGCTTCGAGGATCCTGCGCGCCAGTGCGACCGTCGCAGTCGCGCCGAATGTCCGGTAGTAACGCCAGGCCGCGGCACGGCGGGTCTGGTGCCGATAGAGAGGGGGGACCACGTAGACGGCCACTGTCTCGGTCGTCCAGCGGCCAAGGACGCGCTCGAAGAACGCGGGCAGGTAAATCGGATCGTCCGTGGTGAGGAAGACGATCCTCATCGGAGTCCCCACTCTTCCAGGACAGCGTCGAACCGACCGAACTCGAGCGTCGTCAGAAGGCTCCGGACTCGACACACGAAACGGCCTCGGCCCAAGCCCTGGCGATAGCGAAGGGCGCGTGGCACTCGCCCCCTGTACTCGTCGAGCTCGGTCTCGTTGAACTCGTACGGATGGCAGTAGATGACTGCCGGCCGAATCTTCGACGCCTCCCGGAGAGCGTGGTCGAGGAAGCGTCCCGGAAGAACTCGGAAGTATCCACCTCCCGCTACCGGAATTCGCCATCGGCCGACCGACCAGACTGCAACCGGCACTTCCAGGATCGTGGCGCCGTTTCGAAGCTCGAGCAGCTGTGGGGCCGGGTCCCAGCCCGATGTCCCGTACCTCTTCGTCCGCATCGGAAAGATGGAGGAGTCGATCTCGAACCCCGCCTCCGCCACGACTTCGAGTGCCCAGAGATTCCTGTCGAGGATCGAGAAGTCCTGAGCCCGGAAGGCCAGAACGGACAACCCACAAGCATCCTCGAGCGCTGCTCGTGAGCGCTCGAGCTCGTCGCGGAGCTCTCGACGGTTCATGCGGAAGAGCGGTCGATGGCTGTAACCGTGCGACTGGATCTCGTGGCGCTCGGCGACGAGGTCCTGGACGAGCCTCGGAAACGCCTCCGCGACCCGACCCTGGACGAAGAACGTCGCCTTGACGCCGCTCTCGTCGAGTACCGCTAGCACACGCTCGACGTTCCGAACCACCCGGTCCGTGATCGGCGCGTCGTAGTCGATGCACGACTGGTACCAGTCCTCGACGTCGACCGTGAATGCCACGAGCGAGCTCGACCGCCTCTCCCCCTCCGGAGCATCGACGACGGAGCGATCTGGAGCGGACGTCATGCCCGCGGGGCGCGGATCGTGTAGGAGTCGATGACGGCCCCGAGTGGACAGCTGAGGTTTTGGTGTGACGTCCGCGGCCCGCACACCGCCTCGATCCGCAACCGCGTCGCCGTGACGTCCACGCGGAGGTGTTCGAGGTGGAGAGCGCGGAATGCGGTTCGACGATTCCTACCGCGTGACCAGGGCTCCAGATCGGCGCCTCCGCCTCCCGCTGTGATGTGGACGACGTGATGGATCGGTCGGAACCGCTCGTAGTCGTGGGAATGCCCGTTGAGATTCAGGACGTACTTCGAATAGCGGTCCCCTAAAGCGTTCATGATCGACGCGAGCAGTTCGTCGCCAGGGTGATATCCGGTCGAATAGGCGGGCCTGTGGCCGAACGTAGCAATGAAATGGATTCGCGAGTTCCGTTGGGCGGCCGCCATCAGCCGCGCCGCCTTTCGGTGCCAATCCGTCCAGGCAGCGTCGGAGTACGGCTCTGGGTACGAGATGAACCGAACGCCCCCGGCGTCGAACCAGCCCCAGTCATCTCCGCAGCACCCCCGCTTCGGCGCGCCCGGGGACGCGTGTGCGTGTGGGATCGTGAACCGACCCTTGTAGTTGCGCAGGTCGTCGCTCGACTCGTCCCACTCGTGATTCCCCCAGGCCGGCATGTACGCCGCACGCCGACTCCAAGCCCTGACGTCGTTGAAGTGCCGGTCGATGGCGGGCTGACCGTTGTCGTTTCCGTAAGTGAGATCGCCGGCAACGATCACGAACGCGGGCCTGTCGGCTGCGATCTGTTTCTGGGTTGAACTGACGGCGCCGTAATCGGTAGACGCCCCGACGTCGGCTTCGAGGTCGAACCGGAACGGGCCCACGGGCGGGGTGGAGAAGACCGACTTGACTGTCCCGACGGCGTAGTGATACGTCGTCCCGCGTCTCAACCCGGTCAGAGTCGCTTGCCAGAACGGCCCTTTTGACGAGAAGGGCGTGGTCGTGGGGTGGCGGGCCGTCACGACCGACCCGTACCGCCGGGTCCGGCCGTATCGAAGCCTGTGCGACGCCCCTTTCCAGTTGAACGTCACCGTAGTCGGACCTTCGTACGTGTAGTGCAGTTCGGCGGCAGTTTCCAGGGCGGCTGTGCCACGCGCCCCTGCTCTGGGCGCGCCGGGCGCGGTGCGATTGAAGTTCTTGAACACCCTCAGCAGGGCCGGACGCTTCGCGAGCGTATGCCCGTGCCAGGTCCAGGCGAAGGTCATGTAGCCGGACTGTCTCGATGCGGCCCATTGCGCGAGCATGCGACGCTCCTCAGCTCTGGTAGGCCAGCGCCAGGTGGAGTCGTCGAAGGCCTGTACGACGCCCCAGTACCGAAGCCGGGCTCGATCGGCCGCCTTGATGATCGCCTCGATCCAGGCGAAGTTGCACGTCTTCCCCGGATAGCACGGGTACGGATCGAGCGCGATGCGGTCGGCTGCGCCCACCCACTTGGGCATCTGCTCGATGCTCGCGCGACCGGAGTTCGAGTCCATGACCATCACCGTGGGCTTGCCCGGGCTCAATGCGTGAATGAGTCGCGTGCGGGCTTTGTGCTGGACGGGCGCGGACGGGCAGGCGTTCGGGTCGGCCTCATCCGAGATGAAGTACCCAGCGACCTTGGGATCGTGCGCCATTGCGGGCACGTCGGCGCGAACGTCGGCAGCGGAGACCTCCCATGTGCAGCTCGAATTGTCGTAGTCGCCGAGCCACACGAGCCCCCTCGTTCGCGGCGGAAGGCGATCGGCCGCCGACTTCGAGCTGACGTCGAGGAGGTTCCAGCCGTAGGAAGCAACGGTCGCCGCGCTGGAGCCTGAGTCGATCATGTAGCGATCTCGGGGTGCCCTGCGAGTCGCGTTCTCCCCGACGGTGCGGGCGTGCGACGTCTGAGCTACGCCCGTGCCGAGGATGCTTGAGCCCAAGGGCTTACCGTTCGCCCCGTCGAGGCCGGCGACGAATGCGTAACCGAGCAGCGAGAGCGCTGCGAGCAAGATCAATCGGGGCACGACCGGGACCAGCGACGCGACGCTGGCGCGGCCGCCAGCTTCTGCGTCCTCCTCACTGAGGGACGTGCGAGCGGATCGCCTTCGCGATGCGAGCCTGGCCGGCGCGTCCTCGTCCCGCACCGTTCTTCGCCAGGTGTACGACGGTATCGAGAGGGTGCTGCTTCGGTTTCAGAGAGCGTGCGCGCTCGTACGTGACGACGCCGAGGACAGGCAGCCGACTGAGTGCCACGAGGCGATTGGCATCGGCGATGTCGCTCTTCTTGAGCGCGTTCGGCAAAACGAGAACGAGGGCAGCACCACTGCCGTTCGGTGACCACGTGTGTGGGTCGAACACGTTGATCGGAACCCCCCTTCCCCGCGCGCCCGATCCACTCGATCCCTTGGGTGCTCTGCGAGGTCCCGGATGGGAATCGCGATGCTGCGTGAGCGTAGTCGCCAGTGGCCTCAGATCGCACGATGGGCCGACTCCGAGTAACCGTACGGAACGAACCCCTGCCGCCTCGCCGGCGATCCTGATGCGATCCCACAACCACGGCGTGTCCCGGACAGATTCCTCATCCGGAGCGCCCGACAACGTGCCGAGAGACTGCGTGTGGAATTCTCGGGCAAGGGCGTCCTCACCAACGAGAGTGGGACGAATCATCTCGATCAGGCCTGCGACCCCGAGTCCCACGAACAGGCCGAGGATCGCGCCTAGGGACAGAATCGGAAGCGCGCCTGAGGCGTCCGCGTGGCGAGGCAGCGTCGCCGCGCTGATGACGGACGGCGTGGGCCGCAGAACCGCGTTCGACAGAAGACTCACACGTTCGGCCTCGAGCGTGGCCCGCCGTTGAGCGAGAAAGTCGCGTTGGCTGCCGGCAGCGCCGCCGGCCTGGTCGAGGTTCGAGATCCTGTGACCAAGTTCGTCGATCTGACGGTTGATCGCGCCGAGAATCTGTTGGAGTTCGCCATCGCTCACCTCGCGTCTGACCCTGATCACCTGAGCAGCAAGGGCATCCGCAATAGCCTGTGCAGCCCGCCGGTCTCGATCGTTGACCGAAAGCTCCAGCACGCCCGACGTGCCGAGCGGTCGTACTGAGACCTGGCTCGCTACTTCGCGCGGATCACGCCGCATCTGAAGTCGACTGAGAGCAGCCCGAACCTGCGCTGGACTCGTCGCGATTGCCTGGCCCGTGTCGGCGATCGCCGCGGCCTCCGTCCGGGACTTCGGATCCTGTGTATCGAGCACGAGCCGCGTCGAGGACGCGTAGGTCTTACTCGCGCCCTGATGGATGAGTGCAGCGGCGAGGAGGCCGGCCATTACGAAACAGGCGATGAGCAACAGGTGTTGCCCGACGATCCGCTTGAAGGCTTCGCCTAATTCCACGACTTCCTGTCTGTCGCGGTGATTCGGGTGGCATTTCTCCCCGGTTCCGGTACAGGGTGCTCGAACTGAGAGGCGGCGGTCAAGACCACCTCCCCGTTCGTGGAGGATTTGTGAGTTCAGGGGGGCGGCGGCGGCAAGCCGCGGCCTCGGAGTCGTCAGCCGCGCCCCCTTGCGAGCAGGGAGGCGGGCCGCGGCGCGACCCAAGGTTTCCAAGCCGGGGAGTGCCGCAAGCCCTCGCTCCCGCGCGAAGGATAACCCAGCGCGGACGCCTTTCATAGGCACTCGAGATGGGCGCCGTTTTGCCCCATCCTTTCCCTGTTGACAAACCCTTTTGCCTCTCCTAATGTTGATTGCGGTTTCCAAGCCAGTTCTGGGAGAGGACGGTGTCGACCTCGCTAGGGGTCGTCTGTGCGATGACGAGACTTCGCCGCAGGCCGCGGTGTGGGGAACGGCGGCAGTGAGGGAAGGGTTGGCGTGACCCCGGAGCCACTGCGCAGCGCCGTGGTGTTCGACCGCTCGCAGCTCTGGCTTCATTCCCTCGTTCACGTTGTTCTGCCGGCGATCGGAGTGGCAGTGTGTGCCAGGACGACCTCGGTCGAGGAGGTAGTCGGGTTGGTCGAAGAACACGAGCCGCACCTGCTCGTCGCCGGAATCGACAATGGCTCAGACAGCGGTGACCTCGACTGCGTCGAACGGGCGCGAGACCGAGTGACAGGCCTTCAGGTAGTCGTCTGGTCGAGCGTCGGTGATCCGCGAGCCATCAAGGCGGCCTTTGCCGCGGGGGCCGCGGCCTACGTGCTCAAGTCAGCCCGGGCCGACGACTTCAAGCTTGCGATCATGCAAACGTTCGAGCGGTCGATCTACCTCGCCAAGGAGTGGCCTCTTGGCGAGGTGGCGGCAGGGCCGGCGGCGACGAAAGCAGCAGAGATCCTCACGCCTCGTGAGCTCGAGGTCCTGGAGCTCGTCGTGGATGGCTACTCGAACGCACAACTCGCTCGGATTCTTTGGGTGACCGAGGAGACTGTGAAGTTCCACCTCTCGAACGTCTATCAGAAGCTCGAGGTGACGAATCGGACGGAGGCGAGCCGCTGGGCGCATCTCCACGGCGTGGTCCCGGCCGAGCGGGCCAGCCCTCGCGCGTAGACGGCGGATGATGGGACCCGACCGCCTCACTCTTGGGGAGTTGAACGGAGGTTGGGGTCTGTCAGACTCCGGCTCGTGCCGCCCCATCCGCCTCCGCCAGCGGACCGCACTCGAATCCTGATCGCAGACGACGACCGCCGCTTCTCCGAAAGACTACGGGTGGCAATCGAGGCGCACGATGCGTTTGAGGTGGTTGGGATCGCCGAGACCGGGGACGAGGCACTCCACCTCGTCGAGGCGCTGAAGCCGGCCCTCGTGCTGATGGAGGTCGCCATCCCCGGTCTCGACGGCATCGAGGCAGCGCGGAGAATGCGCGAGCTTTCTGAGAGTCCGGCTGTCTTGCTCATGACGGCCGACGATGAGGCGGAGGATTCCCGTGCCTTCGAGGTAGGGGCCGCTGCGTACCTCCGGAAGAGCGCCGATCTCGTGTCGCTGGTCGATGTCGTCGTCACGTTCGCGCGCTTGGGTGCGTGATCCAGCTCACATGAGCGAAACGGAGAGCGTCACCTCCATTTGACCGTGCAGCCCACCGCCGGGGTCTCCGTGACAGCCGGCTCCTGGCCCGACAGAACGGCGTTCAGCGCGTCCCGGAGGTACTGCTGGCTCACGTCCTCCTCCTCACGGGCGTCGTCGATCGCGCCGTGGTAGACGAGCTCCCGGTCGCGGTCGAAGAGGAAGACCTCGGGCGTCCGCTCGGACGCCAGCTCCTTCGCCACCGACTGGGGCTCGTCGTAGAGATAGTCGAAGGCGAAGCCCTGCAACGAGGCGCGCTTCTGCATCTCCTCGAAGGAGTCCTCGGGGTGGCTCGCCGCGTCGTTCGAGTTGACCGCGACCACCCGCACGCCGCGGTCGGCGTAGTCGCGTGCGATCGCGCTCAGCCGCTGCTCCCATGCCCGAACGTACGGACAGTGGTTGCACCACTGGACGAGGACGAGCGTCTCCGCATCCGCGTAGGAGTCCAGCGAATGGTTCTGTCCGTCCACGCCCGGCAGGTCGAACCGCGGGGCCTCCGTTCCCAGTCCAACGCTCATGTCAGTGCCTCCTCGAGTTGCTCTCGGGTCGGGACGGGCGAGACGCGCCCGTCGGGTCGGTAGTAGATGCGGCAGGTCAAGGCGGGACGTGACCCGGCTCCGGCGGGATCCACGTCGCGGCCGTCGACACGGATCGTCGGCGAGCCGGGGAACGCCAGCCGCTCTGCCTCCTCCGTGGTCATCACCTCGCGCTCCTCGATCTCGACCTCGAGCCCCCGCGCGGCGAGGACCTCGTCCAGAAGCGCCCGCGCCTCGGGGTGCGACGGGCACTCGCGCCAGAACAGGAACTCGATCCTCACACCGCCTCTACAACGGGTTGCACGTCGGTTCCCTTCCCCGGTAGCGCGGAGAAGCACACCGCCGCCGCCAGTGCGACGAGCGGCGCGGCGCCCAGCAGCCACTCGAAGTCGCCGCGCCCGACGAGGAAGAGCCCGAGCGCGACTGCGGGCATCGACGCCGCGCTGTAACCGCAGTCCAGCACGCTCTGGTACGAGCCGCGCAGGCGCTCCGGCGCGAGCGTTGCCGCGAGCGCGCTCGAGACGGGGGCGAGCAGGATCTCGCCTGCGGTCAGGAGGACGATCGAGACGACCACGATCGCGATCCCCGTAAACGGCAGCAGCAGGAAGACCGCGAGCCCGTTCAGCAGCGCCCCGAGCGAGAGCACGAACCGCGGCGAACGGCCACTCGCCCAGCGCGCCGCCGGGTACTGGGTCAGCACGACGAGCACCGGATTGATCGTGAACAGGAGGCCCCAGGTCGAGATCGCGAGCCCGCGATCCTGGTGCAGGAAGACACCGAAGACCTCGTCGTAGACGGCGAACAGGAACCACGCCAGGGCGGTGCCGAGCGCGAGCAGCAGCAGCAGCCGGTCGTGCAACGCCTCGGTGAGGCGGGGCGGTGGCTCCTCCGCTCGCGTCGCCGCGGGGTGGCTCTCCGGCAGCCAAAGCACGGCGATCGCGAGGAATGAGAGCTCTGCCACCGCCGTCACCAGGAACGTGTCGCGAAGCGAGGCGACGGTGATCACCAGCGCGCCCAGCGGCGGGCCCAGCGCGAAGGTCGCATTCGCGACGAGCCGGTCGATCCCGAACGCCTCCACCCGCAGCTCGGGGTCGACCACGTCCACGAGGTAGGCGCGCATAGCCGGACGCATCATCGAGAAGCAGAGCCCCCAGAGCGGCACGAGCAGGAGGAGCACCCAGACGCTGGAGGCGAGGAAGAAGGCGAACGCGCAGAAGGCGGAGCCCGCGAGCCCGCCGAGGATCAGCGGCCGCCGGCCGAGACGGTCCGAGAGCAGCCCGCCGAAGGGTGCGGTCAGGAGTCCGACGAGGCCCCAGGCAGCCAGCACGAGCCCGGTCGCAGTGTTCGAGGCGCCGATCGGCCCGGTCAGGTAGAGCGCCACGTAGGGCGCGAAGACCCCATACCCGAGATGCGACACGCCGTCCCCGGCGAGCAACACCCAGAAATCGCGGGGGAACCGCCTCAGGATTCGGACAGGCGGCCCTCCAGCGACGCGAACGCGTGGGCGAGCGCCTGTCGTTCTTTCTCGTTGCTGGTGAACGACTGCGCCAGCCGCCGCTCGCCCTCGGGAGTCAGGCGCAGGAACGCGATTCGGCCGTCCTCGCTGGAGCGCTCCCGCTCGACGAGCCCGGTTTCTTCGGCCCGGCGCACGAGCTCGGTGACGGTGCTCTGCGCGAGCTGGAGCCGTTCGGCAAGCTCGGTCACCGTCGACTGCTCGCTGTGGTCGGCGGCGCCTTTGATCATCAGCAGGAGCAGGTAGCGCTGCGGCGTCAGGCGTGCGGCGCGCGCGTTGCGCTCCGAGGTGCGCAAGAAGCGCCTCAGGGCGGCTCGAAACTCGGCAACCCTTGCTACCTCGGCGGCGGTGAGCTCATCCTCGATGGCGGAATCTTAGTCGCCGGAGGGGCGGATTCCGCGCGCGCCCACGCGGGCCACGAGACCCGGCGCCAGCGCCTGCGCAAGCGGCGCCACCCGGTACCAGCCCGGCACGAACACCTCTTTCCGATCTCGTTCGAGCGCCTTCAGGATCCGCTCGGCCACGAGCTCGGGATCGACTACCAGCCCGCGCACGAAGCGGTTGGAGAAGCGGCTCCGCTGGGGGAAACCCTCGGTCTCGACGAAGCCCGGGAGGACCGTGTGCACGCGAACTCCGCGCGGGGCAAGCTCGCTCCGCACCGACCGCGAGAAGGCGAGCTGGGCGTGCTTGGAAGCCGTATAAGGCCCGCCGCTTCCGGCCGCGACGGTGCCCGCGACCGAGACGACGTTGACGACGTCGGCAGGCGCCGCCGCCTGCAGCGCCGGCAGAAACGCCCGGAGGCACCAGACGCTGCCGAGGTAGTTCGTCTTTGTGATCTCCTCGATCCGCTCCGGCGGCAGGCGCAGGAAGGTACCCCGGCCCGGAACGCCCGCATTGTTGACGAGCAGCCCGACTTTCGGATGCCGCTCGACGATCGCCGCCGCAACCCGGTCGACCGCCTCCCGGTCGCCGACGTCGCAGGTCTCCCACTCCGCCTCGAGCTCCTCCGCGAGCGGCCGCAGGCGCTCCTCGCCGCGAGCGATCAGGACGCAGTGCCAGCCGCGCGCGGACAACGCGCGAGCCACCGAGGCCCCGATTCCGCTGGATCCGCCGGTAACGACCGCTACTTGTGACACACGCGCAGGATCCGAGTGACGGACGCGGTCTTGCCGCGCCGGTCGGTCACGACTGCCCGCAACAAATGCTTGCCGCGAGTGGCCTTGGCCGTCCGCCACGTGGTCAGGTAGAGGCCCTCGATGCTGCGCGTGACCTTCGCGATCTTGTGCCGGCCGTCGAGGAACCGCACCGAGCGCACGCCCTTCGCCGAGCTCGCCGTTACGAACAGGCTCTCCACCTTGCGCGCGCACGTCCGGGCCTTCGGCAGCAGCCAGGTCGCAGTCGGCCTCGCGACGACGCGGAGCCTCAAGGCGCGGAAGGCCGTGTTCGGGAGCACGTTGGCGCCGGCCTGGTCGATGTTCTTCGACTCCTGGTAGTCGGAGGCGATCGCGATCACCGGCGTTCTCCCGACGCCGACCTTCGGCCCGAGGGTGAGCGGCCAGAGCGCGAGCCCCGAGCCCGGGTCGTAGAGCGCCGCGAGGAGCAGCGTCTGCTTGTAGCCGATCACGAGCGAGAGCGGATCCACCCCCGCGCCGCGGTCGGTCGCGATCCCCGCGAGCATCGGTCGGCCCGCGCTCACGACCTTCGTCAGGAAGCGGAAGCGGGGCGGCGTGACGTCGTTCTGCCAGTAGTGGAGGACGTACGGCCCTCGCAGCGGCTCGTCGGTGTAGGGGTCGGCGCGAGAGTCGACGGAGACGAAGTAGCGTCCCTCGTGCGGGAAGTCCAGCGCGGCCACGCCGTTGTCGAACTGGTACTCGAACGTGAGCGCGTTCACGTTGACCGGCGTCCCCGAGTAGCCCTGTACGTCGTTCTCGTTCAGCGAGCCGAGGAACCACGGCTCGACGAGCGCGCCCTGCCCCGCCGCGACGACGGCCACCCCGGCGTTGGCGACGTGGGAGTTGACCCGCACCGTGTAGACGTGCTCGGCGCCGTCCTCGTTGAACGTCTTCCCGGTGTAGTCGGGTGGCGGGCCGAACGGCTCGGTCGGGAAGCGGTAGTTGTCGACGAACGACGTCCCGCGGTTCGTGAAGCCGAGCTGGTCGCGCTTGATCGTCACGCGCGGCGCGCGCCCGATCTGCGGGTACTGGACGGAGAAGTAGTAAGGCACGCGCAGCCGGTCGGCGCCGCGCGTCAGCACCACGAAACCGTAGTTGTCGCCGGTGGGGGCTCCCCGGCTGGCTGAGGCGACGATCGGGATGTCGACCACACCGCCTGGAGCGACCGTCACCGAGGTGGTGGCCGGCGCGATCGAGGCGCCCGACGTGGCGGCCTGTGGAGCGATCGAGATCGTCCAGGCGCCGCCGCCGGCTCCGGCGTCGCTCAGCGAGAGCAGCAAGGGCTTGCGCGCCGCGGACGTCGTGGTCGTGAGGTAGCCGTAGGAAAGCGACGTCGGGTCGGCGAAGAGCTTCGGGTCGTCGGCCGCGGCCACGTCGACGAGGCCGCCCCCTTCGAGCAAGACCGGGGCCTCGTGCGCGCGCGCGGTGTCGCCCCAGGCGGGCGCCGCCGAGGTCGTCAGCGCCGACTTCACCTGCTGCGGCGTCCAGCCAGGATGCTGCTGGAGCAGGAGCGTCGCCGCGCCCGAGACGTGCGGGGCGGCCATGCTCGTGCCGTCGAAGACGGCGAACGGAGCGCCGGCGAACTCCTGCAGCGTCGAGGAGAGGATCTGTCCGCCCGGGGCCGCAACGTCGGGCTTGAGCCGGTGGTCGAAGTTCGTCGGCCCGGCGGAGGAGAAGCTCGTGATCACTCCGCTGCGGCCGGTCTGGATCTCGTGCGGTGCGAGCTCACCCGAGACCCGGAAGGTTGCGCGTCCGCCGTTCGCCGCGATGAAGGCGCGGATGTTCGCCCCGTCGAGGTCGGAGATCATGCCGGCGGTTAGTCCGAGCCGGATCGGGATCTGGTTGGGCTCTCCGAAGCGGTTGTCGACGAGGATGATCCCGCCGGCGCCGGCGGCGCGAACACGCTCGACCTTCGAGTCGAACGTGCACCCCCCGCGCGAGACGAGCGCGACCACCCCGGCCAGCGAGCGAGCCGGGAGGGTCGAGAAGCGCGGGTCGTTCGGGTCGGAGCCCGTGGGCCCACAGACGTGACGCTCGACCGGTTTGCCGTCGGTGCCGGTGATCGTCCCGACGTCCACCAGCGGCTGGTCGCTGTCCTCCCAGGGCGTTGGGACATGGAAGTTGTGTGCGAAGGGCACGTGCTCGATGCTGGCGGGGGCACCCGAGCTGGTCACCGTCAGTTCCGGGCCGAAGACGTGGAGGTTTGAGGACGCCGCCACCGAGATCGCCGAAGGCGCGTTGCTGGGAGAGCCGACCGAGCCGAGCCCGAAGTCGTCCCGGTCGTTGCCGGCCGAGATGACGGGGACAACCCCGGCGGCCGTGACGTTCTCGAGCGCTTGGATCAGCGCGTCGCTCGACGGATCGGCCTCCGGGCCCCCGCCGGAGAAGTTGATCACGTCCATTCCGTCGTTCACGGCCGCCTCGAAGGCGAGCACGATCTCGGGCGTGAAGGCGTCGAGCCCGCCAGTCAGGACTGGCACGTTGAACACGCGGTAGTTGCCGATCCAGGCGCGTGGCGCGATCCCCGAGAGTCCCGAGACCGCCGGATGGTCGGCCTGGGCGGTGACGACGGTTCCCGCGACGCCTGCCGCGATCCCGGCGACGTGGGTGCCGTGAAAGGAGCCGGGCCGCCAGAGCGGGAGTCGGCCCTGCGCGCCGGAGCCGGGGCCCGGGAAGGCACGGGCGACGATCACCTTGCGTGTCGTGAACTTCCGAGCGCCTTTCGGGAAGCCCGCCGGGTACGAGAAGCCAGCCGGGTTGAAAAACGGGTTCGACCCGTCGACCCCGTCGTCGACGACGCCGATCTTGATCCCCTGGCCGAAGCCGCCGGTCGTTGCCCAGAACGTGTCCGCCTTGATCACCGCGGGGCTCTTGTTCGTGTCCAGGTGGTAGCGCAGGCTCGGGTAGACCTTTCGCACCCCGGCGACATGGAAGAGCCTCGGCAGGTCGCGGTACGGGAGGTGGACGGCGAAGCCGTCGAGAATCACCTTGTAGCGGTGGAAGATTCGCGCCTTCGGGATCGCGTGCCTCAGCCGGCGCGCCGCGAGGGCCTGCGTGCGCTCGATACGGGCGAGGTAGGCCCGCGAGGTCGAGCTCGTGCTGTCGAGCCTTCTGCGCGCCCCGAACGCTTGGAGCCCCGGGCCGTAGCGGGCGGCGAGTGGCGGCAGGTTCAGCCCGACGAGAACGGTTACGCGTTTCGAGCCGTGGCCGGCCGGGATGCGCACCACTCCGTGACGCGCCCGCGGGAAGACGACCTCGCCGCGCTGCGGCAGTCGGACCGGTCTGAGCTCGGCAGAGGCTGCGGCGGAGGTGGCGAGAATCAACAGCGCCGCCGAGAGCGACAGAACAAGTGGGCGGCGCAAGAGCTCTCAGAGTACCGGAGATTCCAGACTTCGTAGACTCGCCGATCGTGGATGGCTCATTCGCGGGCAAGCGTGGTCTCGTCCTCGGCGTCGCGAACCGCCGCTCGATCGCCTGGGCGATCGCCCGGCGGCTCACCGAGGGTGGCGCGACGCTCGCGTTCACCTACCAGGGCGAGCGCATCGAGAAGAACGTCCGCGAGCTCGCGGAGTCGGTCGGCTCTCCGCTCGTGACCTCGTGCGATGTGCGCGCCGACGACGACCTCGAGCGGGTCTTCGGCGCGGTGGGCGAGGCATTCGACGGCGAGCTCGACCTGCTCGTGCATTCGGTCGCCTACGCCGCGGCGGAGGATCTCGAGGGCCGCTTCACCGACACCCCTCGGGATCGCTTTTGGATGGCGGTCGACGTCTCGGCCTACTCGCTCGTCGCCTGCTCGCGGCTGGCGGAGCCTCTGATGGAGGCGGCCGGCGGCGGCTCGATCCTGACGATGACCTACCTCGGCGGCGAGCGCGCGGTGCCCCACTACAACGTCATGGGCGTGGCGAAGGCGACGCTGGATTCCTCGGTCCGCTACCTCGCGTGGGACCTGGGCGCGAAGAACATCAGGGTGAACGCGATCTCGGCCGGGCCGGTGCGGACGCTGGCAGCCCGCTCGATCGCCGGCTTCCCGACTATGGAGTCGATCGTCGACGAACGCTCGCCGCTGCACCGCCCGATCGACGCGGACGACGTGGGCGCGGCTGCGGCCTATCTGGTCTCCGACGCGGCTCGTAACGTCACCGCCACGACGCTGTACGTCGACGCCGGATACCACGCCATGGGCATGTAGCACGCGTTAGTCTCGCCGAGACTATGCTGTCGGGCGATGACGTCGACGTCTCGCCTGGCAGCCGCAGGGATCTGCGCGGTGTTGGTGGTGGCACTTGCCCCCGTCGGCGGGAACGCACGCACATCGTGGGACGGTTGCACCGCGCGCTCCGGAGACGTCCGTTTTCGCGCGGCGGACGGCACGCGCCTCGTAGGCCACCTCTTCGGACGCGGACCGAAGGCGATCGTGTTCGCGCACCAGAGCCCGGGCGACCTCTGTCAGTGGCTCTGGTTCGCAAAGCGTGAGGCGCGACGCGGGTACATGGCGCTCGTGTTCGACCTTCGCAACTACGGCCAGTCGCAGCATCGTCAGACGTCGACCCGGGGCTTCGGCCTGGACGTGGCAGCCGCGGCGAAGCTCGTCCGGAGCCGTGGCGCCCGGAAGGTGTTCCTCGTCGGGGCGTCCTTCGGCGGCTCTGCCGTGATCGTCGGGGGCGCGGACGCGCGGCCGCAGGTCGACGGGGTCGTGAGCGTCTCGGGCGCGGCAGACCTCGTGGGCGCGATCGACGCTGCTAGACGGCTGCAAGCGCCGGTGCTGTTCCTGGCGGGCCGGCTCGACACCGACTTTGCGAGCGACGCGCGCCGGCTCTACGCCGGGACGGCGTCGGCCGACAAGGCGATTCAGATCCTCGAGCGAGGCGAGCACGGCACGGACCTCGTGGCCTCCAGCCCCGCAGCCCGGCGTCTCATCGACGGGTTCTTCGCGGCGCACTGAGCCCGTCCGACTCGAGCAGTGCCTTGGCTTCGTCGACCCAGCGGAGGGTGGCGCGCGCGCGGATGATCCCGTGGCGGAGGGCGATTCGGGAGTGGACGGACTCGTCGCCCCGCGGGGCCCGATCCATCTCCTCGAACGCACCCAGGTGTCTCTCGAGCAAGCCGCGGTAGGCCTCGAGCTGCGCCCGAGCCGCCTCCGGCGGGGCGACCCAGGCGAAGAAGAGCTTCAGCAGGTAGACGGCCGGCCCTCCGGGCGGGTCGTTCTCGACGTGCTCGACCCAGGAGCGGAGAGTCGCGAGGCCGGCCGGAGTGATCCGAAAGAGCGCCTTGTCCGGTCGGCTGCGCTGTGCGACTTCGCGGCTCTCGGCCAGGCCGCGGTCGACGAGTCTCGGGAGAACCTTGTAGATCTGACTCCGGGACGGCGCCCACATGTAGTCGATGCTGCGCTCCGCCGAGCGCGCGAGGTCGTACCCCGACGACTCGCCGAAGGCAAGCAGACCGAGAACGGCGTGCTCGGTCGTCGACAGGCGGACCTCGGTCTCCACGGGCCTGGCGCCAAGCGTAACCTCGGCCTGACGAGCAGGCAGCAGGCCTAGCCTGCCGCGGCAGCGATCAGCCGGTCGGCGCGAACCCAGAACGCCCTGCGCGCCCCAGGGGTGTTCTCGAGCACGGAGAGATGGGTCGCCTTGAAGTCGCCTTGCGAGCGGACGAGCTCGGCGCGCAAGAGCCCACGCGGGTAGCCGGCCGCGAGCAGTTGCTGCAGGAGGTCTCGGGCGCCCCCGGCACCGACCTGGGTGTCGCGGTCGCCCACGAGGAAGAGGAAGCGGACGCTCGGGGGAATCGAGCGCAGGTGCAGGCGAGGGTCGAGCAGGATCGGGAATACCGCGAGCACGGCACGCGGCGTTCCGATCTGCGGCGCGAGAGCCGTGTAGTCGACGACGAGCCCGCCGCCGCGCGAATAGCCGATTAGCACGATCGGGAGGCCCTTCGGGAGCTTCGCGGCCGCCGGGGGAAGAGCGTCGTAGAGGAAGCGCAGGGCCCTGGAGTCGCCTGGAATGGTCTCGTAACGCGGGTAGAGAACCGCGTTCCCCCGCGCTGCCAGGTGACGAAGCCAGGGCCGGTGGTAGTAGGGCGTGTCCTCGCGCGCGTCGCCGCGGCCGTGGACGAAGACGATTATCGCCTTCGGCTTCCGACCAGTCGGTTCGAACAGCCAGACTTGGTGCGTGCCCCGGCCGATGCTTGCCTCGCGCACGCTCGGCGCGGCCGGCCGCGACGGCTTCGAGCTGCCGCAGCCGGCCACGAGGACCGGGACGAGAAGCACCGTCAGGTGTTTAGCGTGCAACACTCCTGACGGATTGTAGGCGAAGCCCCCGGTCGGTACGGGTGACGTCCACGCCGACGAGGTGCCAGCCCCCGGCCCCGAGCGGGACGCCGATCCGGTCGGACGCGGTGACTCTCACGGAGCGCACGCGGCGTCCTGCGACCGAGAACGTGATCCGGTCAGGGTCGCGCGTCGTCACCGCGACCTGCAGCCGCGAGCCGCGGGCCCAGAGCGCGGTGTGCCGGTGGAGGGGAGAGCCGCGATCCCAGCCTTCGCAGAAGACGATCGGGCGCCGCGGCTCGGGCACCTTGGCCGCTCCCCGCGGCTGGCCGGGCGCGAACATCGTCACGGCGCCGTCGCGGGCAACCTCGCCGTAGCCGTGGTCGACCAGGGCCTGCCAAGCGAACCACGCGCGGCCGGTGCCCGAGTAGAGGCCGGCGTGGAGCGCGAAGTAGCGGACGCCGAGCCGGCGCAAGAGTGCCTCCAGCCCCGGTCGCCAGTCGCCGCAGTTGAGCGGCTCGAGGCGGAGCGTGAGGAGCGCTGCGTCCTGCGGCGCGACGGTCGAGTAGCCGCCGGGCCGCTCCCTGCCCGCCTCCTGGTCGTAATAGGGGTAGACGCTCCCCAGCTGCACGGACGGGTGGTAGACGGGCAGCTCGAGCAAACGGCCCGGCGGCTGGGCCCGTAGCGCCGCGTACGCGCGGTTGCCTGCGTCGGCCGCGGCCGCGTCGTAGATACTCACGCGCAGATCGGCCCCGACCGCGACCACCGCGACCACGATCGCGAGCGGCCAGCGCAGGCGGGCGACGGTGACGGCGGCCAAAGCGGCGATCGCGAGGCAGGCGATCGGCATCTGCCGCTCCGGAACGCGTGGGTAGCGCAGGGGCGGGAGGTGGTGCCAGAGGAACGAGTAGAGCGGCAGATTGGTGCCGAGGGCGAGCAGGACCGGTACAAGCGCACCGAGCGCGAGGGCCACTGCCAGCCCAAGGCGGCCGGCCCGAAGGAGCAGTACGAGCCCGGCGATGGCGAGCAGCGGGGTCAGCCAGCCGAGGAAGACGAAGCTCTCCAGCCCGTGCCGGGGGTGGCGCGTGACGAAGTCGAGACCGTCGGCCGAGTAGTGCGACACCTCGCGCAGCGAGCGGCCGCCGGAGCCGATCGAGCCCGACACCGCTTCGTTCCCGACGAGGAATGCGGTCCCCACCGCTGCGAGCGTGACGAGCGCAGCTCCTGCCAGCACCTGCGGATCCCGGCTCCGACAGATGGCGTAGAGCGCGAAGAACGGGATCGCGCCGAGCGCCAGATGGACGTCGGAGAAGGGGATCGAGGCGAGCGCCGCTCCCGCGCCCACGAGCCACCACCGACCTCCGTGACGAGAACGCTCGAAGGCCCAGAGCGCGAGCGGGATCAACACCGAGATCGGCCCGCGCAGGTGCCCGGCGCTCTGGGCGACGCGGTAGGGAGCGAGGGCGAACACGAGCCCGCCGACCAGGGCGGCACCTTGCGGTAACCCGAGCTCGCGTAACCAGAGGTACGCGAACGCGCCGGCGGCGAGATAGGTGAACAGCAGGAGCAGGTTCCAGCCGAGCACCTCGCCGAAGACGGTGCTCAGCGGCCAGAACGGGAGCCCGAAAGGCCAGCCGCCGAAGTTCGCGCGCGGTGAGCTCTCAGGCTGGAAGGTGTAGGGATCGCGCCAGGGCGCACGGCCGTGCTCGAGCTGGTGGCCGACCAGCCAGAGGTGGTACTCGGCCTGAAGGTGGTCGCCGGCCGCCGCCTCACCCGGAACTGTTGTCGCGTGCGCGAGGAAGTGAGAGTTGGCGCGCTGAAGCGCCGGCCAGGTCGCCACGACCCCGGCGCCCAGGTAGAGCGCGCAGACGAGCGCTACAAGGCCCGGGCGGCCGAGAGCAGCTCGTCGAAGTCCGGCACCTCGGCCGTCTCGTAGCGCCATGCGCCGCGGACCGTACCGCTCGTGTCGACGAGGAACGCCGTCCGCTCGGCGACGTCCGCGAGGCCGCGGAAGTCGTGCGCTACGCCGAAGCCACGCACGGCCCCCGCATTCCAGTCCGAGAGAAGCGGGAAGTTCAGATCGAGCGCCTGCATCCAGGCGATGTGCGTCCAGGGCGAGTCGCGCGAGACTCCAAGGGGCTGGACGCCTGCCTGCTCGAACTCCGGGCTCCTGTCACGCAGGAGCTCCATCTCGTTCGTTCAGGTGGCCGACCAGTCGAAGAGGTAGAAGAGCAGTAGGAGCGGCTTATCGGTCGCGAGCTCGCGCAGGGAGACCCGGTCTCGCGGGCCAATCCAGACCTGCACCTCTGGAATCGGGTCGCCGACGGCCAGCACGGGCCCGAGCTTACGGGCCCGCGATGCGGACGTGCATGTGGTTGTCGTGCTGGACGAGGACCTGGACGATTCGGCGCGGGCCCTTCAGGCTCGTGTTCTGACCGACGAAGATCCGGATCGCCCCGTCGGCGACGAACCGGTTCAAGAGGTCCTGGGCGAGACGGCGGTCGATCTGAGCAGGCCTGATCGGCGGCCGCTCGCGCCTGTCGAGGCGCGGGTAGTAGACGTCGACGTCGAGGCCGTTCTGGTGCGAGGCGTGCTTCGGCCGGAAGTCGCCGCCGTGCCGGCGGCTGAGGTCGCCGATGGCGACGCGCGGCGCCTCCGGGTTCTCGAGCCAGTACTCGTCCACGACCCGCAGCACCATCCGCACGAGCCGGTCGTTGCCCCAGCGACGCCAGCCGCGGTCCGGCGAGCGGTGGAGAACCGGGTCCCAGGTGAAGAACGTGATCCCCTCGGCCGGGAGCTGCACGCCGTTTACGAGCGAGCCGCCGTCGGGCCGTCCGAGCGAGGTCGAGTGCCGCCAGTGCACCACGGGGCCGGTCACCGGCGGCCCGTGCGCCAGCGCGAGCGCGGCCAGGGCGATCAGCGTGCGCAGCACCAGCCCGAGACGCGCGCGAAGCCGCCGAACTGAGATGCGATGCGGGAGGCGCCGACGATCCTCCTCGACGGCCTCGTGCGCAGAAACACCCACTGGTTCGCGGTGGGCCAAGTGACCAGCAGCCAGTGTCGTCGGGGGGCCCAGGAAAGTTGACCGAACGTCCCTGTGCCGCGGAACACGACCCGACCGGTCAGAGCGGACACGACCTCGCTCTGGAAGCCGTACTCACGCAGAGCGACGACACGGTGCGTGCGCGGCTCGAACGCCGCGTCGACGAAGGGCCGGCTCTCGGAATTGCGCGCCAGTACGAGCTTGCCGGTCGGCTCGAAGATGCGGAGGCCCCTGGCCGCGAGGGCGAGCAGCAGCCGCCCGTCGGACGACCAGGCCAGCTTCCAGGTCCCGGCGTGGAGCCGAAGGCGAAGGATGACGACGCGAGTGTCGGCGTCGAGAACCATTGCACGCTCGCCGTCCGAGTACGCGAGCACGTGCCCGGAACCCGGTCGCCAGGCGGGAACCACCGGCGCGGCGGGCCCGAAGGTCCGATCGCCGGTGCCGTCTCCGGCGACCACGTGGAGGTGCCCTGCCGAGAGGTAGGCGATCCGCGTGTCGGTGCGTGTTCCGGCCCAGGCCGGGAAGCGCGGCCCGGGCCGTGCGAGCGTCCAGCGCACCTCGCCCTTCGGGTCGAGTGCGACGAGCTCGTTCTCTCGCGTCGCCGCGATGAAGAGCCCGTGGGGGGAGAACGTGGCGTCGCGGTAGCGGCCGAGCAGGCGCTTCGAGCCGTCTGCACGTACGAGCCAGGCGCCCTGAGGGCTGGTCACGAGCAGCTGCCCGGGAGCGGGAAGCGAGAAGAGTGCCGGCTCCGCGCGCTCGACGCCGACGGCCTTGCGGAACGACCGTACGACGGAGCGGCCCGGCGGGCTCAGAACGGCTGCGATCACGGCGGCGATGAGCGCCCCCGCGACGAGCGGCCGCGCGTGCCGGCGCGGCCAGGTGAGGGGCTCGCGTGTCTCGTAGGCGTCCCGGACGACCTCCCACGCTCGCTCGCCCGCCTCGTGCTCGTGGGGAGCCCGATAGGTCACCGGAGCCGGTCCTTCAGGTCGTCGAGCCCGCGGCGCAGGCGCGAGTTCACCGTTCCGCGCGGCAGCTCCAGGAGCTCGGCGATCTCGCCGGGTGTGTAGTCGAGGAGGTAGCGGAGCACGATCACCGCCCGGTGCTCGGGCGAGAGCCGGTCCAGCTCGCGCAGGAGCGCGTCGTCACGCTCCGGCGGCTCGGGAGCCTGAACGTCAACGGCCTCCGCTTCGGGTCGCAGCGCGCGGGCCCGCGCCCAGTCGATCGCCCGGTTGACCACGATCCGGTGCAGCCACGGCCCGAACGGGCGGCGACGATCGAACCGGTCGAGGGCGCGCACCGCGGCGAGGAACGCCTCCTGGGCGATGTCCTCGGCCGCCGCTGCGTCGCGGACGACCAGGTACGCGGCGCGATAGGCAGGACCCCAGTGCGCGCGGAAGAGCGCCTCGAAGTCCGAGGCAGACCCGGCCTGGGCCCGCCGCACCCAGGCCCGCTCGTCGCGGCCGGCAGGCCTTTGCAGGGCTTTTGCGCCGAGCCGCTTTGCAGCGCTGCCCAGTCCCTGCCCAGGCGCATCGTGCGCCTCCACATTCCAACTCTACGGCGGGCGGCGGCAGAGAGGTCCCTGCCCCTACGCCTCGTCGCTCGGCAGCACCACGCGGTAGTGGGCCTGCAGGTGCGGAGCCCAGCCGCAGTCGCACGGCTCAAGCGGTGGCCCCTCGTCGAGTGCCTGCGTCCAGAAGCGAAAGCCGTCCTCGCCCTGGTCTCGGAACCCCTCGCCCTTCTCGTCGTACCAGTCGTCTTCGGGCAGCCGCCGCGCTCGCACGTGGTTGTGCACCACCACCTGCCCCGCAGGG
>DATAOV010000128.1:0-3452 GCA_036265535.1 Gaiellaceae bacterium | reverse complement strand
TCGAACGCCGCGGCCATATCGGTGTCGATCGTCATGGTCAGTCGGTCTCAAGGGCGGGGGTCAGCCCTGCCGCGGGATGGGCCGGGAGCAGCAGCAGGCTGACGATCGCGCCCGCGGCGCCGACGCCGGCGGCGACAAGGCAGGCGGCGCTGAAGCCGTGGAAGAAAGCGTTGGACGCTGCGGCGTGGATGGCGTTCCCGAGGGCGGGATGGCCGTGAAGGCTGGTGCGGTTGGCGAGCTCGAGCGCGCCGCCGGCGGAGTCGTGGGCGGTGCGCGCGAGTCGCGGAGCCAGCTCAGCGGGAAGCCTGTTGGTCAGTCGGGTGTTGTAGAGAGAGACGTAGACGCTGCCGATCACGGCGACGCCGAGGGCGCTTCCGAGCAGGCGGGTGGCGTCGTTGACAGCGGAGCCGATGCCGGCCTTGGCCGTCGGTACGACACCCATGATCGCTTCGGTCGCGGGTGCGCTGACGAGTCCCACGCTGCTGCCGCCGAGCACCATCTGGCCGGCGATCTCGAGGTAGCTGGTTCCTACCTTTGCGGTCGAGACCCAGGCGAAGAAGGCGGCGGAGCAGAACAGGCCGGCGGTGACGACCTGCTTGGTGCCGAAGCGGACGGCGAGCTTGGTGCCGACCACCGACATCACCCCGACAGAGATCGCGACCGGCAGCAGGCGAACACCGGTGGCGAGCGGCCCGTAGCCCTTGAAGAACTGGAAGTACTGGGTGATCAGGAAGCTGAAGCCGGACAGCGCGAAGAAGACGACGGTGACGGAGCCGCTCGCGGCAGCGAAGCGAGGGTTGCGGAAGAGGCTGAGGTCGAGCATCGGCTCTGGCGCGGTGCGCTCGCGGACGATGAAGGCGGCGAACAGCCCCGCTGCGAGTGCGAAGCCCGCGACGCTGCGGCCACTGCTCCAGCCGTGGTTGGGGGCCTCGATGATCGTGTAGGTCAGCAGCGCCATCGCCGCGCTCGAGAGCACCAGTCCCGGGACGTCGGTCTTGGTCGCGTCCGGATCGCGCGAGGTCGGCACGCTCCAGGCGACGAGCACGGCGCCGACAAAGGCGACGGGTGCCATCGCGAAGAAGATGCTCGTCCAGCTGAACTGCTCGAGCAGCCAGCCCCCGACGATCGGGCCGAGCGCGATCGCGATGCCCGCCGTCGCGCCCCAGAGGCCGATCGCGCGGGCGCGCTCGGTCCGCTCGGTGAACACGTTCGAGATCAGCGAGAGGGTGGAGGGGAAGATCATCGCGGCGCCGAGACCCATGAAGCAGCGGGCGACGATGAGCTCGCCGGCGGTAGAGGTCAGAGCGCCGGCGATGCTGGCGACTCCGAACACGCCCAGGCCGGCCAGCAGAAAGCCTTTGCGGCCGAGGCGGTCGCTGAGACTGCCGGAGGCCAGCAGCAGCGCGGCGAACACGAGGTTGTAGGCATCGACGACCCACTGCAGCTGCGAGTTCGTCGCATGCAGCTCGCGAACCAGCGTCGGGAGGGCCACGTTGACGATCGTGATGTCGAGGTTGATCACAAACGCTGCCAGCAGCAGCGAGACGAGAATCAGGGGGCGGCGTCGCATGACTGGAGACCCTAAAGAGACTCCGTGAAAAAATCAAGTAATAACGCTTGGATATCAAGCTCGGTCGAGCTAGACTTCTGCCATGCGCTCCTACAAGCAGTACTGCGCGATCGCCAAGGCCCTCGACGTGATTGGCGACCGGTGGAACATGCTGATCGTGCGCGAGCTGCTGTTACAGGGGGCCTGCCGCTACACCGACCTCCATAACGGCCTGCCCGGCATCGCCACCAACCTGCTCGCCGAGCGCCTCCGCGACCTCGAACGGGAAGGAATCGTCACCCGCGAGGAGGCGCCACCGCCGATCGCGACCACTCTCTTCCGGCTCACCCCTCGCGGCCAAGAGCTCGAGACCACCCTGTTCGAGCTCGGACGGTGGGGCGCGCCGCTGATGACGGAACCCGACGAGCGAGACGCCTACCGCGTCCGGTGGCTCGCCTTTCCCATCGGCCTCCTCGTCACCGACCGAGCACCCGACGACCCCCCCGTCACGATCGAGCTCCGCACCGGCGAGGAGGCGATCACTATCGAAGCCCGCGACGGCGAGGTCCACACCCGCCCGGGCGCCGCCGAGAAGCCCGACCTCATCCTCACCGGAGCCCCGCAGGTCCTCGTCGGCGTCTTCACGGGCCAACTCGACCTCACCACCGCACGCGCCCGCGGATTGCAAACGCGAGGAAACGCCAAGATCCTCTCGCGGCTCCTGGGCGAGCCGGCCGCGGTCACGTGGTAGCTGCGAGGTCCAGGTCCGCGAGCTCGACCGCGTGGCCGTGCTCGCAGCGCAGCTCCGCATGCACGACAGCGCCGCATCCCCGATGCACGAGCTCCGCGGGCCCGCCGGTGTCGCTGAGCCAGCGGTTGCCCCACTGCATCAGGCTGGCGATCACCGGGAAGAGGTCGGCGCCCTTCTCGGTGAGGCGGTAGCGGTTGCGCGTGCGTTGTCCGGGCTCCTGGTAGGGCTCGAGCTCCAGCAGCCCGTGCTCGACGAGCTCATGCAGCCGCGCGGAGGCGGCGGGCTCGCTGAGCTCGGCGCGCCGGACGAACTCCTCAAAGCGAGTCGCCCCATAGAAGGCCTCACGCATCAAAAGGAACGCGGATCTGGTGGAGAGAAGCTCAACGCTCTTGGCGATCGTGCAGCTGGCCCCCGCCGACCAGCCGTCGCGTGGCTCGAGCTCGCCCGTCATGCGCAGAGTCTTGGTCATGGGCCACAGTCTAGCTGACTTCACACTGCTTTAGTCAGTGTGCTACGGTACCTGGCTATGCCCCTCCTTAGCCAGCTCCTCACCCGCCGCCGAGACGCCTCGGCGTCGCTTGTCCTGTTGATCGTCTCGATCGGCTTCTCCCTCGCAGTTCTCGATGTGTTCGTCGTCAACGTCGCGCTGCCGAACATCGCGCACGACTTCGGCTCGGCCGGGCTGGGCGATCTCTCGTGGGTCCTGAACGCCTACGCGATCGTCTACGCGGCACTGCTCGTCGTCTTCGGGCGCCTGGCCGATCGCTTCCCGAGGGAGTACGGGTTCCTGATCGGGGTCGCCGTGTTCACCGTCGCGTCAGCACTCTGCGCTGCGGCGAACGACACGCTCGCGTTGGTCGTCTTCCGCGTCGTCCAGGCCGCCGGCGCGGCGCTGATGACGCCCACGTCGTTGAGCATGGTGCTGGCAACGAGCTCGGGCGAGCAGCGCGACAACAACGTCCGCGCATGGACGGCGATCGGCGGTCTGATGGCGGCCCTCGGACCTGTCGTGGGTGGGCTCCTCGTCACGATCAGCTGGCGCTGGGTCTTCTTCGCCAACATCCCCTTCGGGCTGGCCGTCCTCGCGATCGGCTGGCTGCGGCTGCCCCACGTCCGCGGCGAGCGCATCCCTTACCCCGACGCGCTCGGCGC
>DATAOV010000127.1:0-1775 GCA_036265535.1 Gaiellaceae bacterium | reverse complement strand
GAGTCGAGCGCCTCGTTCGCCCAGTCGATCCGGTGCGCGTAGGCGTCGGGCCGCTCGCGGTCGCGGCCCTTCCACTGCATCACGCGCGCCGTCGCGACCGCGGGCTCGATCTGGTTCTGCTCGAAGAACAGCCACTGCCAGACGCGCGCCCGCTCGACCCTGTCTTCCGGGAGGTAGTCGGTGCCTTCGGAGAGGTAGAGCAGGATCGCGCCAGACTCGGGGAGAAACGTGCCGCCCTCGAGCTCGAGCACCGGCACGCGGCCGGCCGGACTGCGCTCGCGATGCTCGGGCCCGAGCGCCTCGCCGGCGAAGATGTCGACCTCGACCCGCTCGTACTCGATTCCGAGTTGGGACAGGAGGAGCCGGGCCTTGTAACAGTTCCCGGAGGCCGGGTGGTCGTACAGTCTCAGCACCCCTTGAGCCTCACAGTTCTGATCGACGCGCGCAACGTCCTGCGCTCCCGCTGGCCGAACATCCCCGAGGACGAGCTCGTCCGGTTGGTTCGAGCCTGGGCCGGGGAGGAGGGCGTCGAGCCCGAGATCGTCTTCGACGGCCCGGCGCCCGAGGGCGGCATCGGCACCGGGCCCGAGAGCGCCGACGACTGGATCGCACGGCGCGCCCGCGAGCTCGAAGGGCCGTACTGGCTCGTCACCTCCGACCGCGAGCTGCGCCAGAGAGCGGGAGGGCGGGCGGAGCGGGTGATCGGGGGCGGAGCGTTTGCCTCCCTCCTGACCGGGGATGGCTGAGGCGTGGAGGCGCCCGTCCCATCCTCCCGAAACCTCACCAAGCTTCGGTCGGCTGCGAAAGAGTGCAAGGCGTGCGGCCTGTGGAAAACCGGGACGCAGACCGTCTTCGGCGAGGGGGCGGCGAGCGCGGAAATCCTCTTCGTCGGAGAGCAGCCCGGTGACAAGGAGGATCTCGCCGGCAAGCCGTTCGTCGGCCCCGCCGGCCGCGTGTTCGACGAGGCGCTCGCGACTGCCGGGATCGCCCGCGAGCTCGCGTACGTCACGAACGCCGTCAAGCACTTCAAGTGGGAGGCGAGGGGCAAGCGGCGGATCCACAAGAAACCGAACTGGTCCGAGATGGCCGCATGCAGGCCGTGGTTGGAGGCCGAGCTCGAGGCCGTCGAGCCGAAGGTGCTCGTCGTCCTCGGCGCCACCGCCGCGCAGTCGCTCCTGGGGCGCGACTTCCGCGTGACGCAGCAGCGCGGCCGTCCCGTCGAGTCCGACCTCGCGCCGCACGTGGTCGCGACCGTGCATCCTTCCTCGATCCTCCGCCAGAGGAGCGAGGAGGAGCGCGACGTCGCGATGAAGGAGCTGGTCGCCGACCTGAAGGTCGTGGCGAAGCTCCTGGCGAAGGCCTGAGAAGGTTGTCCACAGGGTTATCCGCAGGATCGGCTTGTGCGGATTTGCGTAGCTATCGGCGGTTTTTCGCGTGACGCGGCCGACGGCCCTGTCCCTCGAACGAGGGTAAGGATCCGGAATCAGGGTGCCGATTTTCGCTTCGATGGACGCTGCCGAGCGCAAAGACATCCTGTCCCGATACCTGGACCACGCGCGCCGCTTCGATGAGGCTGCCGCGCGCCGGTCGACCCAGGAGCAGGCCGAGGTCATCCCGCTCACGCCCCCGCTCCGGGAGCTCGAGCAGGAGCCGACCATGCGCGAGATCGAGGTTCTGCAGCTGATTTCCGACGGTCTCGTGAACCGCGAGATCGGTGTGCGCCTCTACCTCTCAGAGGAGACCGTGAAGTCGCACGTGCGGCATCTCCTGGCGAA
>DATAOV010000126.1:0-26222 GCA_036265535.1 Gaiellaceae bacterium | reverse complement strand
CGAGATGCTCGAGGACATGATCCTGGCTGCGGTCAACGAGGCGCTCCGCTCCGCGCAGAGCCTGATGGAGTCCAAGCTCGGCCCGGCGCTCGGCGGCCTGCAGGGCATGGGGCTCCCGGGGCTGTAGTGGCCGACGGGCGCACCGACGCGCTGCGGCGGATCTCGTTGTTCGCCGAGCTGGACACGGCCGAGCTCGAGCGCGTCGCCGAGGCGACGAAGGAGCTCGAGGTGCCCGCCGGCCAGGTCTTGGTTCAGCCGGGGATGAAGGGCACGGGCATGTTCTTCATCGCCGAGGGCACCGTGATCGTCGAGACGAAGCGCGACCACGTCGAGCTCGGCCCCGGCGATTTCTTCGGCGAGCTGGCGCTGATGACGGCCGACGCCACTCGGACAGCCCGCGTGCGGGCGCAGACCCCGCTCCGTTGCCTGGCCCTCGACCGGGGAGGCTTCCGAGAGCTGGTGAGCGCGCATCCGGAGATCGCGGCGTCGCTGCTCGAGGCCGCGCTGAACCGTCTCGCCGAGAACGCCACAGCGGACGGCTGAGACCGACGCAAAGGGCACAATGACGGCATGTTCAGCCCTGCCGTCGAGAACCTCGTCTCGCAGCTGACCCGCTTGCCGGGGGTCGGCCAGCGGACCGCGCAGCGCCTTGCCTTCCACCTCCTCCGGGTCTCGAAGGACGAGGCCGGCGCCCTCTCGGCCGCGATCGCCGAGGTCAAGGAGCGCGTCCGCTTCTGTCGCGAGTGCGGCAACCTGACCGAGGAGGAGACATGTGAGATCTGCCGCGACGAGCGGCGGGACCACACGATCGTGTGCGTGGTCGAGCAGCCCGCCGATCTGATCTCGGTCGAGCGCACGCACGAGTATCGCGGCCTCTACCACGTCCTCGGTGGCTCGCTCTCGCCACTCGACGGCGTCGACCCCGAGCACCTGCGCATCGACGAGCTGCTCGGCCGGGTCGAGCGCAACGGCGTGCAGGAGGTCGTGCTCGCCACCAACCCGAACATGACCGGGGAGGCAACCGCGGCCTACCTGGCCGACCGGCTGCGCGGCCGCGTACGTGTGACCCGCCTGGCGAGCGGTCTTCCGGTGGGCGCCGACCTCGAGTACGCCGACGAGGTCACACTCGGCAGGGCGCTCTCCGGCCGCCGCGAAATGTAGGGCCGTACAGGCACTGACCTAGACTTCCAGCCGTGACAACCACCGAATTCGAGGCTCTTCCGGCTCTCGAGGGCGCCGAGCGGCGACTCGGGACACTGGTGATGAAGTTCGGCGGCACCTCGGTCGCCGACCCGGAGAAGATCAAGGATGTCGCGCGCCGCCTCGTGGCGGCGCAGGCGGAGGGCAACCGCGTCGTCGCCGTGCTCTCCGCCATGGGCGACTCGACCGACGAGCTCGTCCGCCTCGCCTACGAGGTCTCGCCGCGCCCCAAGCCGCGCGAGCTCGACATGCTGATCTCGGTTGGCGAGCGGATCTCCTGCGCGCTCGCCGCGATGGCGATCCACGACCTCGGAGCCGAGGCGATCTCGCTCACCGGGTCGCAGGCCGGGATCGTCACGGACACCGTCCACGGCCGCGCCAAGATCGTCGATGTCCGCGCCCGCCGCATCCACGAGGCGCTCGACCAGGACCGGATCGTGCTGGTCGCAGGGTTCCAAGGCGTCTCGACCGACTTCGACATCACGACGCTCGGCCGCGGTGGGTCGGACACGACCGCGGTCGCGCTGGCCGCGGCACTCGGCGCCGAGGTCTGCGAGATCTACACCGACGTCGAAGGCGTCTTCACGGCAGACCCGCGCCTCGTCCCGCAGGCGCGCAAGCTGCACGCGGTCAGCTACGAGGAGATGCTCGAGATGGCCGCATCGGGCGCGCGGGTGCTCCAGGTACGCTCGGTCGAGGTCGCGCGGAACCACAACGTCAAGCTCCACGTCCGCTCCACGTTCTCGGGCGCGGACGGCACCTGGATTCGCGAGGAGGACGAACGGATGCTCGAGAAGGCGCTCATCTCCGGGATCACACACACGCGCGAGGAGACGCTCTACCGCGTCGACGGCACGAGCCCGGCGCGGCTGTTCGCAGCGCTCGCCGAGGCCGGCGTGAACGTGGACACGATCCTCCGCACCGGCCCGGAGATCCTCTTCTCGGCGCCCGCGGAGGACCGCGAGGTCGCCGGCGAGACGCTCGAGACCCTCGGCGTCGAGTGGAGCGCGCGCGAGGACCTCGGCAAGGTGAGCGTGATCGGGGCCGGGATGAAGAGCCACCCGGGAGTGGCCGCGAAGGCCTTCGAGACCCTCACCGAGGCCGGGATCGAGCCCGAGGTCGTGGTCACCTCGCCGATCAAGATCGCCTGCCACGTGCGCGGCGAGGACGTCGAGAGAGCCGTCGCCGAGCTGCACCGCGCCTTCGAGCTCGACGCCCCGGAGGCCGAGCGCCAGCATGCGTGATGCGCGCATCGGGGTGGTCGGCGCCACCGGCGCGGTCGGCGGCGTCGTCCTGGAGCTCTTGCGCGAGCGCGGGTTCGAGAACGTCCGGGCCTTCGCCTCCGCGCGCTCGGCCGGCACGAAGCTGCCCGACGGCCGCGTCGTCGAGGAGGGGACCCGGGAGGGGCTGTCGGCGGGCGACCTCGATCTCTGCCTCTTCTCGGTCGGGACGCGCGCGAGCAGGGAGCTCGTGCCCCACGCGGTCCGCGGAGGCGCCGTCTGCATCGACAAATCGGCGGCGTTCAGGCTCGAGCCGGGAATCCCGCTGGTCGTGCCCGAGGTGAACGGCGATCGCGCACTGGAGCACGAAGGTGTGGTGGCGAATCCGAACTGCTGCGCGATCCCGCTCACGCTCGTGCTCGGGCCACTGCACCAGGCGGCCGGGCTTCGCGCCGTCCGCGTTGCCACCTACCAGTCGGCGTCCGGTGCGGGAGCGCAACGGTTGCAGCGGCTTCTCGACGAGCCGCAGGCCGAGCACGACCTGGCGATGGACTGGGACTACGACGGCGAGGAATTCGAGGAGGAGTCGAAGCTTCGGGACGAGACGCGCAAGATCCTGGAGCTGCCGGAGCTGCCGCTGAGCGCCACCTGCATCCGCGTCCCGGTGCCGGTCGGACACGCCGAATCGGTCTGGCTCGAGACCGAGCGGCCGCTTTCTCCCAACCAGGCGCGCGAGGTGCTCGCGACGGCCGAGTCGGTGGGCCTCGAGGAGTTCCCGACTCCCGGCAGGGCGGCCGGCGGTGACGAGGCCCTGGTCGGCCGGATCCGCCGCGACCCGGCAGCCGAGAACGGGCTCTCGCTCTTCCTTGCGTGCGACAACCTGCGCAAGGGCGCGGCGCTGAACGGAATCCAGATCGCCGAGCTCGTGCTCTCGCGACGCCCGATTCCCGCCTGAATAGGCCGGACTCCGCTCTTTCTCTCAAGACGCCGTCGCGAAATCCCGATACCTAGCGGGTCATGCGGCCCGCACGTCTCGACCATAGCTTCTTCGAGCACGAGCCCCGCTCGCACCTCGGCGCGCTGCTGCTGCGCAAGGGGCTCGTCACGAACGAGGAGCTCGACCGGGCGCTCGAGGAGAAAGAGCCCGGCGAGCTGCTCGGCGAAGCGCTTGTTCGCCTCCGGTTCTGCTTCGAGGACGACGTCGCCCGCGTGCTGGCCGAGCAGGCCAACGTCGAGTTCGTGGACATCGGCGTGACGTCGGTCGACTATCGCGCGAGCGCGCTGCTCTCCTGGCATGAGGCCGAGCAGCTGCACGCGATCCCGATCCGACTGCATTCCGACGACAGCGTCTCGGTCGCCGTCGCCGACCCGACCGACGAGACCCTTCTTCCCCGGCTCAAGCTCGCGCTCGGCGGGTGCGAGGTGCGGCTCCACGTGACGACGCAGTCGGCCCTGCGCGCCGCCTGGGCGACCGCGTACCCCCAGCGCTAGGAGGGTTTGGCGGAGCGGCGCTCGTACGCCGGGGAAACAGACGGCGATTCAAGCCCGCCTAGGGTCTTCGCGGCTCCGGCACGGGCTCCGGGAGGAAGGCTTCCCGCAGGGCCCTCAACACCCTCCAGCGCCTCCCCTCGAGCACCGGCACGAGGCCGCCGAGCTCCAGGCGGGCGAGGTGGACCGACCCCGACGAGCGGACGACCTGAAAACCGAAGTCGGCGAGGAAGTCCTGCGGGAAGACCGTGCGGTGGACGAGGAAGCGCTCGTAGTCGGACTCGCCTTCCGGATAGCGGTAGGCGAACGCCTCCAAGGCGGCCGCGCCCTTGTCCTTCGCCTCGCCGATGGCTGCGAGGAAGAGCGACTGGAGCACCCAGGGGCTCGAGCGGTCGACCAGGTAGGCGCACGTGACGAGCACGGCGTCGTCGGACGGCGGCCCGGCCGGAAGCTCGGACGCGCGCGGGAAGAGCCGAGCCGCGCCGAACTGCATCGAGCCGAGCACCCGCCCGTCGTCGTCGGCATAGATCGAGCCCCAGGCGCCGAACTCGGTCTCGGCCTTCTCGATCCAGCGCGCCTTGTCGACGGCGCGGCCGGCCGTTCGGGACTGCCACCACACGCACTCGTGGCAGACGGACGGCGCTCGCTCGAGCGTGGCGCCCGTGAGGCCGTGGATCCGGAGGCTCAGGGGCGGCCCTTCTGACGTCCAGCGGGTCGACTGGTCTGTTCAGACGGCCGCACGGACGTGGCCCACCCGGCCTGACGGAGACACCGCAAGCGGCGTCTCACGGGGGGCCGATCTCGTCGACGACGACGTCGACGGCCTGCGGGCGGGCGCCGGCCATCCGCTCAAGGTAGTCGGCGACGTGACGCTGGACTTCCCGCCCGACTTCCGGCGCCGAGGCGCCCCAGGCGAGCTCGACGTGCAGCTCCACCCTCACCGCACCGGCCTCTCCGTTCACCCGCACGGCGCCGTGCCGCGGCAACCGGCTCTCGACCAGCCCGACCACGCCTTCGACTTCGACCGCCGCGTCGGCCGCGTAGCTGGCGAGCACGTCCGCGGCCACGCTGGCGCTGCCCTCCATCAAGCGGATTGTAGGTTGAGCTCGGTCGCCTCAGGCCGCGCGAGGAAGCGGAAGGGAACGAAGGTCGTGCCGAGCCCGGACGAGAGGTGCAATGTGCCTGTGGGGCGCCGGTAGAGGCCGCGGATGTACGTCCAGCGGATGTGCGCGAGCCGCAGGCGCCCGCCCGGCCAGGGGACGCAGATCTGCCCGGCGTGCAGGTGTCCTGCGAGGACGAGATGGAATGCGCCGGGCGGGAGCATGTCGATCACGTTCGGGAAGTGGCAGAGGAGGATCCGCAGCTCGGCCTGCGGATCGACGAGGCGCTCCGGGTGCGACCGGCGCCGGCGGTACGAGCGCGGGTCGACGCCGACGATCTGGACCCGCTTGCCCCGCAGCTCGAGCGTCCGAGAGTCGTCCGACAGCAGGGTCGCCGGCGCCAGGTCGTAGACCTCGGCCGGGTGCGAGAACGGATCGCGGGTGAGCGCGAAGTCGTGGTTGCCAAGCACAGCGAAACAGGCCGGCATCCGCGCGAGCAGCTCTCGCAGCCGCGGCTCCCCGCTGCGCCGCGAGAGCAGGTCACCGCTGATCAGCGTCAGGTCGGGGCCGCGCTCCTCGACCCATGACACCGCGCGCTCGACCGCGTCCGAGCCGCGCGACGGGAAGCCGAGATGGAGGTCGGAGAGGTGCGCGATCCTCAAGCCCTCCAGCTCCGCAGGCAACCCCGGCAGCGGGCACGGAAGCGCCTCGAGCCGCACCCACCCGGCCTCGAAGTGTCCCCACCCCGCAGCGCCGGCGCCGAGGGCGGCGCCGAAGGCCGCGAGCTTGCGCGGCACTAGGCTTCTGCTTCGAGCTTCTCGACCACCGACCCCACCGACACCACGTGGCGCTTGAACTGGAGCTCCGATTCCTCGAGCCCGGCCGCGACGCCGATGAGCTGCGAGAGGTGGAGGATCGGCATCCGGTAATCGCGCCCTGTGGCCTTCTTGAGCTTCGACTGCCACGCGTCGAGGGAGAGGTGGCAGAGCGGGCACGGCGTCACGATCACGTCGGCACCGGCCTCGGTCGCCTGCTCGATCGGCTGGATCAGCTCACCCAGTGCGACGTCCTCGCGCGCCTGGATGATCGGGAAGCCGCAGCACTTGATCTTCGCCGGATAGTCGATCGGCTCGCCCCCGCAGGCCTCGATGATCGCCTCGAGCGACCAGGGCTGATCGGGGTTCTCGAAGCCGAGGATCTTCGAGGGCCGCAGGATCTGGCAGCCATAGAACGGCGCCACCTTGAGCCCCTTGAGCCCCTTGTGCGCGACCTCCTTCAGGCGCTCGTAGCCGTCGCCCTCGGCGATCAGCCAGAGCAGGTGCTTGACCTCGACCGTGCCTTCGTAGGGCGGCGCTCCGACGGCCTCGAGGTTCGCGCTCACCCGGGCCCGCAGGTTGTCGTCGTTCTTGAGCTGCCAGTTGGCCTGGCGCAAGTTGAGCGTGCAGACGTTGCAGATCGTCATCAGCGTGTCGTTGCCGGTGGCCTCGGCGTAGGCGAGGATGCGCGCGTTCAGGTGCAGGTAGTAGTCGGGCTCGGCCTCGTGGATGTCGCCGGCACCGCAGCAGGTGACCGACTCGAGCTCGTCCAGCTCGATCCCGAGCCTCGGCGCAAGCGCCTTCGTCGAGGTGTTCAGCTCCTTGGCCGACAGCGCCGCGAGGCAGCCCGTGTAGTAGGCGACCTTGCTCATCCCTCCGCGTGCGGGGGTTCCACCCCGGGCTGGATCTCCGGCGCGTTCTCGCGCGCGCCCGACTCCTCGAGGAACTCGATCTGGCCGAGCGCATGCTCGCCCTGGACGATCCCGAGCGCACCCTGCCGTCCCTGCTCTCGGATGAGCTCGCGGAGCAGCCGGGCCTCGCGAACGTCCTTGGCGACGTGCGGTGGGAACGGGGACGGCACCTTGCCGTGTTTCGCCAGGTTGAGGGCGAAGCCGACCTGCTTGATCGCCTCGACGACGCCCTGCGTCTTCGGCACCAGCTCCGTCTCCCGCAGCCAGCCGGTCGTCTCGGCCGACTTGACGAACCACTTCGCGTGCTTGGCGCCCATGTCGTGGTCGACCTCGTGCCGGATCGACTCGGCGCCGAGCTTCGCGATCGCATCGCGCGGGTCGACGCCCTTCGGGCAGCGCTCGTTGCAGAAGTAGCAGCGGGTGCAGTCCCAGATCCCGTGCTCCTGGTTAAGGATGTTGAGCCGTTCGACCTCGGCCTGGTCGCGCGCGTCGCCGACGAAGCGGAAGCCCTTCGCGAGCGCCGCCGGCCCGGTGAACTCCGGGTCCGACTCCATCGAGTTGCACTCGGAGACGCAGCAGCCGCACATGATGCAGAGCGCCTCCTTGTGGATCACGTTCATCTTCTGCTGGGAGACGATCCGCTCCTTCTCCGCGGGCTCCTCGTACCCGGGGTCGAGCCAGGGCTTGACCGAGCGCACCTTGTTCCAGAAGGGCTCCATGTCGACGACGAGGTCCTTCAGTACCGGCATGTTCCCCATCGCCGAGATCACGGGCACGTGGCCCGCGTCGGCGATCGGCTTCATGCGCTCCTTGCAGGCCAGGATTGCGCGCCCGTCCATTCGCATCCCGCACGAGCCGCAGATCATCATCCGGCAGCTCTTGCGATAGGCGAGCGTCCCGTCGTGCTTGTCCTTGATCAGGTCGAGCACGTCGAGCAGGCAGGCCCACTCGGGTGCGTCGACCTCGTACTCGCGCAGGGCCTTCTCGCCTGACACCGGATCGTACCGCCAGATCTTCAGTGCAACGTCCGTGTCAGCTCCCTTGTGGTCCCACCAGTTGCGCGAAGTCGATCACCGTCGTCGCCGGAGGCGGTGTGATCGTCACCGGCGCGCCGAAGTCATACAGCTCCATCGTGATCTTCGCCGCCTGGCTCTTGCTCGCGTGCTGTGTGTATCGCACCTTGCGGACGAAGCCGTCGTCGCCGACCCATACGTCGACCGGGAGCTGCGTGACTCCCGCAACGTCGATCACACGGCGGATCGACCGCCTCGTCGAGCCCTTCGCCCTGCGCGCGGCCTGCTCGAGATCGATCGTGGAGCGGTAGTGCGTCGTCTGCTGTCCCTTGACCTTCTCCTCGCCCACCTTCTCCACCTTCCCCGTCGAGCCCCGGAGGTAGGCCAGGGCGGCGTTCGGCGTCGGATTGGCGTCGACGAGGCTCCCGAGGTCGACTCCCTGCTGCCGCGCCAACTGGGCGAGGTCGATCCGCACCCACTCCTTGCCGGCGGGCAGAGCCTGCTGGAAGACCGGAGAGCGGAGGTAGAGCACGCTGCCGTGCACGATCGTGTCCACCGCTGTGGGCTGGCCGTTGCTCTGGACGGTCATCGAGAGCCTGCCCGAGCCCGTCGTGCCGGTGTCGAAGACGCCACGGCCGCCGCCCTCGACTCCCTTGCCCGAGATACCGAAGTCGACCTTGACGCTGCCGGAGCGCATGGTGTCCACAGCAGCCTGGGCGATCGGGTTCGCCTCGGTGGTAGTGCCGGTGTCCGCGCTCTTGTTGCTGCTGCCACAGCCGGCCGCGGCGAGGAGGAGCGTCACAAGGGCCGCGAGAGCTGCCAGGCGCCGCATCAGTAGGTCCGCTCCATCGGCTGCCACTTCGTCATCGTGACCGGCTTCCATTTGAGCCTGGGCGCGCCGTGCTCCATCGTCACGAGCGTGTGCTTGAGGAAGTTCTCGTCGTCGCGGTCCGGGTAGTCGTAGGGGCGCGCGTGAGCGCCGCGACTTTCCTTGCGCTCGATCCCCGAGACCACCATGCAGTCGGCGAGGTCGAGCATGAAGCCGAGCTCCAGCGCCTGCGTGAGGTCGTTATTGAAGATCTCGCCCTTGTCTTCGACGACCACCCGCTCGTAGCGCTCGCGAAGGCCGGCGACGATCTCGCCTTGCTTGCGCATCTGCTCCTCGCGCCGGAAGACGCCGAAGTGCTCGTGCATCGTCTCGGCTAGCTCGTTGCGAATCGACCAGGGCCGCTCGCCGTCGCTTCGGTCGAGCAGCTGCTTCAGCTCCCGCTCGGAGTCCGCCTCGACCGAGGGCGGCACCTCGACGGTCGTGTGCGTGAGTGCCCAGTCGGCCGCGTGGGCGCCGGCGCGCTTGCCGAAGGTGATCGTCTCCATCAGCGCGTTCCCGCCGAGCCGGTTGGCGCCGTGGACGGAGACGCAGGCGCACTCGCCGGCGGCATAGAGGCCCTCCAGCGAGGTCGTGCCCCAGATGTCCGTGTCCACGCCGCCCATGTGGTAGTGGGCGCCCGGCCGGACGGGGATCGGCTCGTAGATCGGGTCGACGCCGGCGAAGACCATGGACAGCTCGCGCGTGCCATGCAGGCGTTCGAGGATCTTCTCCGCACCGAGGTGGCGCAGGTCGAGGAGCACGTTGCCGTCGATCCCGTGGCCCTCGTCGATCTCGGTCTGCTCGGCACGGGAGATGACATCGCGCGAAGCGAGCTCCATCGCGTTCGGCGCGTAGCGCTTGAGGAAGCGCTCGCCCTCGGCGTTCAGGAGGTAGGCGCCCTCCCCGCGGCAGCCCTCGGTGATCAGGACGCCCGTCGGCGCGAGGGTCGTCGGGTGGAACTGCATCATCTCCATGTCCTCGAGCGCGACTCCGACGCGCAGTGCCTGGGCCATCCCGTCGCCGGTGCAGGCGTAGGCGTTGGTGGTGCCGCTGTAGAGCCGCCCCGCCCCGCCGGTGGTGAGGATCACGGTCCTCGCGCCGATCGTCGCGAGGCCGCCGTCGATCAGATTCCAGGCCACGACGCCCTGGCAGCGGTCCTCGTGCTCGACGAGCTTCCAGACGAAGAACTCCTCGTACACCTTGAGGTCACGCTTCATCACCTGCTCGTAGAGGACGTGCACGAGCACGTGCCCGGTGATATCCGCCGCGTACGCAGTCCGGGGCTCGCCGGCGGCGCCGAAGGGGCGCTGGGCGATCCGCCCGTCTTCCGTGCGCGAGAAGATCGCGCCCCAGTGCTCGAGCTCGTAGACGTCGCCCGGCGCCTCGTTGCAGAGCACTTCGACCGCGTCCTGGTCGCCGAGATAGTCCGACCCCTTGACGGTGTCGAAGGCGTGCTTCTCGGGATCGTCCTCGGACGCGTTTCCGAGCGCCGCGTTGATACCGCCCTCGGCCGCGCCGGAATGACTCCGAACGGGATGGATCTTGGAGACGAGTGCGACGTCGGCGCCCGCGTCGTGCGCTTCGATGGCCGCGCGCATTCCCGCGCAGCCAGCCCCGACAACGAGCACGTCGTGCGTCGCTTCCACCAGCAACGGACGCTATCGAAACGACGGCAGGCTGAGGCTCGTAACGGATGCGGCGACGGTTGGGACTGGCACCCGCCGCCGAAATCCGGATGATGTCGGTGTGCTCCGAATCGATCGGCACCGCCTCGGGCCGCGCGTCTACGTCCTCGGCGCTCGCGTGCACGAGTGGCATCTCGGCGCCGCGCTGCTCCTCGGGCTGGCCGTGGGCGCCGGGCTGGACCGGATAGAGCCTGGGCAGCGGGCCGCGGCCGCTCTGCTGCTCGCTCTCTGGCTCGTCGCGAAGGACTGGCGCGACCTCGTGCCCTCTCTGCGCGACACGACCGCCTGGCGCCTCGGCGTGCACGAACGGCCTGCCCCGTTGCGGGCGGTGCGCCGGGCTGACCCCCTGCCGCAGCTGGCCGCACTCGGAACGGCGCTCGCGGGGCTCGTGAACCTGGCCTCGGCGGTGACTCCGAACATCGCCTGGCGCAACCACCTTCTCCTCACGTTTGCGCCGTTCCAGGCGCTGCGCCTCTCGCACGCCGCGGCCGTGCCGGCGTCCCTGCTGCTCTTTGCGACGGCCCCGTACCTCTGGCGCCGCCGTGAAGGAGCTCTGCGCCTGGCGCTCGCGCTGCTCATCGGGCTCGGCGTGCTCAACTTGCTCAAGGGGCTCGACGTCGAGGAGGCCGCAGGGAGTTTCGCCGTCGCCGGGGTGCTCTGGCTGGGCCGGGGCTCGTTCTGCGTCAGGCACGACCCCGTGACGCTGCGTTCGGCTCTCGCACGGGTGCCGTTGCTGGCCGCGTCGGGTCTACTGCTCTGCGGCTTCGCGGTCTGGCTCGCAGCGCCCGAAAGCGCGAGCCTCGGCGCGGTGCTGCGCGAGACGATCGCCGCACTCTTGTGGCACCCGGGCCCGCTCGACTTTCACGACGAGCTCGGCGGGCTGGACGAGGCGATCGGCGTAACGGGCGCGCTCACCCTGGCCTCGTGCCTCTGGCTGGTCTTCCGCCCTCTCGGCGTGCCGAGGGCCTTGCCGGATCTTCAGCTGCGGCGCACCGCGGGCAGGCTCGTCCGCCGGCACGGATCGGACACGCTTGCGTACTTCAAGCTCCGACGTGACCAGCACTACATCTTCAGCTCCGACCGGCGCGCGTTCCTCGGCTATCGGGTCGAGACCGGCGTGCTGCTCGTCTCCGGCGACCCGGTCGGCCCATTCGACGCGATGCCCTCCCTTCTCCGGGAGCTGAGCGTGTTCGCCGAAGCGCGCGGGCTTCGGATCGCGGCGCTCGGAGTCGGTGAAAGGCTGCTGCCGCTCTGGCGGCAGCTAGGGCTCCGGTCGCTGTACCTGGGCGACGAAGCCGTGGTCGACCCGGGTGCCTTCTCGCTCGAGGGCCGCGCGATCCGCAAGGTGCGACAGTCGGTCTCGAGGTTGGAGAAGAACGGCTATACGGCGCGCCTCCAGGCTCTCGCCGAGCTCGATGAGCAGCAACTCGCGGAGCTCGACCGGGTCAGCCGCAGCTGGCGACGCGGCGCAGCCGAGCGCGGATTCGCGATGTCGCTCGACGCGCTCCGGCAGGACGACCACGGCGACAGCCTCGTGGTTTTTGCTCGTGACCGGGAAGGCGCCATCCGCGGGTTCCTCCACTTCGCGCCGAGCTACGGCCGAAGGGCGGCCTCGCTCTCGCTCATGCGACGTGACCCGGGGACGCCCAACGGCCTGACCGAGTTCCTGGTCGTCAAGGCGATCGAGCTGCTGGATGGCCGTGGGGTCGAAGAAGTCTCGCTGAACTTCTCGGTGTTCGCACGCCTGATCCACCAGCCTCGCAGCCGGGCGGAGCGGGCGCTCGGCCGAGTGCTGCTGGCTGCCGACGCGTTCTTCCAGATCGAGCGGCTCTACCGCTTCAACGCGAAGTTCTTCCCGCGCTGGGAGCCTCGCTACCTGGTCTACGAGCGGCGCCTGGGTCTCCCGAGGGTCGGGCTGGCGGCACTGTGGGCCGAGGGGCAACTGCCGAAGCCGGGTCGACGCTAGCGGCTCCGCGGGTCGAGTCGAGCGAGATCCAGAAGCAGAGAGCCGCGAGCGGCAGCTCCGCGGCCACCGCCTCCACGACCGCCCAGCGCAGCTCGCGACCCGGCTCGGCCGTGATCAGGTCGAACCAGGCGTCCGAGAGCAGGGCCGTTCCCGCGGCCGCGGCCACCACCGGCAGCCGTGGCGAGCGCCGCGCCAGGGCGACGAGCGTGGCGGCGAGGGCAACCGCCTCGAAGAGGTCGAACCCGGCCCAGGCGAGATCCCAATGGTGCGTAACGTGCTCGCCCGGCAGGGTCGCGCTCAGGTAGGCGGTCCACGGGAAGAGCGCGATCGCCACGCCGGCCGAGCACCAGCAGCATCCACGTCCGTCGCTTCCTGAGCCGGTGGATGAGGGTCACCGCCCCATTGTCCTGGGTATGCTCCCCGCCGTGGCGAAGATGCTGTTCCGGCTGCCCGACGCGGCCGGCGTGATCGACAACCCGGATGCCGAGGAGCTCAAGGAGCTCACCGCGCAGATGCCCAACGCACGCTGGACGCGCTTCGGGAACCTCAACGTCCAGACGAAGGTCGTCAACCGCTCGAAGGGCTCGACCTTCATCGTCACCGACGAGCCCGACGGCCAGAACCAGGCGATCACGAGCGAGGAGGGCGAGCGCTGGGCCGCGCGCCAGGACGAGTACATCGCCGACCAGGAAATGGTCGTGATCGACGGCTACATCGGGAACAACCCCGAATTCCGCACCCCGGCCCGCCTCTTCGTCGAGGCGGCCAACGCGAACATCGCCGGGATGCAACAGCAGCTCTACTTCTCGCCGGCCGACGGGGAGGAGATCGAACCCGAGCTGACCGTGATCTACACGCCGAACCTGAAGGCCGAGGGCTACCCGGACGACCGCCTGATCGCCGTCGATCTCGAGCAGGGCGTCACGCGGGTCTTCAACTCGGATTACTTCGGCGAGTCGAAGAAGGGCGGCCTGCGGATGTGGAACAAGCTCGTCTACGACCGCGGCGGAATCCCGCTGCACGCGGGCTGCAAGATCATCCCGACGGAGCGCGGCAAGCGCGTGGGCCTGATCGTCGGCCTCTCGGGCACGGGCAAGACGACCACGACCTTCACGCGCCAGAACGGCTCGCTCCCTGTCCAGGACGACTTCGTCGCCTGGATGCCGAACGGCCGCGTGTACGCGACCGAGAACGGCTGCTTTGCCAAGACCTTCGGGCTCAACTCGGAGGACGAGCCGACGATCTACGGCGCGGTCACGCAGCCGAGGTCGTACCTCGAGAACGTCTCGCAGCACGGCGACGAGGTGGACTTCTACGACACGGACTACACCTCCAACGGGCGGGCGACCTTCCCGTTCGAGGTGATCGAGGCCGCCTCGGCCGACGAGATCGAAGAGGCGCACTTCCTCCTGATCCTGAACAAGAACGAGAACATCGTCCCGGCCGTCGCCAAGCTCGAGGGGCCGCAGGCAGCGGCCTTCTTCATGCTCGGCGAGACGACGGGGACGAGCGCCGGCGGCGCGGACGAGGCAGGCAAGTTCCTCCGCGTCCCGGGTACGAACCCGTTCTTCCCGATGCCGCACGACCTCCAGGGCAACCGCTTCCTGGAGTTGCTCGCGGAGCACCCGCTCGAGGTGTACCTGCTGAACACCGGGCGTGTGGGCGGCCCCGAGAGCGACGATCGCTCGCTCAAGGTGCGGATCAAGCATTCGTCGGCGATCGTCAAGGGCATCGCCGAGGCAACGATCGAGTGGGAGCGCGACCCGGACTTCGGCTATCTCGTCGCCTCCGCCGTGCCGGGAATCGAGGAGCGGGAGATCCTCCAGCCGCGTCTGCTCTACAAGCAACAGGGCCGTGCCGACGAGTACCGGGCGCTCGTGGAGCGCTTCAAGGCCGAGCGGGCCGAGTTCCTCAGGAGCTTCCCGAGCCTCAGCGACGAGATCGTCGCCGCCGCTTCTTAGAGACGGTTCAGAAAACACCTTCGATCGCGTCGACCGGTCATTTCAAGACGGACACGCGCGCAAAGCCCGCCCGTCCTGACGACGGCACCGCAAGCGGTGCTTTAGCGGAATCTGGGCACTCACGGCGAATCGTTCGCCGTGAATCGCGAGATCGATCGCTTCCTCGAAAGCCCCGCGTTGTCCGACGCGACCCGCCGCGCGTACCGCGTCGACGTGCGCGAGTTCGCGGCCTGGCTGGAGCGCCGCGGCACGAGCCTGCAGGAGGTGGACGTGCGCGCCCTCGCCGACTACGCCGCGGAGCTCGGCCGCGCGCGACCGCGCAAGCTCGCACCGGCGACGATCGCGCGCAAGCTCGCGGCGGTGCGCGCCTTCCTCCGCCACGCCCTCGGCAAGCAGCGCGTCCCTGACGCGTCGTTCGCCCCCCGGCGGCCGCAGCGGCTGCCGGACGCGCCGCAGCCGCAGGAGGTCGACAGGGAGCTCGAGTCGCTCGCGGGCGAGGAGCCGCTGGCGATCCGTAACCGCACGCTGGTCGAGCTCGTCTACTCGGCAGGGCTGCGCTCGCAGGAGGCCGTCGACCTCGATCTCGCCGACGTCGACTTCGACCAGGAGCTCGTCCGCGTGCGGGGCAAGGGCGGCAAGGAACGGGTCGTCCCGCTCGGCGAGGAGGCGTCGCTCGCGCTCGCTGTCTACCTCCGCGACGTGCGCCCACAGCTCGCTCGCGACGCGGAGAACGCGCTCTTCCTGTCTGCGAACGGCCGCCGGCTCGACACGAGCACCCTCCGGCGTCTGCTACCACACCCCCATCGACTGCGGCATGCCTTCGCAACGCACCTGCTGGAAGGCGGCGCCGACCTGCGCACGATCCAGGAGCTGCTGGGTCACAGCTCCCTCTCGACCACGCAGATGTACAGCCACGTGGACGCGCGGCGGCTGAGGAAGGTCTATGACCGATCCCACCCTAGATCCTGAGGTCGAGGGCTTCCTGGCGCTGCTCGCAGCGCGGAGGGCGCCGAAGACCGTGGACGCGTACCGGCGCGACCTGCGCGCGCTCGGCGACTGGCTCGGCGGCCCAGCGTCGAAGGCCTCGAACGAGGATCTCGAGCGCTGGCTCGCGGAGCTCCGCGCCGCCGGTCTCTCGCCGGCCACGATCGCCCGCCGGGTGGCCGCGGTCCGCTCTTTTTTCCGGCATCTCGTGCTGCTCGGCGCGCGCGCGGACAGCCCTGCCGCGGCGCTCGAGCTGCCCAGGCGGCGGAGGCGCCTGCCTCGAACGCTGTCTCCGGCCGAGGCGCAGCGGCTGATCGAGGCCGCCGCCGGCTCGACCCCGCGCATGATGCGCGACCGCGCCCTCGTCGAGCTCTTGTACGGCGCCGGTCTCCGCGTGAGCGAGGCGGTCGGGCTCGACAAGGCCGGCGTCGACCTGGAGCGGCGAGTCGTGCGCTGCATCGGCAAGGGTGGCAAGGAGCGCGTCGTTCCGGTCGGGCGCCATGCGGTCGAGGCGCTTCGCCGCTACCTCGCCCACGGGCGCCCCTACCTCGACCGCCGCCACCGCCCCGAGCTGTTCCTCAACGCCCAGGGGGGAGGGCTCACGCGGGCAGGGGCGTTCCTGATCCTGCGCCGTCTCGCGGGCCGGGCAGGGCTCGAGCCCGAGCGCGTCCACCCGCACCTGCTCCGTCATTCCTTCGCGACGCACCTGCTGGAAGGCGGGGCCGATCTCCGCAGCGTCCAGGAGATGCTGGGCCATGCCGATCTCGGCACCACCGAGCTCTACACGCACGTCTCGGACCGCCGCCGGCGCGACGTCTACTTCCGCAGCCATCCGCACGCACGCAGACGGCGTGTTTCGGGTTCCTGAGCAACAGGAATCAGGAGTGTGCGATGACCCCCGAACCACACGTGACCATGTTCATCGTCTCAACGGTCGGCATCGGCCTCTGGATGTTCCTCGCGGGGCTGCAGAAGAGCGCGCTCGAATGGAAGCGCCGCCGTCGCATCTGTCCCTCCTGCGGGCACGAATTACGCGGTCGGCACTGCGGCTGTACCTAGCGCGTCCGCGCCTTCTTCTCGAGCCCTGCGGCGACCTTGGCCGCCGTCTGCCGGACGTCCCTGTCCAACCCGTCCTCCTCCGCGATTCCCTGGAGGAGCACGATTGTGTCGCGTTGCGGTGAGCCATTGCGCAGCGAGAGGATCGCCAGGCGCCGCACGGCCGCGTTGTCGTCGGCGTTCGCCAGCGTATGCAGCAGCGGTCGCACGGAGTTCACTGCCCGCGGGTGGTTGCGCGAGAGCAGCTCCAGCGAGAGCAGCGCCGAGCCACGGCAGGCGGGGCTCGGATCCTCCAGCCCGCGGCGGAGAAGCTCCTCCTTCTGGCGAAAGCGGAACTGGCCGACCGCCCGGTAGGCGGCCGCACGCTCGACGTGATCCTGAGAGCGCGCCGCCGCCTCCAGCTCCTCGGCCCACGCCGCTCGGAGCTTGGCCAGGTCGCGCTCGTTCCCGCTCTCGGCGAGAACGTTCGCCTCGACGCCGGCTTCGGCGAGGCTCAACTCGGGACTGGTGCTCCGTCGACGGCTGAGGCCGGCCGCTCAGCGGGCCCGACGTACTGCGCCGACGGCCTGATCAGGCGGCCGGTGCGCTTTTCCTCGAGGATGTGCGCCGACCAACCCGCCACGCGGGCGCAGGCGAACATCGCCGGGGTCAGGTCGTGTGGGATCTCGGCCACGTCGAGCACCACGGCCGACCAGAACTCGACGTTCGTCTCGAGCGGACGGTCGGGCTTGTGCTCGCGAAGCGCGGCGAGCGCGACCCGCTCGAGCTCCTCGGCGACCTCGAATCGAGGCGAGCCGAGCTCCTTCGCGGTGCGCCGGAGGAGTCGTGCCCGCGGATCCTCGGCGCGATAGACGCGGTGACCGAAGCCCATGATCCGCTCATGCCGCTCCAGCAGGCTCTGCACGTAGCCCTCCGGATCATGCGTGCGCGCCACCTCGTCGAGCATCGGCAGCACGCGGGCCGGCGCACCGCCGTGCAACGGCCCGGAGAGAGCACCCACCGCTCCGGACATGGCCGCGCCGGTGTCCGCGCCAGTCGAAGCGATGATCCTCGCGGTGAAGGTCGAGGCGTTGAGGCCGTGCTCCGCCGTGCAGATCCAGTAGGTGTCGATCGCCTTCGCATGCTTCGGATCGGCCTCGCCGCGCCATCGGAGCAGGAACTTCTCGGCGGCGCTATCGCCCTCGGCGACCACATCCTCGGGCACCCGATCGGAGTGCCCGTCGGCAATGCGAGCCGACTCGGCGACGATCGCGATCATCTGGGGCGAGAGCCTGGCGAGATCGTCCCTGGCCTGCTCGGCCGAGATGTCGACGAGCTTCCGCAGTGACCATTCGCTCGAGAGCCGCGCGGTCTCGGCCTGGAGATCCGACGGAGCATTGCCGCTCAGGTGCTTGGGCTCGTACGGCTCGGGGTCGGGCATCCCCGGCTCGAAGCGCTCGTCCACGAGCAGGCCCCAGACCTGCTCGTAGTGGAAGGCGCCGACCAGCTCCTCGATGTCGACGCCGCGATAGCGGAGCGCGCCGCCTTCACGGTCCGGCTCCGCGATCTGCGTCTGAAAGGCGACGACCCCTTCGAGCCCAGGCTTGAACTCGTTCACGGCCGGAAATCTACAGGCCTCCGCTAGAGTCCTGCGCCGTGGCCCATGCGGTGACATTGATCCCCGGAGACGGCACCGGCCCGGAGCTCACGGAGGCGACGCGCCGAGTGCTCGAGGCCACCGGCGTCGACTTCGACTGGGACGTCCACGAGGCCGGCGCGGACGTGATGGAGGCCTACGGCGGCAACCCGCTACCGGAGCAGGTGCTGGATTCGATCAAGCGCACCGGGGTGGCGTTGAAGGGCCCGATTACCACGCCCGTCGGCGGCGGCTTCCGCTCTGTCAACGTGACGCTCCGCAAGACGCTCGATCTCTTCGGCCAGGTACGTCCCTGCAAGAGCTACGAGGGCGTGCGCTCACGGTACGAGAACGTCGACCTGATCATCGTCCGGGAGGCGACCGAGGATCTGTACGCGGGGATCGAGTTCGAGGAGGGTTCCAATCACGCGGCCGAGCTGGCTTCCTGGCTGGAGGCGCACGGCGGTCAGGTGCCGGCCGGGTCGGGGATCTCGATCAAGCCGCTGTCGGTCGAGGGCAGTCGCCGGATCGTGGAGTTCGCCTTCGACTACGCGCGTCGCAACGGGCGCCGCAAGGTGACCGCCGTACACAAGGCGAACATCATGAAGTTCTCGGACGGTCTATTCCTCCGCATCGCGCGCGAGGTCGCAGAGGAGAACTCGGATCTCGAGTTCGAAGATCGAATCGTGGACAACCTCTGCATGCAGCTCGTCCAGCGGCCGGAGGAGTACGACGTGCTCGTGCTGCCGAACCTCTACGGAGACATCGTCTCCGATCTCGCCGCGGGTCTCGTCGGAGGCCTCGGCCTCGCCCCTGGTGCGAACTTCGGCACGCATGCGGCGGTCTTCGAGCCCACGCACGGCTCCGCGCCGAAGTACACGGGTCAGAACAAGGTCAATCCGATGGCGATGATGCTCTCCGGCATGCTGATGCTCCGCCACCTCGAGGAGTCCGATGCGGCCGACCGGCTCGAGAGCGCCGTCGCGGACGTGATCCGCACCGGTGACAAGGTCACCTACGACATGAAGCCTTCGCGCGACGACCCGACGGCTGTCGGCACCAGCGACGTCGCCGACGCGATCATCGACGCCATGGGAGCGCGGGTCTGAGCGCGCGCAGCAAGGTGACGGTGGTCGGGGCCGGAAACGTCGGCGCGACCTGCGCGCAGTTGCTTGCGCTGCGCGACTACGCCGACGTCGTGCTCGTCGACATCAAGGAGAACCTGCCGCAGGGCAAGGCACTCGATATCGACCAGATGGGCGCAGTGCTTGGCTACGAGCCCAGCGTCGTCGGGTCGAACGGGTACGAGGAGACCGCGGGCTCCGAGGTCGTCGTGATCACGGCCGGGCTTCCGCGGTCGCCCGGGATGAGCCGCGACGACCTCGTGACCACGAACGAGAAGATCGTCGGCTCGGTCACCGAGCAGGTCGTCGCGCAGTCTCCGGATGCCGCGTTGATCGTGGTCTCGAACCCGCTCGATGCGATGTGCCATGTAGCCAAGAACGTCTCCGGCTGGCCGAAGGAGCGAGTCTTCGGGATGGCCGGCATTCTCGACACCGCGCGGTTCTCGACGTTCATCGCCTGGGAGACCAGGGCGTCCCTGAAGGACGTGACCGCAATGGTGCTCGGAGGTCACGGCGACCAGATGGTGCCGGTGGTCTCGGCGACGAGCGTCGGCGGCGTGCCGCTGCGCAAGCTCGTGCCCGAGGACCGGATCCAGGCGATGGTCGAGCGGACGGCCAAGGGCGGCGGCGAGATCGTCGAGCTCCTCGGCACCTCGGCCTGGTATGCGCCGGGGGCGGCGGCGGCGCAGATGGTCGATGCCGTCGTGCTCGACGAGCACCGCGTCCTGCCCTGCACCGCCTACCTCGAGGGCGAGTACGGGATCGAGGGGCTCTACATGGGCGTGCCCGTCAAGCTGGGCGCCGGCGGGATCGAGCAGATTCTGGAGCTCGACCTCGGCGACGACGAGCGCCAGGCCCTCGACGCCTCCGCAGAGGCGGTGCGTGAGGTCGTGGGCGTCCTCGGCAGCACCGCCTGAGTCGAGGCCTGGGCGGCGTGGAGCTCGGGCTCAAAGGGTGCACCGCGATCGTCGGCGGGGCCTCCTCGGGCATCGGTCTCGCGATCTCCGAATCGCTTGCCGGCGAAGGCGCGAACGTCGCGATGTTCGCACGGCGGCGCGACCTGCTCGAGCAGGAGGCCGAGCGGCTGGGCGCCCTCGCCGTGCGCGGTGACGTGACGAACCCGGCCGACCTCGAGCGGCTGGTCGACCGCACGCTCAAGGCGTTCGGCGGGATCGACATCCTCGTCAACAACAGCGGCGGCCCGCCCCGTACGCCGGCGATCGGCCTGACCGACGAGCAGGTCGAGGCGGCGGTCGAGCTGTTGCTGCTCTCGGCGATCCGGCTCACGAGTCTCTGCCTGCCACAGCTCGAGCGCAGCGGGCGCGGCCGCGTGATCAACATCGAGTCGAGCTCCGTCCGGGAGCCGATCGACTCGCTGGCGCTCTCGAATGCCATCCGCCCAGGCGTGATCGGCTGGGCCAAGACGCTGGCTCGCGAGGTCGGTCCGAAGAAGATCACGGTCAACTCGATCGCACCCGGGCGCATCGAGACAGCCCGCTTGGCGGAGGCATACGCGGGCAAGCCCCGCGCCGAAGACCTCGAGGCGATCCCGCTCCGGCGTTTCGGCCAGCCCCGCGAGGTCGCCCAGGTCGTGAGTTTCCTGGCCTCCGACGCGGCGAGCTACGTCACTGGCACCGTCATCCCGGTCGATGGCGGCCTGACGCGCTTCCTTCTCTAGATACTCTCGCTGGATGCGGTGGCTCACGCCGGCGCGCCTGGCTACGGTCGGGCTCTTTTTCCTCGGCGCCGCCGCGTTCGTGCTCTGGCTGGCGCCCGCGAACGGGTACGACATCAGGCTCGTCGACCCGGCTCACCCGGTCGACCCGGTGATCGGCGTGCCGGGCGAGAAGCCGGGCAACTCGAACGGTTCGATCTACTTCGTCGACGTTCGCGAGCGCCAGGCCCGCCTGCTCGAGCGAATTCTTCCCTGGGTTCGGGCGGACGGATCCGACCTCGTGCCCGCACCGGAGATCCCGCAGACGCTCGAGCGCCGGCTGGGACAGCTCGACATGACCGACTCGCAGAAGATCGCCGCGGTCGTCGCCCTCAACCACCTGGGCTACGACGTGCGGGCGCGCAGCGGGGGCGTCACCGTCCTCCTCGTCCAGCAAGGAGCGCCCGCCGCCAAGGTGCTGCAACCCGATGACGTAATCGTCTCCGTGAACGGCGAGAAGGTCGCGTCGGTGCTCGCGCTGCGGAAGGTTCTCGCCACCAAGAAACCGGGGTCGACGGTCCGGATCGGCTTCAGGCGGAACGGCAAGGTGCGAACGGCGACGATCCAGACGGTCGCCGACCCCGACAACCCCAAGCGGGCGATCATCGGCGTCTCGGCGACCGACGACCTCACGGTCAAGCTGCCGGTCCGGATCAAGTTCGATGCCGGGGGCGTGGGTGGCCCCTCGGCCGGCCTCGCTTTCGCACTCGATATCCTCCAAGAACTCGGTCGCAACGTCGCCCACGGGAAGAGGGTCGCCGCGACCGGCGAGCTCTCTCTGGACGGAACCGTCGGCCCGATCGGCGGCGTCAAGCAGAAGACTCTCGGTGCGCGCAAAGCAGGTGTGGACGTCTTCCTCGTACCCGCCGGGGAGAACGCACGCGAGGCGAGGCGGTATGCGAAGGACCTTCCCATCGTCCCTGTGCAGAACTTTCAACAGGCGTTGCGAGCGCTGGCAACGCTGGCCCCGAAAGCGTGAAGAACACGCGGTTTCCGGCCGTTTTGAAACCGCCGGAAATTGCAGTGTTTCTCGACAGACAAGTCTTGATTCGCAGCGCCTGGCGCCTATCATCCTGCCTTGTTCGGGCAGGCAACCTGGAGGAGCAAACTGGGGTATGAGCAAAGTTACTAAACCAACCTGCGAGGATTGCTATTTCCATCGGGCCGGGCTCTGCGCCCTCGTGCTCGAGGCTCCTTGCCCCACCTTCCGCCTCCACAGCCGCGGCTCGCTCGTGCCACCGCGCCAGCCGCGCCTCGTGCCACGGCCGCTCGCCCCGCTGGCAAGCCAACCGGCCGCCTAGCCGCCCGGCGGCTACACCGCCGCAGGTGTCGCCGCGACTAGCTTCGCGAGGCGCTCGACGCCTTCCTCGATCTCGGCGGGCGAGGCGAAGCTGAAGGCCAGGCGAGCGCTGTTCGGAGGACCGCCGAAGTCGATCCCGGGCACGAACGTGACCCCGGTCTCGGTCGCGCGTGACAGCAGCTCGCCCGCGTCCAGCGACTCGGGGAGCTCGAGCCAGAGAAAGTAGCCGCCCTCGGGCCGGCTCCAGCGCGCCAGGCCGTCGAGCTCGCGCTCGAGGGCCCCGAGCATCGCGTCGCGGCGCGCGCGCAACAGGCCCCGGACGCGTTCGAGGTTCGGTTCGAACAAGCCGCGGCGCAGAAACTCCAGCACGGTGGCCTGGGCCACGAGCGCGGGCGAGATGTACGTCGAGGCGACGAGGTCCTCGAGCCCTCCCGCGTGCTCGTCCGGCACGATCGCATAGCCCACGCGGAGCCCCGGCGCGATCGTCTTGGAGAAGGAGGAGCTGTACAGCACCTTCCCGCCTCCGGCCAAATCGAACAGCGTCGGCAACGGATCGCCGTCGAAGCGGACGAGGCCGTAGGGGTCGTCCTCGAGGATGAGCAGATCACCGTCGAGCGCGAGTGCGGCCAGCCGCCGCCGGCGCTCGTCGGACAGCGTCACGCCGGCCGGATTCTGGAAGGTCGGGATCGTGTAGAGAAATCGCGGCCCCGCTGGCAGGCTCGCGAGTTCGTCGACGTCGAGGCCGTGATCGTCGAGCGCGACCTCCTCGAAACCGCCGGGCATCGCGGCGAGGATCTTTCGCGGCCGGTCGTACGTCGGCCGCTCGACGACGACACGACGACCTGCCGCGTACGTGGAGAGCACGAAGTGGAAGATCTGCAGGGAGCCGTTCGTGACGACCACACGTGCCGGATCGACGCCGTGGCGCTCGCCGATCCATTCGCGCAACGGCTCGTACCCGAGCGTGTGGCCGTACAGCAGCGCGGCGGCCCCGTCTCGCTCGATCGCGGTCTTGGCACAGTCCGCGAGGTCAGAGACGGGCAGGCACTCGGGCGCGGGCACCCCGCGCGCGAAGGAGATCGTTCCGGCGCTCACGCCGCCAGTGTAGGGGTAGGCTCGGCGCGCGATGGCCACCGTCGAGCCCATGCTTCGGATCTCCTGATCCTCACGCAAACGGGTGAGAAGAAAGTTGCTTTTCGTGCCGACCTTGATGAACGTGGGTCTCCGCTGCGCCGCCCTCACTGCCCTGCTCGCGCTCGCCCTCGCGGCGCCCGCGGCGGCTTCCACCGGACCGACGATCCTGGTCAAGTTCAAGCAGCCGGCCACCGGTCCGGCCAGGGTGGCCGCATCGGGCGACGGCTTCGTGCGGAACACACTCGGCAAGGTCGCGGTCGTCGACCCCGCGCCCGGCCGGACGGTTGCCAAGGCATTGGCCGCGTATCGCGCCAGGCCGGACGTCGCCTACGCCGAGCCGAATCGCGTCCGCCATCTCTACGCGGTCGGAACACCGGACGACCCTGACTACTCGCAGCAATGGGCACTCCCGACGATCGACGCGATCGGCGGCTGGTCGCTCTTCCCGGGGACGTTCACGCCCACGCCCGGCGTTCCGATCGGCATCGTCGACACCGGTGTCGACGCCTCGCACAGCGACCTCTCGGGCCGCATCTCGGCCGATAGCGCCGTCTGCCTCAGCGGGGGCTGCACCGCCGGCCCGCTGGCCGACCCGGTTGGCCACGGGACCCATGTGGCCGGCATCGCCGGCGCTGCCACCAATAACGCGGTGGGGGTCGCCGGGCTCGCCTTCGCGTCGCCGCTGATTGCCGTGCGCGTCTTCCACGACGACCCCGATGAGGGCTGGGTCGCGGACGACCCCGACATCGCCGACGGAATCGCCTGGGCCGCCCAACACGGCGCCAGGGTGATCAACCTCAGCCTGGGCGGCCCCGGGTACTCACAGACGCTCTGCAGCGCGGTCGAGCTGGCGATGAACGTCTATCACGCCGTCGTCGTCGTGGCCGCAGGCAACTCCGGAGTCAGCACCCCCGACTACCCGGCGGCGTGCCCCGGCGCGCTCGGCGTGGCCGCGACCGACAGTGCGGACCAACCGGCGTGGTTCTCGAACTACGGCAACCCCGATGTCTTCGTCTCCGCCCCGGGCGTCGACATCCTCTCGACTTATCCAGCAGCCCTTCCCCCGACCGACTGCCCCGGCGCCCCGGTCGGCTATTGCCGCCTCGACGGAACCTCGATGGCCGCTCCGTTCGTGTCCGCCGTCGCAGCGTTGATCGTGAGCCTCCATCCGGCGGCCTCGCCACCGGCCGTGCGGCAGATGCTGGCCACGAGCTCCGACAAGGTCGGCCCGTTCCCGTACGGCACCGACCCGTACGGCACCTGCACGGGTTGCACCTGGGAGCAGGACTACGGCTACGGCCGGATCAACCTCGCGCGAGCCCTCGCGACCGCCGTGCCTCCCCCTCCGCCGCCGCCTCCACCACCCCCGCCTCCGCCACCGCCCCCATCGCCGCCTGCGCCGGTCGTGTCCAGCGTCGACACGAAGGCGCCTGTCGTTCGCGTCTACGCCGCCAGAGGTAAACATCGGGAGGCGTTGCGGCTGCGCTACCGCGTCAGCGACGACAAGGGCCAGACGACCGAGCGCATCACCGTCTACCGCAAGTCGAAGGCGCTCAGGACCTCGACGCGCCCGCTACGCCCGACGGACAGCGCCGTCTCGTACTGGGTCTCATGGCGACCTGCCAAAGCGGGCTCGTACCGCTTCTGCGTCCGCGCGACGGATGCTGCGAAGAACCGCAGCCCCCTGGCCTGCGCGGCTATCCGCGTCCGCTAGGCTCGCGCCCCGGCGACCTCGGCCGCGAGCTCCGCGACCTCGGTCGGCGTGGTTCCGACCCGGACACCCCGCTCCTCGAGCGCCTCCTTCTTCGCCTGTGCCGTCCCCGACGACCCGGAGATGATCGCGCCGGCGTGCCCCATCGTCTTTCCGGGCGGCGCGGTGAAGCCCGCGATGTAGGCAACGACCGGTTTCGTGACCTCGGCATCGATGAACGCGGCGGCCTTCTCCTCCTCGTCGCCACCGATCTCACCAACCATGACGATCACCTCGGTCTCGCCGTCGGCCTCGAACCTCGCCAGCACGTCGATGAACGACGACCCGACGACCGGATCTCCCCCGATTCCCACGATCGTCGAGTTGCCCAGCCCGCGCTGGGTGAGCTCGTGCCCGATCTGGTACGTGAGCGTGCCGGAGCGGGAGACGACGCCGATCCGCCCCTCACGGAAGATCTCGGCCGGAATGATCCCGACGTTCGCCTTTCCCGGTGAGAGCGCACCCGGGCAGTTGGGGCCGAGCATCGTGATCCCCTTCGGCCGGATGTAGTTGTAGATCCGAAGCATCTCGTGCGCCGGAAGCCCTTCGGCGATGCAGATCACGGTGCCGATCCCCGCGTCGACCGACTCGTAGATCGCATCGGCGGCGAAGCGCGCAGGGACGAAGACCATCGTCGTGTTCGCACCCCCCACCTCGACCGCCTCGGCGACGGTGTCGAAGACCGGGATGCCCTCCAGCTCCGTGCCGCCCTTGCCGGGCGTGACGCCTCCCACGACATTGGTTCCGTAGTCGCGGTTGCGCAGCGTGTGGAACGACCCTTCGCGCCCGGTGGCGCCCTGGACGACGAGCCGCGTGTCGTTGTCGACGATGATCGCCACTAGCGGCCACCTTCGGTCCAGATCGTGCTCTCGGGCCGCGAAAGGCAAGCGTCGCAAGCAAGCAGGGAGTGTTCGTAGCCGGAGGCTACGGGCGCGACCGAGGACGCAGCCTCGCGCTGCTTTGCAGCGAGGCGGCGGGCGCGAGATGCGAGACAGGAGGTCATAAACAGATGCGGCTGAGGCTATCTCAGCTCACTCGTCTGCGGCCGCGACACCCCACGCAGGTTCTCGACCGCAAGGATGATGGCTCCCGGAATCGCCAGGCAGATCGTGACGACGAAGAAGAGAAAGCCGCAGGCGAGCGCCGACTCCTTGTCGACGCCGAGTTGTGTGAGGAAGCTGACAAAGAACGCCTCGCGCACAGCGAGTCCGTTGATCGTGAACGGGACGAGGATGACGAGGAAGAGCAGCGGTCCCATCACGTAGTACGGGCGCGGCGACAGATCGATGCCGACGGCACGCCCGCTCATCCAGATCGC
>DATAOV010000125.1:0-6571 GCA_036265535.1 Gaiellaceae bacterium | reverse complement strand
GGGGATCAGGATGTGGCCGTTCAACTCGAGGTGCGCGACGTCGTCCAAGAGGCAGTAGGCCGTGAGCACTCCGTCCTGGTAGTCGCCACCGAAGAGCGCGACCTCCACCTGTTCGCCTTTGTACTTGTTGGTGTAGTCCTCCACGGCTTCGGCCTCAGTCTACTCGCCGCAATTTCCCCTCCTCGACGGCGAATTCCGCAATGAACGCGTTCGCAACGACCGGCCCTCGCCGGCGCGCCTGTGCGTGCGTGATCTCATCCGCAAAGGCGTACGCAGCTCGAACCGGTCCGCCGTGCGACACCGCCAGGATCCGCTCTCCATCGTGCGCGGCGGTGAGCTCGAACAGTGCCGCGATCACGCGGAGACCCATCTCTTCGTAGGTCTCGCCGTCGGCCCAGCCCTGGCCGTAGTCGAGCCAACGGGCGTACTGCTCCGGAAAACGGCGCTCGACCTCGACGCGGGTCAGGCCCTCCCACGAGCCGACGTCCACTTCGCGCAGCCCCTCCACGGGTACGGGCTCAAGTCCGTGCGGCGCGCTCGCGATCTCCGCGGTCTCGAACGCCCGGCGCAGCGGGCTCGCGTACACGGCCGCCAGCGACTCGTCCGCAAGCACCCTCGCCAACTCGGCCGCCTGGGCACGCCCAGCCTCGTTCAGCGGCGGGTCCGCGTGGCCCTGGAAGCGGTTGGCGCGGTTCCAGTCGGTCTCGCCGTGGCGGGCCAAGAGGATCGTCGTCACGGCCGGATTACACTACCCGCCCTTGGATCTCGGCCTGCGTGACCGGGTGTGCGTCGTCACCGGCTCGACCGGGGGCATCGGCCTCGCGACCGCGAAGCTGCTCGCGGACGAGGGGGCGTGCGTCGCCGTCTGCGGCCGCGCCTCCGAGCGCGTCGAGCGCGCTCGAGAGGAGAGCGGTGCCGCCCTCGGGGTCGTCTGCGACCTCGCTGAGCCGGCCGCGCCGGGCGAGCTCATCGCCGAGGCCGCCGAGGCCCTTGGCCCGGTCGAGTGCCTGGTCAACAACGTCGGCTCGGCGTACCAGCTCGGCTTCGAGGAGCTCACCGACAACCACTGGGAAGAGATGTGGCAGCTGAACGTGATGAGCTACGTGCGCGCGATCCTGGCGGTGCTCCCTTCGATGAAGGAGCAGGGCCGCGGAGTGATCGTGAACGTCTCCTCGACGGCGGGGAAGCGTCCCTCGACCGGAATGCCGAACTACTCGGTGACGAAGGCCGCCGTGCTCTCGCTTTCGCGCCTGGTCGCCGACCTCTACGCGGGCGACGGGATCCGGTGCAACGCGGTCGCTCCCGGACCGACCGCGACCGAGGCATGGCTGGGCGACGGCGGCCTCGCCGACCAGCAGGCCGAACGGAGCGGGAAGGGTCGCGAAGAGGTGCTCGAATCGGTCGGTAGGGGACGGCCGCTGGGGCGGCTCGCGGAGCCAGGGGAGATCGCGGCGGTGATCGCCTTCCTCTGCTCCGAGCGGGCGGCGTACGTCACCGGCTCGGCCTGGAGCGCGGACGGCGGAACCGTCCCGATCATCATTTGAGCGCGGAGCGCGCGAAGACCCGCACGGCGACCACCGTCAGGGCGAGGGCAAAGAGCGCGACCACGCCGAGGCTCAACGCCGCCATCAACCCGGGGTCGCTCAACCGCCAGATGTCGTGCAGTCCGCTGCTGTCGCCGAGAAGCCCGTAGCGCATGACGGCAAGGCCGTGAGTCAGCGGCAGGAAGCGGGCGAACCAAGCCAGGAATCCCGGTAGCGCGGTGATCGGGAAGAGCGAGCCGGCGAGGAACCACGGCACGATTGCGATCGCGGGCACGCGGGCGATGTACTCCTCCTGCTTCGGCACGCGGTTGGCCAGTGTCTCCGCGATCCCGTACATGCCGATCGCGAAGAGTGTCGCCGCGGCGACGAACCAGGCGATGCCGGTAGCGCCTGCGTCGAAGTGGATTCCGCGCACAACCGCGAACACCAGGAGCGCGACGACCTGAAAGCCGGTCACCGCGAGCGCCACCGCCAGGTTTCCGACGACGAGCAGCGGCCGCGGGATCGGCGCCACGAGAAGCTCGCGCTGCGCACCGTTCTCGCGGTCGACGATCACGCTCAGCCCCGAGAACATCGTGTTCAGCGGGATCAGCAGGCCGACGGTGCCGACGGCCACGAAGGACTCGTAGGCGGTCCCGGTGTGGAGTGCGTTCTTGAGCGCGGGCGCGATCACCAGCGCGAAGAGGATCGGAGTGATCAGTGGAACCAGGAGCTCGCGGGGCGTGCGTGCCGTCAGCTGGAACCGGCGAGCGGCAAGAGTGGCGAGCGGAGCAGCGATCTCGGTCATGGTCTTTTCCCTTCGGATCAGGCGGCTGCGGCGAGGCTGTCGCCGGTGAGTCGCAGGTACACGTCGTCGAGGGTCGGCTGCCGTGCGCTGATCGCGGTTGCCAGGTCGAGCTCGTCGATAGCCGAGATGGCCGCTCCGGCCGTCCAATCGCGGAGCGGAACCGTCAGCTTCGAGCCGATCGCGAAGGCGTCGTCGCCGGCGATTCCGCGGGCGCGGAGCGACGAAAGCGCCGAGGAGACATCGTCGCGCACGCGTAGCTCGACGAGCTCGCGGCCGAGCCCGTTGCGCAGGCCGGCAGGACTGTCGAGCGCGACGATGCGACCTGCGTGCAGCACGGCGATGCGGTCGCATAGCCGCTCCGCCTCTTCCAGGTAGTGCGTCGTGAGCAGGATCGTCAGCGCGCCGCGGTCGCGCAGGCCTGCAATGACATCGAGCAGCTCCTCGCGGATGCGAGGATCGAGCCCGACCGTCGGCTCGTCGAGGAACAGGACTCGCGGCTGGGAGACGAGCGCGCGAGCGATCTCCAGGCGTCGCCGTTCTCCGCCGCTGTAGCTCCCGGCCTGACGGTCGAGCAGCTCGAGCAGTCCGAGGGTCTGTGCGGCGCCGGCGATCCGCTCGCGGGAGGCGTTCGACTCGACCCCCCAGAGGCGGGCGTGGATCTCGAGGTTGCGCCGCCCCGAGAGGCCCCGGTCGACAACGGGCTCCTGGAAGACAACGCTGCTGACCCGCCGCGCTTCGAGCGGCTCCTCGACGACGTCGAAGCCGGCGAGACGGGCCCTGCCGCCGGTCGGGCGAACGGTCGTCGTCAGCATCCCGATCGTCGTCGACTTGCCGGCGCCGTTGGGGCCGAGCAGGCCGAAGACCTCGCCGGCCTCGACATCGAAGTCGATGCCTTTCACGGCCTCGACGCCGCCGGGGTAAACCTTGCTGAGCGCTCTCACCTCGATCACTGACTTCCTCCTTTCCCGTCACATCGGCTGTCTCGGGTTCGTCAGCGCTATGACGGATCCCGACGAGAGGATGTGACCGTGAACGAGCGTGAGTGGCTGGTACAGGAGTTCGAGGGAGCGAGACCGCAGCTGCGGGCGGTTGCCTACCGGATGCTCGGCTCGGTGAGCGAGGCGGAGGACGCCGTGCAGGAAGCGTGGCTGCGGCTGAGCCGATCCGAGGCCGGCGAGATCGAGAACCTGCACGGGTGGCTCACGACCGTGGTCGGCCGCGTCTGCCTCGATGCCCTACGCACCCGCCGGGCTCGGCGTGAAGAGCCTCTCGGCACATGGCTCCCCGAGCCGGTCGTCAGCATCGGCGACGAGACGGATCCCGAGGACGAGGCACTCGTCGCGGAGTCGGTCGGCCTTGCGCTGCTCGTCGTCTTGGAGACGCTCAGCCCGGCCGAGAGGCTCGCCTTCGTCCTCCACGACATGTTTGCCGTCCCCTTCGACGAGATCGCCGAGATCGTCGGGCGCAGCCCCGATGCGACCCGGCAGCTGGCGAGCCGGGCGCGCCACCGCGTGCGCGGCGACGCACGGGCCCCGGATGTGGACCTCGCCCGGCAACGCGAGGTCGTGGACGCGTTCCTTGCAGCCTCCAGGGCAGGCGACTTCGAGGCGCTCGTCACCGTACTCGACCCGGATGTGGTCTTCCGCGTCGATCAGGGCCCGACTCGGGACCGGGCGCCGGTCACGGGTGCTGCCGCCGTCGCGAGCAGGATCCTGGCGCGCGGTTCGCGCTTCGCGCCGTTCGCGCGACCGGCGATCGTCAACGGGGCGGCGGGCGTGGTGGTCGTGCCTGGGCGAAGGCCGATCGCCGTCGTCGGCTTCACCGTCGTGCGCGGCAAGATCGCCGAGATCGACCTCGTTGCTGACCCGGAGAAGCTGCGCGATCTCATTCTCGAAAACTGAGCCTCTCGTCGCCCGGCCGAGCGACTAGCATCGCCTCCATGCCGGAGCTCGCCGGACGGACTGCAGACGCCTTCGAGGCAGGCGTCCGCGAGCACGAGGAGCGGTGGCTCTCGCCCCTCGCGGTCCGCTCGTTCGAGACGCGCGGGCGCGCGCGCGAGGAGGAGCCGTGCCTGCTGCGCACGCCCTTCCAGCGCGACCGCGACCGGATCGTGCACTCGAAGGCCTTTCGGCGGCTCATGCACAAGACGCAGGTCTTCGTCGACCCCGCCGGCGACCACTACCGCACGCGCCTGACCCACACGCTCGAGACGACCGGCATCTCGCGCGGGGTCGCCCGCGCGCTGCGGCTGAACGAGGACCTCGTCGAGGCGATCGGCCTCGGTCACGACCTCGGGCACCCGCCGTTCGGCCACGCCGGCGAGGAAGCGCTCGACGCCTTGTTGCTAGAGCGATTCGGCAGGCACTTCCGGCACAACGAGCACTCGCTGCGAGTCGTCGACGTGCTCGAGCGTGACGGCCGCGGGCTCAACCTGACGGCCGAGGTCCGCGACGGGATCCTCAACCACACGGGCCCGAACGAGCCCGAGACGCTCGAGGGGAAGATCGTCCGTCTCGTCGACCGCGTCGCCTACATCAACCACGACATCGACGACGCCGTCCGCGCCGGCTTGCTCGACCCGGCCGAGTTGCCCCGGGCCGAGATCGACCTGCTCGGGCCGACCGGTTCCCGGCGCATTGACGCGCTCGTGCACGACCTGGTCGAGACCTCGGAGAGCGCAGGCGACATCCGTCAGAGCGAGGAGGTCGGCGCCGCGATGCTCGCGCTGCGCAGCTTCATGTTCGACCGCGTCTACCTCGGCGAGGCGGCACGCGCCGAGCACGCCCGCGCCCATGCGACGGTGACGCGGATCTTCGACCATCTGATCGAGCGTGGCGATCCGGTCGACGAGGTGGTGGACTACGTGGCCGGAATGACGGACCGGTTCGCGCTCAGCTACGCCGAGTCGCTCTAGTGCCCTCCCAGCAATGACCACACGACTCTCGCCCGCCATCACATTGCGCCAGAGTCAACCCTCGTCCTTGCGGAGGCTCCCAGCCTGCACGGCGGACGAGCGCAGCCTCTGGCTTGGTGCTACCGACCGAGAGCCTGGGTGTCACTACTGGAAGGCGCACTAGTGGCGCGGATCAAGGACGCATCCGTTCGCGAGGCCGTCGAGGCGGCGGACATGGTCGAGGTCGTCCAGGCACGGACGCAGCTGCGCAAGGCCGGCGCCCGCTTCACCGGGCTGTGCCCGTTCCACGACGAGCGGACGCCGAGCTTTTCGGTCAACTCGCAGGACAAGCTCTACTACTGCTTCGGCTGCGGCGCGGGGGGAGACATCATCAGCTTCGTCCGCGAGACCGAGCAGCTCGACTTCGCGCAGGCCGTCGAGTGGCTGGCCGAGCGCTTCCGTGTGACCCTGGAGTACGAGGAGTCCTCGCCGGAGCGTGACGCGGCGCGCAGCCGGCGCGAGCGCCTACTGGCGCTGCTCGGGCAGGCGACGAGCTTTTACGAGCGCTACCTCTGGGACTCGGAGGCGGGCCGGCCCGCGCGCGAGTACCTGGAGAGCCGCGGGTTGGGGGAGGAGGTCTGCCGCGAGTACCGCCTCGGACTGGCAGCCGGAGGCGCGACCCTCGCGCGGAAGGCACGCGAGAAGGGCTTCACGGGCGCCGAACTCGCCGCCGCCGGGCTCGTCAACCGGCGCGGGAACGACTACTTCGCGGGGCGCCTGCTCTTCCCGTTGGCCGACCCGCGCGGACGCGTGCGAGGGTTCCAGGCACGCAAGCTGCGCGAGGACGACCCGCTGCGGGCCAAGTACGTCAACTCTCCCGAGGGCGAGCTCTTCCGCAAGGGCGACCTGCTCTACGGGCTCGACCGTGCGCGAACGGCGATGGCGAAGCAGGAGCGCGCGGTCGTGGTCGAGGGCAACACCGACGTGCTCGCACTGCGGCAGGCGGGGCTAGAGCCGGTCGCCGCCTCGATGGGAACTGCCCTGACGGAGCGCCAGCTGAACGAGCTGACTCGCCTGACGCACAAGGTCTACCTCTGTTTCGACGGTGACGCGGCGGGGGAGGCGGCGACACTCCGGGGGATGGAGCTCGCGGCCGCGCAGGGCTTCGACGTGCGCGTGGTCGCGCTGCCGCCCGGGCTCGACCCAGCCGACGCGGCGGAGAGCTTCGAGGAACGGCTCGCCGGCGCCGAGAGCTACCTCGTCTACCGCGTTCGGCTGGAGATCGAGCGCACGCCCGACCGGCAGGAGGCGTTCGTACGAGTCCGCGAGGTGCTGTCGCGCTTCGAG
>DATAOV010000124.1:0-21513 GCA_036265535.1 Gaiellaceae bacterium | reverse complement strand
GCGCGAGAGGTCGCGACGAGCCTCGCCGACCGGATCGCGGAGCTCGGCCCGTTCCGGCTGCTGACGCGGGGCGACGAGCTACCGGTCTTCGCCTTCACCCTGAACGATGACGTCGACAACTACACGGTCTTCGACGTCTCGAACGCCCTCCGGGAGCGTGGCTGGCTCGTGCCCGCCTACACGTTTCCGGAGAAGCGCACCGACCTCGCGGCGCTGCGTGTGGTGGTCAAGCGGGGCTTCGGCCACGACCTGGCCGAACTGCTCGTCGCCGACATCGAGCGGCAGCTACCGCGCCTGCAGCGGCAGGCCGCACCTCTGCACGACGGCAGCGGCGCCAGCGGCTTTCACCACTAGGTCGTCTTCGCAGCCACGCGCTCGATCAGGCTCGCCGCCCTGTCGGTCCCCGGAGCCCTCCGGAGCCGATTGGAAACACGGCGGAGGCGCTCCCGGAGCATCTCGTCTCCCAGGAGCGTGTCGATCGCCCCGCGGAGCTCGTCGGGCTCGTGGCCGTAGGTGTCCAGGCGCACGCCGTAGCCGAGCTCGTGCACCCGCTGCGCGTTGTCGTACTGGTCCCAGAAGAGCGGCAGCACCACCATCGGCTTCCCGAAGAAGAAGCTCTCCGTAACCGTGTTGTTGCCGCCGTGGGTCACGACGAGGTCGACCTGGGGCAGGATCGACGCTTGGGGCAGAAACTCCGAGCCGGTCATGTTGTCGGCCAGCTCGAAGAGCTCGTGCTGCGGGCCCTTCGAGACCACGTAGCGGTGCGGGCTCTCGGCCAGCTCCTCGACGAGACGGCGCATCAGCTCGACGTCTGCGGAGCCGAGACTCCCGAGGCTGAGGTAGACGAGCTTCTGGCCGTCCTCCCGGAATCCCTGTGGCTCGGACCAGGCGTCGTCGGTGCCGCGGACGCAGGAGTCGAGCCGTTCCCAACGCGGCCCGAGCGACTGGGCGCGCGAGTAGTCCGCTTCCTCCGGATAGAGGTAGAGGTTCAGCCACGGCGACTCGTGGATGAACTCGAGCTCGGGGAGCGGAGGAGCTCCCTGCTCGCGCATGAACGCGTCGAAGTCGGCCCAGAGTGGCCGGTGCGTGCGCGCGTACTCGGCGCGGAACTCGTCCCAGCCTCTGCGGTCCGCATCGGCGTAGCCGGAGAACGTCGGCGGCACCTCGGGATCCTTCAACTCGGCGGGATTGCACGAGACGATCCGCACCCAGGGGCGCCCGTCGGCGGGAAGCGCCGCGAAGCCGACGACGTTGTCCTCGACCACGGCGTCGGGCTCCAGCTCGGCGATGATCTCGCGCAGGCGGGGCTCGACGTACCTCGCCCCGTCCACGAGCGCCTGCCAGGTCGGCTGGATGAACCCCTCGAGCTGCTCGATGGTCGGCCTGCGGAAGACCGGCGCGGTGTCGCGGATGAAGTCCTTCCAGAACTGGCCGGGCTCCTCGTCCCGCTCCGGGGGCGGGCCGAGACGCATCGTCGCCTCCTCGAAGCCCTTGGCCTCGAGGGTTCCCGCGAACGACTCCTCGACGACGAAGACGACGCGGTGCCCGCGTCGGCGCAGGACGTCCCCGATGCCGACGCAGTTGTTTGTCGGCCCGAAGGCGCCCTCCGGAAAGAAGACGACCGTCGCCACTCACTGCCGATCCTAGTCGGGCGCGCGATACCCTGACCTCCGCCTGGAGAGGTGTCCGAGCGGTCTAAGGAGCGCGACTGGAAATCGCGTATGGGCTGAAAGGTCCATCGCGGGTTCAAATCCCGCCCTCTCCGCTAAGGCGCTCGCTTGCGACGCCGACCAGAGAGGCCGCGCCGGCTTCGCCTGCGCGGCCTCTCGAGCACGGGGGGACCCCGGTTCCCCCGTGAGCCCCTCCTTGACCACGGAAGCGCAGGTCCGTCGTTTCAGGAGCCGCCACTTGGTAGCGCGGTCACGGCGTGCGGCGTGAGCCTCCCCGCCGGCCGAGCCGGCCTCCGGCGGCTGACGGCCTCTGACCCTGAAGGGCAAACTGGGTCGGTGCGCATCGGGCGGCACGAGGTCGCGGTCACGAACCCGGACAAGGTCTTCTTCCCGGAAGTCGGTCTGACCAAGGGCGACCTGATCGCCTACTACCTCGACGTCGCGCGGTGCGCCCTGCACCACATCCGCAGGCGGCCGTTCCACATGAAGCGCTACCCGAACGGCGTCGAGGGCGACTTCTTCCACCAGAAGCGCGTGCCTTCGCACCCCGAATTCATCGGGGAGCAGTTCGTCCAGTTCCCCAGCGGGCACTCGACGGTCTTTGCGGTCGTCGACAACACGGCCGCGCTCGCCTGGGTGGTCAACCTCGGCTGCATCGAGCTGCACACCTGGCACTCGCGGGTGGACGACATCGAGCGGCCGGATTACCTGCTGATCGACCTCGACCCGAGCGAGGGCAACCCCTGGGAGTACGTCCGCGAGATCGCGCTCGTCGTCAAGGAGGTGATGGACGAGCTCGGACTCGCGTCGTACCCGAAGACCTCCGGCGCGACCGGGATGCACATCCTCGCACCGATCAGGCCCGAGCTCCCGTTCCCGGAGGTGCGCCGGTTCGCGAAGGCGCTCGCCGAGGAGGTCGAGCGGCGCGTCGGCGACCAGGACGTCGCGACGACGACCTGGCGCGTGGCCGACCGGCGCGGCGTCTTCGTCGACTTCGGCCAGAACGCGCGCGACCGGACCATCGCGTGCGCCTACTCCGTGAGGCCGACTCCGGACGCGCGCGTCTCGGCACCGCTGAGGTGGGACGAGGTCGCGCGCTGCAATCCTTCGCGCTTCACCGTCAAGACCATGCGGAAACGGGTCGACAAGGTCGGCGACGTGACCGCCGGGATGTGGCGGCGCAAGGTCAGCCTCCCGCCGCGCTTCGAGCAGCTCGAGCTCCCGCCCGGCGACCCGTCGATCGTCGAGATCAAGCGGAGCGGCCGCGCCAGGCGCTGGTAGAGCCACCAGCGCGCCTACGGACGCCCAAGCTGAGCAGCGCTCCGGCGGGAACGACGACGCCGAGGACAACCAGGGCTGCGAGCGGCCAGCCGGGGCCGGTGTCGTTGTTGGGCCCGGCCTCCTTCACCGCGGTCGGTTCACGAGGCTTGAACGTCCGCGTGTCCACGAGCAGCTCCGGCTCCTTCCCGTCGCGGATCGTGAGGGTGCCGCCGTCACGGCTCACGCCGAGGCGGAGCCGCCAGAGGTACTGGCTGCCGGCGAGCGCGTCCAGGTCGATGCAGCGCGCCGTGCGTCCGCTTGTGTCGAGTGCGTGGACGAACGGCGTCCCGCCGGCGCCGTCGTAGAGCGTGTAGGCCCAGCGCCCGTCGGGGCTGAGCGCGCGCGAGAGGGGGTTGCCGCGCATCTTCTCGCCCCGTTCCCGTGGATCGACGACGGGCGCGTGGAGCAGGCGGCCGCGCTGGAGGTCGTAGGCGCGGACGAGGTAGCGCGTCGGATCGGTCGGCTGGTTGTACTGGATCAGATAGAGGAGGCGCCCCTGCGGCGAGATCGCGTCGAAGCTGAAGTCGCCTTCGAGCCGAATGGTCGCCCTGGCCGCCAGTCCGCGGGCGCCGAGAACGAGCAGGGTCGTCTGCGAGCGGGGAAAGCCGGTGCGCGGCGTGATGAGGACGAGCGTGCGTCCGTTGGCGGAGAGCCCGCCGGCAGAGCCGTCGTAGGCAACGGCCGGGATCGTGAACGTTCCCGGAAGCAGTCTCGACCGGATGATCCGGCCGCCGTCTCGCCGGACGCGAGCGACGACAGTCCGCCGTCCGGCCGGAATCGTGACGTAGCGGGCCGAGCCGGCCGGAGTGACGACTCCGGTCGGCCCGGCGTCGACGCTGAGGACCGGCAACCCATCGGCTCTCGCGCTCCCTGCGGCTACGACTGCGGTGGCGCTCAGCGCGAGCATCACGGCGACTCGACCTGACATGACGTCCTCCCTTCGGCGCGAACCCCGTGCCGTAGGTACGCCGCCGAGGACCGTTCAGGTCCGTCTGCTACCGGGCCAGCAGGCTTTCGACGGTCGGGTCGCCCCGCCGCCGCCTTCCGCGCACCTGCTCCCAGGTGCACTCCGCGGGCTCCTTGTCGGGCCGGTAGCGAAGGAAGCGCGTGCCGTGCCGGAAGCGGTTGCCCTCGAGCTTGTCGTAGCGGACCTCGCAGACGATCTCCGGCTTGACGGGGTTCCAGTCCAGCTCCTTGCCTCGCGACCAGCGGCTCTGGCCGCCCGGGATGCGCTTGTCGCTCAGGAACCCGGGCTTCTGCAACTTCGGGAGGGTCGTCTCGAGCTCGCGCCGTACCGGCGCGGGGAAGCCGGAGCAATGGCCGACGAAGTCGAGCCCGCCGCTGTCGTCGTAGAGACCGAGCAGGAGCGTCGAGATGCGCCGGTCCGCCTTCTCGCTCCAGCGGAAGCCCACGATCACGCAGTCGGCCGTCCGGTACGGCTTTACCTTCACCACGCCGTCGCGTGACCCGGACAGGTACGGCGAGTCGAGTCGCTTCGCCACGACGCCGTCGAGGCCGGCCTGGTCAAGACGCTCGAGCCAGTGCTGCGCCTGCTTCGGGTCGCGCTCGGCGGGTGAGAGGCGGAAGCGCTTCGCCTTGCGCTCCAGCTCTCGTCGACGCTTCCGGAGCGGGAGCTCGTGCAGCGGCTGGCCCTTCCAGACCAGGATGTCGAAGGCGACGAACTCGGCCGGGATCTCCGTCGAGAGCTTGCGGATTCTGCTCTCAGCCGGGTGCAGGCGCAGCTGGAGCGCGTCGAACTTGAGCCGTCCGTCGCGGGAGATGATGATCTCGCCGTCGAGGGCCGAGTCGGGCGGCAAGAGAGCCCCGGTCTTCTCGAGCTCGGGGAAGTAGCGCAGGAGTGGCCGTCCGTTGCGGCTCCAGAGCCGCAGCTCGCCGCCGAGGTTCTCGAGCACGCCGCGAAAGCCGTCCCATTTCGGCTCGTACTGCCAGTCCCCGCTCGGCAGCTCGTCGACGAGCTCGGCCTCCATCGGCGGGAATGGAAGGTTGCGCGGCGGCATCGTGGTACGACACGCTACCGCCGTGCGCGAGCTCGACGGAGTCTGGAACGTGAAGCGCGTCGGCGGGCTGCTGCCACCGCTGGTCGGCGTGCGGAAGCGGATCCACGGCGACGACGGCGAGACCGCCATCGGCCCGCTCCCTGGAGTGCCGTTCGATGTCGATGGTCTCAGCCTTCGCTACCGGGGACCGCTCTCAGGGTTCGTCGACGAGCTCCAGCCCGACGGCGACGGCTACCTCGGCAAGGGAACGTTCCGGGGTCGCCAGTTCGGGCGCTTCACCCTTGAGCGGGTTGCAGGTACGGCTTTTCGGACGTAGAACCCGAGGACGATGCCCAAACACCTTCGACGCCGAGACGCGTCGAGGATTCGGGTTGCCGCCCTCGCCGTCCTTGGAGCGTGCGCCGTGCTGATGTGCGTGGGCGCCGCAACTGCCTCGCGCGCGCCCGGAGCGATTCCCCCCGTCGCGAGCGCGAGGGCCAGGGCGATCGCCGCCGGAGAGTTCCACACCTGTGCGGTGACGAGGGCCGGCATCGTCGAGTGCTGGGGCTCCAACCGTGCCGGCCAGCTCGGGGACGGGACGAGAGCCGATCGAAGGATTCCGGTCGCCGTGAACGCGCTCACCGGTGTGGCCTCGATTGCCGCAGGCGGCTCGTTCACCTGCGCTCGGACGAGTGCAGGCGGGGTCGACTGCTGGGGCGACAACGCGCACGGCCAGCTCGGCGACAGTGCCGGCCGCAGCTCCACTCCTGTTGCCGTCTTTGGCCTCTCGAGCGGCGTGGCGGCGATCAGTGCCGGCGCCGCCCACGCCTGCGCGCTCACGACCGGAGGCGCGGTCAGGTGCTGGGGTGGCAACGAGCATGGCCAGCTCGGAGACGGCACGAGGAGCAACCGCACGACTCCCGTCTCCGTCTCCGACCTCTCCAGCGGCGTGATAGCCATCGCGGCCGGCGGGGGTCACACCTGTGCCGTCACGCGCTCAGGCGCGGTCAAATGCTGGGGCGACAACGCGTACGGGCAGCTCGGGGACGGCACCACGATCACTCGCACCACTCCGGTCCCGGTTTCGGGGCTCACGAGCGGTGTGGCGGCCATCGTGGCCGGGGGTCAGCACACCTGTGCGCTGACGAGAAGAGGTGCCGTCAGGTGCTGGGGTAGGAACCGTTTCGGCCAGCTCGGCGACGGCACGACGAAGACGCGCACCAGGCCGACCGCTCTCGCCGCGCTTGCACGCGGCGTGGTGTCGATCGCGGCCGGCAAATCTCACAGCTGCGCGCTTACAGGCGAGGGCCGAACCAGGTGCTGGGGCGGCAACGATTCCGGGCAGCTCGGGGACGCGACCAAGACCGGACGCCGCGCGCCGACCGGCGTCGCCCGCCTGGCACGAGGCGTGGCAGCAATCACGGCAGGCGCCAGCCACACCTGCGCGCTCATGCGTGGAGGCCGCGTCTACTGCACGGGCGAAAACCGGCACGGCCAGCTCGGAGACGGAACGAGAATCGAGCGCCGTATCCGGGTGGGCGTGATCGGTTTCGGGGCGTTCATCTGCGTCGTTCCGCGCGTGCTCGGGAACGCATTGCAGACGGCGAGGGCGGCGATCGTGCACGCTCACTGTCGAGTCGGCACCGTCACGCAGGTCGCGTCGGCGAAGAAAAGGAACACCGTCCTTCGCGAGAGCCCCCGGCCCGGGAAGCTGCTGAAGAGCGGCGCCAGGGTCAGCCTCACGGTGAGCCGCGGCCGCTAGGCCGCGCCGCTCTAAGCTCCTCCCGTGCGACGCGTCGCGGTCACCGGGCTAGGAGCCATCACGCCGGTTGGGAACACGGCGCCGGAGACCTGGCGCGCTGCCGTCGCCGGGGAGAGCGGGATCGACTGGATCCGAGCCTTCGACGCGGACGGCCTGCCGGTACGAGTAGCCGCCGAGGTCAAGGACTTCGACGCGACGGGGCTCGCGTCGCCGAAGGAGCTGCGCCGCTTCGACCGCAACGTCGTACTGGCGCTCGGCGCCGCCAAGGAGGCCGTCGCGGACTCCGGCTTGAACGGGTTCGACCCGATGAGGGTCGGGATCGTGTTCGGCTCAGCGATCGGCGGTCTGATCGGGATCGTCGAGCAGGCCGACACGTTGCGCGAGCGCGGGGCCGATCGCATCTCGCCGTACTTCATCCCCAGCGTGCTCGTGGACTCGGCGAGTGGCCAGCTTGCGATCTCGCTCGGGATCCGCGGGCCGAACTACGCGCCGGTCTCGGCCTGCGCGACCGGCTCGCACGCCGTCGGCGAGGGCGCCGAGATCATCCGTCGCGGCGACGCCGACGCCATCCTCGCCGGCGGCACGGAGGCCTGCATCCATCCGCTGATCCTCGCGGGCTTCACGGCGATGAGAGGGCTCGCCGCCGAGGACGAGCACCCGCCGCGGGCCTCGCGGCCGTTCGATGCGACGAGGGCCGGGTTCGTGATGGGGGAGGGCGCGTGCGTGCTCGTGCTCGAGGAGCTCGAGGGCGCGCGCGCACGAGGGGCGACGATCTACGCGGAGGTGCTCGGCTACGGCACCTCTAACGACGCCTACCACATGGCCGCGCCGGAACCCGAGGCGATCGGAGTGGCGGACATGATGCGAACGGCGCTCGAGCGAGCCGGGGTCGAGCAGGGGCGGGTCGGCTACATCAACGCCCACGGCACCTCGACGCCGCTCGGAGACGCCGCCGAGACGAAGGCGATCAAGGACGTCTTCGGCGATCACGCCTACGGGCTCGCGGTCTCCTCGACGAAGTCGGTCATGGGCCATTGCTTCGGGGCGGCAGGAGCGATCGAGGCGATGATGTGCGTGCTCGCCGTGCACGAGGGCGTGCTTCCGCCGACGATCAACTACGAGACTCCCGATCCGGCCTGCGACCTCGACTACGTGCCGAACGAGTCGAGGGAAACTGACGTGGATGTTGCGCTCTCGAACGCGATGGGCCTCGGCGGCCACAACGCCTGTGTGCTCGTCGGCCGCGCGCCCTAGGTCTCGACGAGCTCGGGAGTCAGCTCCGCGAGGGAGCCGAGCACTACGTCGGCTCGAGCCAGCGCGTCCTCGCCGGGAGGGAAGTGGCCGTTGGGGATTGCGATCGCGCGCATCCCGGCCGCCTTGGCCGCGAGGATCCCGTTCTGAGAGTCCTCGACCGCGGCGGCGCTCTCGGGGTCGACGCCGAGCCGCCGCGCGGCCTCGAGGTAGACGTCGGGCGCCGGCTTGCCTCGGGCGACCTCCTCCGAGGAGACCGTCGCCCTGAAGCACTCTGCGATGCCCATCAGCTCGAGCGCGAGGTCGATCAGCTCGCGGTTGGACGAAGACGCCAGGCCGAGCGGCCAGCGAGCGGCGAGGCGCTCGACCGCCTCACGCGTGCCGGGCAGCACGGGCAAGTGCTCCCGGTAGAGGCTCTCCATCCGGTGAACGACCTCGCGGCTGATCTCCTCCGGCGGCTCGGGGAGCCCGATCTCGTCGTGCATGTACTGCGACCACTCGACGGAGCTCATCCCCATCATGTCCCGCTGGGCGTTCTCGTGCCAGCGCCCGCCGCGTTCGCGGGTGAGTTGCTCCCGCGCCGCGTCCCAGGCCTGCTCGGAGTCGAGCAGGACGCCGTCGAGGTCGAAGACGACCGCTTCGATCACAGCGGGAGGTAGCTCTGGCCCTGGAAGACGAGCGGCCTTGTTCCCGGCCCGGGCTCGGCGCTCTCGACCTCTCCGACGAAGAACGTGTGGTCACCGGCGGGGTGCTCCGCCGTGGCGCGGCAGCGCAGCCAGCCAACTGCCTCGTCGAGCTGGGGTGGCCCGTCCACGTCGCGGAGGGGAATCCGCTCCCAGAGCGCGATCGGCGGAACGCCGCGCGCGAAGTGCTGCGCCAGTGACTCCTGCCCCTGGGCCAGCATGCTCACCGCGAACTCGGCAGACCCGCGCAGGAGCTCGTGCAGCGCGGCGTCCCGGCGGATCGCCACGCCGACCAGCGGCGGGTCGAGCGAGAGCGAGACAAGCGACGCGACGGTCAGCCCCACGCGCTCGCCGTCGAGATCGACGGTGACGACGGCGACGCCGGCGGGATACCGGGCCATGACCGCGCGCAGTTCGTCGCCGCTGACCACCCGGCGATCATACGAGCGTCAGTGATCGGAGCACTTGCGATCGCCGCCGCGAATCGAGTCCAGCTTCGCGTTCATCTGGCGCTCGAGCCGGACGTCGGCGGAACTGCGGGGGTTGTACCGGTGCAGTCCCGGCCCTTGCCAGAGCAGGTCGGGCGTGACGCCCGGCCCGGTGACGGTGATCCGGTACATGTCGCCCTTGCCCGGCCCCCGCTTCCGATTCGGCGTGTTGGGCGGGTGGGCGTAGTAGTCCCCCGTGTACGGGTTCATCGGCACGAAGCCGTGGCAAAAGATCCCGTTGGCGCCATGCGAGACGATCGCGGACTCGCGGCGCCAGCCGGGGCCGTACACCGAGTTGTGGGTGTCGATGTAGACGATGCGCCCGTAGCCGTCGGTGGGAGCGCCTCGGGTCGTTGTCCCGAAGCCCCGCACGCCGGCGCCGAGGTAGGTGTAGCGGCCGAACACCTCCTCGTAGTGGTAGCCGGAGAGCCAGTCCGTGTAGACCTCGAGCGTCGCGAGTGGGCCGCTCCAGTGCGAGAGGTGCAGCCACCACTGACCCTGCAGCGGCAGCCAGGGGGCGAAGCCGAGGTTGGGCAGCCGCGTCTGCCAGCTCTGCAGCGCCCAGTAGGACCCGTCGGGAGCCTTGCATCCGGCGACGAACCAGGCGAGCGCCGGGCCGTCGTAGGGGCGGCACGCGTTGTTGAAGGTCTTCCAGATTGCCCTGCGGAACGTGCCCCATCCCCCGGAGTAGTCGAGCCTGAACTTGACCTGCGGCAATCCAGCGGGAGAGGCGGGACGGACCCGCGCGTCGGTCGCGCCCCAGGCGATCAGGTGCCTGATTCGACCGGCGTCCCGGTAGGTGACGAGCGCCTGGCCGCGGTTGTTCACGGCCAGCTGGACCCGCGCCGCGTTGCCCGCGATGATCTTGGACGCGGCGGCGGGGCCTGCGGCCCCGAACAGGCACGCAACCGCGCACAAGAGTGCCAGGTGACGGCGAGTCATGAACCCATGGCTGGGCGGTAGGACTGGGCGAGCCCTGCCCTGAGGGTTACAAAGGATCGCTCGGATCGCAAGCAGAATCGTGACTATGTGCACGAACCGCCGTGGTGATGCGTCGAAGCTCGGCTAATGCTTGCGACACTTGCGCCAGCTGCCGCGGATCGAGTCCAGCGTGGTGTTCATCTGGCTCTCGAGCGACACGTCGGCGGGGTTGTTGCGATCGAAGGAGTGGAGGCCGGAGCCCTGCCACATCACGTCCGGCGTCACGCCGGGGCCCTCGACCGTGATGCGGTACATCTGCCCGGTCCCCGGACCGCGCTTGCGGTTCGCGAACCCGCGCGGGTGCGCGTAGCCCCCGACGTACGGGTTCCGTGGGAAGAAGCCGTAGCAGAACATCCCGGGCGGACCGTGCGAGACAAACGAGTTCTCGCGGAGCCAGCCGGGCCCGTAGGACGAGTTGAACGTGTCCAGATAGAGAAGCCGCCCGTACTTGTCGGTCGGGTTCCCGAAGTCGGTCGTCCCGAAGCCGCGGATGCCGACGCCCTGGTAGGTGTACTGGCCGAAGACCTCCTGGAAGCGGCCGCCGTATACCCAGTCGCTGTAGACGTGGAGCTCGGCGAGATCCCCGGTCCAGTGCGAGAGATGTAGCCACCAGGTCCGCTGCCGGGCAAGCCAGGGCGCGAGACCCAGGTCCGGCAGCGCCGTCTGCCAGCTCTGAAGCGCCCAGTAGGAGCCGTTCGACGCCTTGCAACCCGCGACGAACCAGGCGATCTCGGGGCCGTCGTAGGGCCGGCAGGTGCTCTTGAAGGTCTTCCAGACGAGCTTGCGGTGCTTCCAGCCGCCGGAGTAGTCGAGCTTGAAATGGATCTGGGGAATCCTCGACGAGCCCGGCCGGTGCCTGGCGTTGACCGCGCCCCAGGCAAGGAGGTGCGTGACCTTCCCGCGCACGGAGTACGTGACCATTGCCGTGCCCTTGGCGTTGACGCCGAGCCTGATGTTCGAGGCGTTGCGCGCGACCAGCTGCGAGGCGCTTGCGGGAGCGACGAGACCGAGCGCGACGACGAGCGCGCAGGTTGCGACGAGGGATCGAATAGCCGGCCGCATTCACGTTTTCCATCGGAAGCGGCGCTTCCCCCCGGCATGCCCGGTTCGAGGGATCTACTACTAGCTAGCTAAGAGGCAAGCCGTTCAGCGTCGGTGCGCTCCACGGGCACCGGCGCATCGCAGGGAAGGCTCAGGAACACCTCGACCACCGCGGGGTCGAACTGGGTTCCGGCGCCTTCGCGTAGGCGGCGGTACGCCTCCTCGAGACGCAGGCGCTTGCGGTAGGGCCGGTCGGTCGTCATCGCGTGGAAGGCGTCGCACACCAGCACGATCCTGGCCTCGACCGGGATGTCCTCGCCGCTCTTCCCGTCCGGGTAACCGCCGCCGTCCCAGCGCTCGTGGCAGCTGCGCACGATCGTGCGCACCTCGGCGAGCCGGTCGATCGGCTCGAGGATCCGCTCGCCGAGCTCGGGGTGCATCTCGATGATCTTCCGCTCTTCTTCCGTGAGCGGCCCCGGCTTGAGCAGGATGCTCGTCGGGATGCCGATCTTCCCGATGTCGTGGAAGAGAGCGCCAAGCTCGAGCCGCTTCAAGGCGGGCGCGTCGAAACCCAGCTTCCGTCCGACCTTCAAGGCCATGTCGGTGATCCAGCGGGTATGCGACGAGGTGTACTCGTCGTTCGCCTCGAGCGCGTTGGCCAGGGCCTCGACGGTCGAGACGAACGTGTTTTCGAGGTTCTCGAAGCTTCGCGCGCGCTCGAGCGCAACCGCGGCCTGGTACGAGATCCCCGCCAGTAGGCGCAGGATCTCCTCCATCGTGTGCTCTCCACCGGCGGGCTCGCGCACGCTGATGAAGCCTTCGAGGAACGCGTCGGTCCAGAGAGGCGCGAGAGCGAGGTCGGGCCAGTCGATCCCGGGGGCATGGTGCTGCGCCTCGGCAGCGCCCAGGACGAACGGCATGGTCAAGTCGCCCACGATCGTCCGCACGACACCGGCCGGGAGGACGACGTCGAGCATCGGCCGAAGCGCCGGATCGGCGTCGTAGCCCGAGTGCGCAGTGATGCCGTAGTCGCCGTTCTCGAGCGGCAGCCATAGCGCGCAGTCCTTGCCTCCGAGCATCTGTGAGGCGGCCTGCACCGTCTCGCGGCCGATCTCGTCCGGAGTCGCAGCCTGTGAGATCGCGCCGGTGAACTCGAGCAGCGACTTGAGATGGTCGGCCTCGCGGCGCTGGGCCTCGTAGAGGCGCGCGTTCTCAAGCGCGACCGACGCATGCCCTGCGAGCACTTCCAGCAGCCGGACGTCCTCCTTGTCGAACTGGCCGATGCCGAGCTTCGACATCACGATCACGCCGATCACGCGGGTGCCGTAGCAGAGCGGCACGGCGACGAGCGACTCCTCGATCGTGTGCGTGCCGGGAATCATCACCGCGTAGTCGCACTCGAGCGTGTTGTCCACGAGCTGGGGCTCGGCGGACGCCGCCGCGCGCCCGGTGATGCCCTCCCCGATCTTCGTGCGCGGCAGGTCGACGTGCGCGCCGTCGCGCGAGACGAGCTCGCCTCGAAACGCGATCGGCACGACCTCGTCGCCGTCGATCACCGAGACGCGGCAGTTGTGGTAGTCGATCAGGAGCCGGAGCTCATCTGCGATCACGGCGCCGATCCGGCGCACGTCGTTGAGGCGGTTGAGCTTCCCGGCGAGGCTCTGCAGCATCTTCAGGTGCGCGATCGAGCGCACGTCGCGGCCGGCGGCCGGAACGCCGTCGGGCCGCTCGGTCGACTGCTCGTCGAAGAGGACGATCTGGTTCTTGCCGCGTGCCTTGGCCGTCATCATCGCGGCCTCGGAGCAGGCCACGAGCTCGCGCGGGTTCATGGCGTGCTGCGGGCCCTCTGAGATCCCGACCGAGATCGTCATCTTGCCGGCCGGGCCGAACTCGACCTCCGCGAGGGTGTCCGTCAGCCGCCGCGCGAGATTGAGCGCGTCGCCCGCGTCTCCGCTGGCCATGATCACGCCGAACTCCTCGCCTCCGAGGCGACAGACGACGTCCGAGCCGCGCAGCGCAGCACGGAGCAGGTCAGCGAGCTCGGTCAGCACCTGGTCGCCTGCGCCGTGCCCGTAGACGTCGTTGACGCGCTTGAAGTCGTCGATGTCGAGCATCAGGACCGCGACCGAGTCACGCGCGCGGCTCGCGCGCGTGAGCTCGGCCCGCAGGCGCTCGTGGAAATAGCGGTGGTTGTAGAGCCCGGTCAATGAGTCGGTCTGGGCCTGGTACTCGAGGCGCGCACGGATCTGCGCGTTGTCAAGCGCGAGCGCGGCCGCATCGGCGAAGCGGGTCGTCAGCTCGAACTCTTCGTCGCTGAAGCTGGCGTCTTCGCCGAGCCGGTAGATGTTGAGCACGCCCTTGACCACGTCGCGGGCGATCAGCGGGACCGTGATCAGGGCTTCCGGCTCGTCGTCGGGAGTTCCCGGGACCGTCTTCGTGCGCGGGTCGAGATGCGCCTTGTTCGTCCGTACCGGCTCCCGGTGGAGCGCAGCCCAGCCGGTGATTCCCTCTCCGAACAGCGACCGGCTGTTCATGATCTTCTCTGCCCACTTGTCGCGGGCGAGCACCGGGATCAGGATGGTCTGGGCCTCGTCTGCCTGGTAGATCGAAAGCGTGTCGTGCGGCATAAGCTCGGCGAGCGTGTCCGCGATCCGGTCGAGCAGGTTGTCCAGGCTCTGCTCGGAGAGGATTTCGTGGAAGACGTCGGCGAGCTGCCGGTACGACTGGACGAGCGTTTCCGAACGTGGGGCTTCAGGGTCGCCGGGACCGGCGTCCAAGGCTCGCGCAGGGGCCACAGCCGCGAAAAGGTGACGCACGGCCATAGTCTTCCGTTCTTTCGCCGCCGAGAGATCCCCCGGAAAGGGGAACCTGCTCGGCAGTCATCAGCCGATCTGCGGCGATCGACGCCGTCGGGATAGCCAGCCTGGCGACCGTCACCTCCCGGCGGCGCCGTCGCGACAGCCGGTTAACACCGCGTAAAGATTCGGCCGGGGATCGTGACAGCGGAATCGTTCTCGCTAGCTTGGGTCGAGCAGAGTTTGTGCGACCCAGGAAGGACTGTTTCGTGACCACCCTCGTCGACAACCGAATCACGATCATCGTCGGTGCCTTTGCGGCGGCCTGGCTCCTCTCGCGTGCAAGCGCCGAGGTTGCCCGGCGCGTACTCGTCTGGCACGACCGGCGGCACGTGAACAGCGACCCCGGGGAGACGGGCAAGCTCGTGGACGTCAAGCGCCAGGAGACTCTGGTGGCGCTGATTCGAACGGGGATCGCGTACTGCGGGTTCGCCGCCGCGGCCGTCCTCACGCTGGCCGAGCTGATCGGTGGAGTCGATCGGCTGACCGCGATCGCCGGCGCCTCGTTCCTGCTGATCCTCGTGGGCTTCGCGGTCCAGCGCGTCCTGACCGACATCATCGCCGGTTTCGCCATGTTCGCCGAGCGGTGGTACGCGGTCGGCGACACCGTCGCCGTCTCGGGGCTGGAGCTGCAGGGCGTGGTCGAGGACGTTTCGCTGCGGCGCACCAGACTGCGCACGCTCGACGGCGAGGCCATCCACATCCACAACTCCCAGATCCCGGCGGTCAAGGTGCTACCGCGCGGGGTGAAGGAGCTGGCGGTCGAGCTCTTCGTCTCCGACCGCGAGCGCGCCGAGCAGCTCGTGACCTGGGTTGCGGCGATGTTGCCCGAAGGGCCGACGACGCTGGTGCGAAGGCCGTGGATCGAAGGAGTCGAGGAGTTCTCCGACTCAATGGTTCGCATCGCCGTGCGCGCGACGACCGCTCCCGGCCGGGAATGGCTGGTCGACAACTTCTTCTGCGACCTGCTCAAGGAGCGCGCCGAGCAGGGCCTGATCGTGCACGGCCCGGTGGTCCTGGCCGTCGACGAGAGCGCGACCCGCAGCTTCGCCCGCGCGAGCGCTGCGATGCGCTGGCAGGCTCGTCGCGCCGCGCTTCCGACGCCACTGTAGAGCTCCAGGAACGAGAAAGGGCCGCGGTGTGCGGCCCTTTGCTACGAAGATGTCCTCTAGCCCTAGCGGAACCCGAGGAATCCGAGCAGGGCCAGCACGAGGACGACGATCAGGATGATCCAGAGAATCGACATCGATGCCTCCTTTCGTGGTTCGGGGCTATAACGGCAAGGAGGACGAATCGGTTGCGGGTTGACGCGAAAACCGTGCAACCATCGCGAGCGGCGGCCAGAGGACGCTAGAGTCGGCGTCGATGGCCAAGGTCTCGGCGCAGGAGCTCGCCGAGCTCGTCCCCTGCTCGCTCGACTACGTTCTCCGGCTCGAGGGTCTCGGGATCCTCGAAAGCGACGGCGACGACGGGCGGTTTCCGCCGTCGGACGTCCACGTCGTTCGCCTGATGGCAGCGTTCGAGGAGGCGGGGATCGCGCTCGAGGACGTCGCGCGTGGCATTTCCGGAGGAGCCCTTTCCTTCCCGCTTGGCATGTTCATGCCCGACCCAGTCGGGCTCGCCGAGAGCTACGCGGGCCTAGCCGCGCGGGTCGGGCGCTCGCCCGACCTCCTGCGGCGCCTGAGCCGTGAGCTCGGCCTGCCGCCGCCTTCCGACGACCGGGTCCGCGCGGAGGACGCGGAGATCCTGTCGCTGATCGTGACGAAACTCGACCTGGCGGATGACGAGGAGCTCTCGCGCTTCGCCAGGCTCTACGGCGGCAGCGTGCAGCGACTGGTCGCCTCGGGGCTCCAGTTCTTCGATCTCGCGGTTCGCCAGCGGGTCGGAGACTTCGAGCTCTCGGACGAGGAGAAGGACGCTCTCGTCTACGAGAAGGCCGCGGGCTACACCGAGCTCGTCAGAACCCTCGTGCCCTGGCTCCAGGGTCGGCACCGTGAGCATGCGGTCCTCGAGTACATCGTCGCTGTCACCGAAGGCTTCATGGAGGAGAGAGGAATCACCCCTCGGCACCCGCGGCAGCCGCCCGCGATCGCGTTCCTCGACCTCACCGGGTACACGGTGCTGGCCGAGGAACGAGGAGATCGGGCAGCTGCCGAGCTTGCAGCAGATCTCGCGAGCGTCGTGCAGGAGGCGGCACAAGCCCATGGCGGGCGGCCGGTGAAGTGGCTGGGAGACGGCGTCATGTTCCATTTCACCGATCCGGGCAGAGCCATCCTCAGCGGCCTCGACCTGATCGAGCAGACCGAGCGGGCCATCTCGGTCCCCGCTCGGATCGGCATCAACGCCGGCGCGGTCATCGCCCAGGAGGGCGACTACTTCGGCAGGACGGTGAACATCGCCGCCAGGATCGCCGACTACGCGCGGCCGCACGAGGTCCTGGTGAGCGAGGAGGCGAAGGGGAGCGCCCGTCTGGCCGAGGTCGAGTTCGAGCTCATCGGTGACGTGCCCCTCAAGGGCGTCTCGAGCTCGGTGCGGCTCCACAAGGCGACGCGCGCAACCAGCTGAGCGGCACGGAGCGAGGCCGAGAATGCCCTGCGCTCAGCGTCCGTAGAGCGCCGCAACCTTCCAGCTACGAAGTGCGGATGCGCGCCGCCGCCGGAGGGTCGATCCTGGCAGCAGGATGATCGCCTCGGCAACAGCTCCTGCAAGCTCGGCGCACAGGCGACGTCGTACCGAGCGACGCCGCCTCCCGCTGTGGGGGCAGGGTTCCCCAGTGCCGGAGCGCTCCCACGCATCGCCGCCTCAGCAGCCGCTCGAGCTCGAGACGATCAGTTCGCGATGGCAGGTGGCCCTCGATGCAGCCCAGCGAGCCGTGAGCGCCGCCGGCCCTTCGCTGGCCGCCCCGGAGCTCGGGCGAAGAAAGACCCGGCTCGTCCAGGAGCGACTCGAGACTGTGGAAACCCTCACCCGTCTGGCTCGAGTCACGGGAACGCATCCGGCGCCCTGGTTGTCACCGGTGCCCGTGAGCAACGAGATGCTCGGCCTGCCCACGACCGTTACCTCGTGTGTGTTCGATCTCGACGGCGTCCTCACCGACAGCGGAGTGCTGCACGCCTGGGCCTGGGGAGAAGTGCTGGACCAGTTCCTGCTGCACCGCAGCAACCAGGCCGACTGGCCGTTCATCCCGTTCGACCGCGACGCTGACTACCGGGCGTTCATCGACGGGCGCCCGAGGCTCGACGGCGTACACGCCTTTCTCGCCAGCCGCGGCATCCGTCTCCCCGAGGGACGATTCGACGACCCGGTCGATGCGGAGACCGCCTACGGGCTGGCCAGGCACAAGGGCGAGGTGTTGGCGCGAGGCCTACGCCAACGCGGCTCGACTGCGCTCCCCGGCGCACATCGCTACCTGCAGGCTGCCGGTCACGCCGGTCTCGAGCGCTCCGTGATCTCGGCGAGCTCCAACACGTCTTGGATGCTCGAGCTCGCGGGGCTGGCGCCCCTGATCGAGGAACGCGTCGACGCCGACGCCATCCGCGCATTGGGCCTGCGCTCGCGACCCGCCCCGGATCTGCTGTTGGAAGCGTGCAGCCGACTGGGGGTCACTCCGGAAGAAGCGGTCACCTTCACGAACAGTCCGTCGGGTGTCGCCGCGGGGCTGGCGGCCGGCTTCCTCGTGATCGGGATCGCCGAGGGAGCCCAGGGAGAGCGTCTGCGTGGGTTCGGCGCCGAGCAGGTCTTCCCGTCGCTGCGCGCACTGCTCGATCGCCAGCTGCTCAGCGCGACTCAGCGCGACGCTTGAGCGCCTCGTTCATCGCGCCGAAACCGCGCTCCGACTTCTCGAGGTTCTTGCCGAAGTGGGACACGAGCGCGCCGCGGAAGCGCTCTGACTGACCAAAGCGCACCCGCCCTTCGCCGGCCGTCTCGATGCGGAAGCGGGATCAGGAGGCGGCCGAGCCAGGGCAGTTCCCGCTGCGGGTCGGCCGCGAGCACGGTCGGCTTGAGGTCATCCCGCGCCCGCCGGGTGACTCGATCCGAACCTTGAGCTTCGATCCGCGCTCGGCCTTGCCGCAGATGTCCCGGGTGAATGGGTTCCAGTCGGGGTAGGCGTCGAAGTCGGACACGACTTGCCAAACCCGATCTGGGGTGGCCTCGATCTCGATCTCCGTGCTGATCTCTTTCATCCGGTTGCCGATTGTTAGACCCTTGGCGGTAACGGCGGCACGAAGGCCAGACGGCGATAATGCGGGCGGTGACGCTCCCCGGGCAACGTCCAGTCCTGCAGGACGATGCGATCCGGCTCGTGCCACTTACGGCCGACCACGAACCCGGGGTCGCCGCGCTCGTGCAGGACGAGGACGTGCGCGAATACACCCGCGTGCCGACGAAGCCGAATGCCGACTTCGCCGGCGAGTGGCTGACGAGGTACGAAGAGGGTTGGCGTGACGGGTCGCGGGCAGGTTTCGCGATCGAGACCCACGACGGCGAGTTCCTCGGGCTCGGCCTCTTCGTGTCGATCGAAAGCGAAGGACGGCAGGGCGAGATCGGCTATGTCGTGGGCCCGGCCGCGCGCGGCCGCGGCGTCGCCACGCGGACGCTACAGCTGCTCACGGATTGGGGCTTCACCTGCCTCGGGCTGGAGCGGATCGAGCTCTGGATCGACATCACCAACACCGGCTCGGAGCGCGTGGCCGAGCGCGTCGGGTACGTGCACGAGGGCGTGCTGCGGTCCTGCTGGTTCAAGGAAGACGTCCGCCGCGACTTCGGGATCTGGTCAAGGCTTCTCCACGACCCGTAAGCGGAGCCTGCGGACTCCGTATGCGACCTCCGGACGTCCGCGCGGCGCCCAGGCCGCACCCCCACACCGCGTGGTGGCGCGAAAGCGCCCAGTGAGCGGCGGGGGTGGGATTCGACCCACGGGCGCCCTTTCGGGCGCTACGCGCGGGCCGAGACGATTCTCGCGCCGCTGACGCAGCAAGCCTGAGCCTGCTTGTGTCTCGCCACTTCCTCCGGCCGGCCGCTGGCCCGTCGGACAACTCGACTAGCTCGACCCGCCTATCCGGGGCGGCTGCGAATTCGTGTCGGTTCGTTCGAACGATCACTTTTTCTCCCTGGCAGAGTCTTCAACTTCGATGGCTGACCCTCTGGGCGAGCTCCGTGATTCGCTGACGGGCGACGTGCTGGTCGAAGGCGACCGCGAGTACGAGCGGGCGCGCCTCTGTTTCAACCTGCTGATCGATCGGCGCCCGGCGGCGATCGCTCGATGCGTTGACGAGAACGATGTTGCGGCGGCCCTTGCGTTCGGCCAGGCCCGAGGTCTCGAGATCGCGGTCCGGGGCGGAGGCCACAACCCTGCCGGCCACTGCGCGGTCGACGACGGCCTGGTGATCGATCTCTCGCACATGCGGGACGTCCGTGTCGATCCCGAGAACGGGATCGCAACTTGCCAGGGCGGCGCCACCTGGCTCGACTTCGACACAGCGACTCAAGCACACGGCCTGGTCACGCCCGGCGGCGTAGTTGGCTCCACCGGCGTCACGGGTCTCACCCTCGGTGGCGGGATCGGCCACCTGACCGCCCAGTACGGACTCACCTGCGACAACCTGGTCGCGGCGGAGGTGGTCAGCCCGGGCGGGGAGATCGTCCGCGCGAGCGACGATCAGAACCTTGAGCTGCTCTGGGGGCTTCGCGGAGGGGGCGGCAACTTCGGCGTCGTCAACCAGGCCGAGTTCCGGCTCCACCCACTCGAGCGGGTCATCGGCGGGCGCCTCGAGTACGAGGGAGGGGGCGTTGCCGAGGCGCTCCGTCTCTTCCGCGAGCTCGCGGTCGGCGGCCCGCGCGAGCTGAGCATCCAGGCCCAACTCACGACGGATGCGTCGCTCGCGCTGCAGCTCGTCATCGTCCCCTGCTACACGGGGGCGGGGGAGGAGCCGGCAGCCCTCCGGCCGCTGCGCTCGGTGCCCGGTCTCGTCAACGACGGCGTCCGGCGCCAGGGCTTCCTCGAGCAGCAGCGGATTTTCGATCCCGGCTACGGCGTCGACCGCAACTACTGGAAGGGCCACTTCGTGGCGGAGCTGCCGGACGAGCTGATCGAGGATCTGGTTCACCGCATGACCGTGCTTGGCCGCCCCCCCGGTGGAATCCTGATCGAGTCGCTCCATGGCGCGCCCAAGGACGTCAGGCCGGAGAGCGCGGCCCTCGGCTTCCGGGATGCCGCCTTCAACGCCAGCGTGATGGCGAGTTGGACCGATCCGGCCCACGACGAGGAAAGCATCGAGTGGGCGCGCACGACGGCGGCCGCGATCGAGCCCTGGTCGGTCAGCGGCGGCTACGCCAACTACATGCAGGCCGACGAACCCCTCGAGCGCGTCCGCGCCGCTTTCGGGCCTGACTCATTCGCTCGCCTCCAGGCTCTGAAGTCCCGCTACGACCCGGACAACGTCCTGCGCCGCAACCAAAACATTCCGCCGGCAGGTTGACCACCCGATGTGACTCCAATCGGCCGTGACCCTCTACGTGACTCCGATCGCAATCGAGGCCGCAGCGGGGATCCCCACTCCCACCCCCGAGTGGGTGGGTGGGTGCGTCGAGCTCAGGCTGGAAGGACCTGAGCGCCTCGTCGAGCGAGGCGAAAACCGGGTTCACCAGAGTCAGCCGATCCACATGCCTTCTGTCAACCAAGCTCACCGCCAGAGTCTAGATCCGACAGGCGTTTGGTCCAGCCGGCTCGAGCAACTCAAGCTTCGCTGCTGAGTCCCGAATAGAGGACGCTCGCCCAGGCAAGGGCGCCGACCTGAGCTTGAGGCCCGGCTCGCTTGTGCTAAGAGATCTCCAACCGGAGCAGGATCTCGTTGCCGTGGAACTCTCCGGTTCGTTTGAAGCCGTATCGCTCGTAGAACGTGACCGGGCTGCCCTCGCCCTGTCCGACGCTTGTCCACATCGTGCCGACGCCCCGGTTCCGGAAGTACTCGACGATCAGGTCGAGCGTTGCTGTACCAAAGCCTCGTCGCTGACAGCGCTCGTCGATCAGCAGCTTCCAGAGAAAGTGGGCAATGTAGTCGGGGCTGCCGACCTCGTCAGCGATCATCACGAACCCCACCGGCGCCTCTTCGTCATAGATCGCCCAGTAGAGGGCCCGAGCGTCCGGCTCCTCCGCCGCCTCGAGAATTGACTCGCGGACACCGCTCACAAAGCGTCTCTGATCCGGCGTTACGGCAAGCGCCTCGACCGCTTCCCGATTCGCGTCGGTGATCGGCCAGAGAGAAACCACCGCGTGAGACTAGAGCAACGCCTCATGTGACATTCCCGCAGGCTGGCCCAGACGGGCATGATCTCCTCGCAGGCACCCGATAATCGAGACGGAGGAGCGATGCGCCGCCTGAACTTCCTCGAGGACGAGCCCTGGGATGAAGTCAACGACGATCTCCGGATGCGCCGCCGCTGGTTTGGGCACCCACTGGGGACG
>DATAOV010000123.1:0-6338 GCA_036265535.1 Gaiellaceae bacterium | reverse complement strand
TGCTCACCGCCGCGCAGGAGGTCGAGCTGGCGAAGCGGATCGAGCGCGGCGAGCACCGGGCCAAGCAGGAGATGGTCGAGGCCAACCTGCGCCTGGTCGTCTCGATCGCCAAGAAGTACCGCAACCAGGGCCTGCCCTTCCTCGATCTGATCCAGGAGGGGACGATCGGGCTGGTGCGGGCGGCCGAGAAGTTCGACCACCGCAAGGGCTTCAAGTTCTCGACCTACGCGACCTGGTGGATCCGCCAGGCCGTCGCCCGGGCACTCGCCGACAAGGCGCGCACGATCCGGATGCCGGTGCACATCGTCGAGAAGCTGAACAAGATCGTCCGCTCCGAGCGAAAGCTCCGCGCCGAGCTCGGGCGCGAGCCGAGCTCGTTCGAGATCGGCCTCGACGTCGAGCTCTCGCCCGACGAGGTCGAGCAGATCCGGCGCAGCTCGCAGGCGCCGGTCTCGCTCGAGAAGCCGGTCGGCGACGAGGAGGAATCCGAGTTCGGGCACTTCCTCACCGACGAGAGCGAGCCGCTCCCCGACGAGGTGGCCGAGGTCGAGATGCGCAAGGCGACGCTGCAGCGCGTCCTCGGGACGCTGAGCGCACGGGAGCGCCGCGTGCTCGAGCTGCGCTACGGCCTCAACGGTGAGCACCCGCGAACGCTGGACGAGGTCGGTCGCACGTTCAACGTCACGCGCGAGCGGATCCGGCAGATCGAGAACCAGAGCCTGAAGAAGCTGCGGGCCCTGGCGGACTCGGTCGCCTTGCGCGACGTAGCCTGAGCCCAGTCCGGCGCCAGTAGACTCCGCCGCCGTGGCTGAGGCCTGGTTCGACGAGCTCTCCGAGCTGCTGCGCATCCCAAGCGTCAGCGCCGACCCCGCGCGCGCCGCGGACGTCAAGGACGCGGCAGAGTGGCTCGCCGCGTTCGTGCGCATGGCCGGCGGCGCGGCCGAGGTAGTCGAGACCGATACGCACCCGCTGATCCTCGGCGACCTGGCCGCGTCGAACGGCTCGGCTCCCACCGTCCTCGTCTACGGGCACGTGGACGTCCAGCCGCCCGACCCGCTCGAGCTCTGGGAGTCCGATCCCTTCACGCTCGAGCAGCGCGGCGAGTGGATCTACGGCCGCGGCGTCGCCGACGACAAGGGACAGCTGTACATGCTGGCCAAGGCAGCGGCGGGCCTCGCCGCGGCCGGCGAGCTGCCGGTCAACGTGCGTTTCGCGTGCGACAGCGAGGAGGAGACCGGCGGTCACCAGATCGTGGACTTCCTGGAGGCCGATGACCGGGGTGCCGACGCGGCAATCATCTTCGACTCGGGCATGACGAGGCGTGGCATCCCGGAGTTCGCAGTCGCGACGCGAGGGCTCGTCTACCTCCACGTGACCGTGCGCACCGGCGAGCGCGACCTGCATTCCGGCGTCTACGGCGGCGCGGCGCTGAACGCAATGCACGCGTTCACGGAGATCCTCGACGCGGTGCGCCCACGAGAGGGACGCATGCCGGAGCCTCTGCGCGTCGGGATCGCGCCTCCGACCGAGGAGGAGACGACGGCTTGGGGGCAGCTCGTCCCGGGAGCGGAGATGCTCGCCGACGCCGGCGCGCGCATGACCGACCCGGCCGCGGCCGAGGAGTTCTACCTGCGGACGACCGCCGAGCCGGCGCTCGACGTGAACGGGATCGTCGGGGGCTCGCCGAACCTGCAGAAGACGGTGCTACCGGTCTCCGCCGAGGCCAACGTCTCGATTCGCCTGGCGCCAGGCCAGGACGTCGAGACGATCGCGGCCGCAGCGGAGCGGCTCATGCGCGAGGCAGCGCCGGCGGGCGCCGAGCTCGAAGTGCGTCGCCTCTCGTCGGCCCCGGCCGGCCTCGTACCGCCCGACGCGCCGGCGCTGCGGCTCGGCCTCGACGCGTTCGAGCAGGCGATGGGCACGCGGCCGCTGCTCGTGCGCTCCGGCGGCACGCTGCCGATCGTCCCCGCGCTCGTGGACAAGGGCATCCCGACGATCCTGACCGGCTTTGCGCTCCCGGAGAGCAACATCCACTCGCCGAACGAGCGGCTGCTCGCGGAGTACATCCCTCTCGGGATCGAGGTCTCGCGCGAGCTCTTCCGCAGCCTGGCACGCCTCTAGGAGGGTCTGGCAAGCCTCCCTAGCCTCTCGGTCGCCGTCTCCGCGAGAGGCCGCGGTCGACGAGCGCCACGAGCACGATCAGCCCGACGAACCCGAGGAGCAGGGGCAGCCACGCCGAGAGCGAGGTCGACTGCGAGCCGGGAGAGAATCCGGCTGGTGAGAAGTTCGTCTCGCTGATCGACCGCGAGACGTTGCCTTCCCGCAGGTAGTCGATCAGCCAGCGGCGGTTCACCTTCCTGAGCCTGATCGCTAGCAAGATCGACCCGGAGCTGCCCGTGCTTTGGCGAGCGAAGCTCATGACCAGGCCGACGAGCTTCGGTCCCGAGAAGGCGACGCTTGCCGCAGGGATGAGCGATGCCTTCGGCACCGAGGAGAGCGGCAGGTGTCGTCCCGCCTGCCAGTCGGAGAGCGAGTAGCGCGAGCGCAGCTCCGGGATCAACAGCGAGTGTGCGGCCGCGAGATCGCGCCGGCGGATCATGGCGGTCACGAACCGTGTCGCGAGGGGGCGTACCGTCGCTACGGCTTTCGTCCGCGCCCGCTCGGTAGCCGCATCCGGGCCGCTCCCGAGCAACGGCAACTTCTCTCCGGGCTCGGTGGACGTGAGGAAGGGAGCGCCGGGTTTCGCCTGCGGGCCGCCGTGGCTCGGCAGGAGCACGCCGACGAGCGCCAGGAGCCCCGCGCCGCCGAGGATCACCGTGATCCAGGCAAGACGCCGCCGCACCCTGGGTGATGCTAGGAAGGCCATCCGGCGATCTCGCCGCTTGGTCGACGCGAGGGGCGGCTAAACGGCTGCCGGCTCGTCCTCGACGAGCCAGGCGTGGCCGAAGCGGCGCATCTCTTCGATGATCGGGAGCAGGGCCTCGCCCTTGTCCGTCAGCTCGTACTCCACGCGCGGAGGCGACTCCGCGTAGCTGCGCCGAACGAGGATGCCCTCTTGCTCGAGCGCGCGCAGCCGCTCCGAGAGCGTGCGCGGACTTATCCCCGGGCACGAATGCTCCAGCTCGGAGAACCGCCGCGGCCCCTCGGAGAGGTCGTGAACGAGCACGGCGGTCCACTTGGCGCCGAGGATCTCGGCGCACGCCACGACCGAGCAGGTCGAGTCGTGGATCGCGTTCATCGTGCGCATCGCTACCGAATCGTAACCTCTAGGTAGGCTCGGCCCGCTCTGATCGACCTTCATTCCCACATCCTGCCGGGCCTCGACGACGGGCCGGCGACGCTCCAGGAGTCGCTCGCAATGGCCCGATCCGCCGTTCAGGACGGGATCCGGGCTCTCGCGGCGACCCCGCACGTACGCGACGACTACCCGACGAGCCCGGAGCGGATGGAGAGTGCCCTGGGCGAGCTGCGACGCGCTGTCGCCGAGGCCGGGATCGAGCTCGAGCTTCGTCCCGGGGGAGAGCTGGCGCTCGGGCACCTTTCGCGGCTCGGTCCGGGCGAGCTGCGCCGCTTCGGACTCGGCGGCTCCGACCACTGGCTGCTGTTCGAGTTCCCGTACGCCGGCTGGCCGCTCGGGCTGTCACAGCTCGCCCTACGACTGAGGGAAGAAGGCTTCGGGCTGGTGATCGCCCACCCCGAGCGCAACGAGGAGGTACAGGCCCGGCCGGAGCGCCTGCGCGACTTCGTGGACGTCGGGATGCTCGTACAGCTGACCGCTGCCTCGGTCGACGGGCGGCTCGGACGGCGGCCGCGGGAGACCTCGCTCCTCATGCTCGAGCGCGGGCTCGCGCACCTGCTCGCGAGCGACGCGCACGCAGCCTCGGTCCGGGCCATCGGGCTCTCCAACGCGGTCGAGTCCATCGGCGACCCGGAGCTCGGCCGCTGGCTGACGGAGGACGTGCCCGCGGCGCTCATCGCCTCCGAGCCGCTCCCTGAGCGCCCGGTCTCCGCCTCGTCCGGCCGCTCCCGCCGCGCAAAGCGACGCTGATACGCTCGCGCGCGGTGGCGCGGCTGGACAAGGAGCTTCGCGAGCGCATCGACGAGCCCGCCTCGCAGGAGGCCGAGCGAGAGGCGCGGCTCACCCCCGCCGAAGCAACGGCGAAGATGCGGATCAAGGTGCCCGCGCAGCGCAACGCGAAGCTGCGAACGGTGCTCGAGCGCGTGAACGCCGACGACGGGCTGAAGGCCTGGTGGCACGTCGCCAACGTCAACGCGATCAAGCGCCTCGGCATCAATGACCATTCCTGGGTGCACATCCAGATCGTCGCCAACATCGGCCTGCGCCTGTTGCGGCTGCTCGCCAAGCGTGGGATCGAGCCCGCAATGGTCGAGGACTACGGCATGAAGCGCGAGGACGCGGAGGTCGTGGTCGTGCTGGGCGCGCTGCTGCATTGCGTTGGCATGAGCGTGCACCGAGACCGCCACGAGGACTGGAGCCTCTTCCTCGCCGAGCCGAAGATGCGCGAGCTCCTCGCCGGCATCTACGAGGAGCCGGAGCTGACCGTCGTCACCGCCGAGGTGCTGCAGGCGATCACGAGCCACCGCGAGTCGGGGCGGCCGTTGACGATCGAGGCCGGGGTCGTCCGCGTCGCGGACGCGCTCGACATCGAGGAGGGCCGCTCACGGATCCCATTCGAACGAGGCAGCGTCTCGATCCACTCTATTTCGGCGGCAGCGATCGACGAGGTCGTGATCTCCGAGGGAACCGAGCGCGCCGTCTCGGTCGAGATCAAGATGAACAACTCGGCCGGGCTCTACCAGGTGGACGAGCTCTTGAAGGCCAAGCTGCACGGCTCGGGGCTCGAGCCCTACGTCGAGGTCGTGGCGCGGATCGAGAACGAGGCCGAGAAGAGCCTCGTTCCTCTGTACCGGCTCGAGTAGTCGCGGTGCGCTTGACATATCGATGGATTTCGATACGATAATTGTCGATATGTCTGGCTCACTGGAACTGATCGACTGCTGCCGGCCGCTCGCGGGCGACGAGCTCGCCGATAGCGAGGCGGCGGCCACAGCGCAGTTGTTCAAGGCGCTGGCCGATCCAGCCCGGGTGAAGATCGTCAACGTTCTCGCGCGCAGCGAGGAGCCGGTTTGCGCGTGCGAGTTCGTCCCTGCACTGGGCTTGGCCCAGGCGACCGTCAGCCACCACCTGAAGAAGCTGACCCAGTCGGGCTTGCTCGAACGCGAGCAGCGGGGGAAGTGGGCCTACTTCTCGCTGAATTCAGAGGTCGCCGCGCAACTGGTGAGCCTCGTCCGAATCCCGGAGGTTGTCTGATGGGTACCGATACGACCGAAACCCTGCGCGAGCAGGTACGCGCCCGCTATGCCGAGGCAGCGATCGCGGTTACCGACGGCGGAGGTTGCGGAAGCGGCTCGTGCTGCGGCGATGCCGCGGCGAGCGCCGACTTCGGCGAGTCTCTCTACAGCGCGGAGCAGCGCGGTGCGATTCCGGACGCTGCCGCGCTTGCATCGCTCGGCTGTGGTAACCCGACCGCCGTGGCCGACCTCCACGAGGGCGAGATCGTGCTCGATCTCGGCTCGGGCGGCGGCATCGACGTGATCCTGTCTGCGAAGAGGGTTGGACCGACCGGCGTCGCGTACGGACTCGACATGACCGACGAGATGCTCGCGCTGGCACAGCAGAATGCGCGCGAGGCCGGAGTCGCGAACGTCCACTTCTTGAAAGGCATGATCGAGCAGATCCCGCTCCCTGCGAACTCGGTCGACGTCGTGATCTCGAACTGCGTCATCAATCTCTCCACCGACAAGGCGGCCGTGCTGAGCGAGATGGCCCGCGTGCTGAAGGCCGGGGGCCGGCTCGGAATCAGCGACGTGATCGCCGAAGACAGACTCTCGCCCGAAGAGCGCGCCGAGCGGGGAAGCCATGTCGGCTGCATCGCCGGCGCACTCTCGCGCGGCGAGTACGTCGCCGGTCTCGAGGCTGCCGGCTTCGACGAGATCGCCGTCGAGTTCACGCACGAGGTGGCGGACGGGATGCACGGCGCGATCGTCAAGGCGGTGCGAGGAACCGAGTCGGAGCCCATCGGTTTGCCGCTCGTGGAGCCGGCGGCGCGCTCGGGTTGCTGCTGAGAGAGGCGCGCTTACGCCAGGAGCTCGCGCAGAGCGGCGAGCGGCTCTTCTCGAACACGAAAGTACGCCCAGCTCCCGCGTTGATCGCGCTCGACCAACCCGGCCTGCAACAACACCTTCAAGTGGTGGCTGACCGTGGGCTGCGTGAGCCCGAGCGGCTCGGTCAGATGGCAGACGCACGCCTCGTGGCC
>DATAOV010000122.1:0-31670 GCA_036265535.1 Gaiellaceae bacterium | reverse complement strand
CCGCTCGACGACCGGGGCTGGCGCCAGACGGAGGGGCTCGTCGAAACCCTCGCGGACTATCCCATCGACAGGCTGGTCTCGAGCGGTCACCTGCGCTGCATCCAGACGCTCGAGCCGCTCGCGGCAGAGCGCGGCCTCCCGATCGAGGAGCGGCGCGAGCTACAGGAGGGAGCCACCCGGGAGGAGGCTCTTGCGCTCATGGCCGAGCTCGGCGACCGCGCGGCGCTCTGCACCCACGGCGACGTGCTCCAGGAGCTCTTCGGTGAGGCCGGACGGAAGGGGGCGACCCGAGTCGTCGAGCTTCGGGACGGCGAGCCGGCCGTGCTCGAGTATCTGGCGCCGCCCGCCTAGGCGGTCGCGGTCTCGGCCTCGAGCAGGCCGAGGCAGACGCCCTCGCGGACCCCTCCGTCCGCGACGCCGAGCGGGACCTGCAAGACCGCCTGGAGGCCGGCCAGGATGATCGCGCCGGCCGGCAGCGTGCGGGCGCGCTGAAGGTCGACGTTGGCGTGGCGTGCGCGCGAGGCAGTTCGAAGCTCCGTGAGCGTCTCGACCGCTCGAGCAAGGCTGTCCTGCTCGAGCCGCTCGAGACCCAGCCGCCTCAGGGCTCGAGCGGTTCCCCCGGTCGCGAGGGCGACGGCCGGCAGCGGTGGCGTCAGCGGGGCCAGCGCGTCGGCGACTTCAGTGCGGGCGGCGGCCAACTCGTCCCGCGTAGGCGGGTCGCTCCGAAGGCAGCGGTTGGTCAGCCGCAGGGACCCGAGCTCGACCGAGCGCAGCCACGAGGGTCGCTCGCGCGACCCGATCGCGACCTGTGTGGAGCCGCCTCCCACGTCGCAGATGGCGACGGGCTGCTGTTCGCCCCGTGTCCGAGACAGCGCTCCGACGAAGCCGAGCTCGGCCTCTTCCTCCTCGCTGAGGGCCCAAACGCGCAGTCCCGTCGCATCATCGAGCGCGGCAAGCAGGTCGCGCCCGTTGTCCGCGTTCCGCCAAGGGGACGTGACGACGATCTCGATCGCGCTCGCCCCGAGCTTGCGCGCGCGGCGTACCTCCTTGCGCGCAGCCTCCGCTGAGCGCTCGATCTTCTCGCCGGTCAGCCGGCCGAGGCGCTCGACATCCTCGCCGAGCAACGTGCGCCGCCGTTCTTCGCGGATTCGCGTCAGACCGGTCGTACTCGCCTCCGCGACGAGCAGCCGCAGCGTGTTGGCGCCGACATCGACCACCGCCACTCTCACCCGCGGGATTCTGCTGCTCACGCCGGCCGGCAGCCTGAGCGAGCTCGCGACCTTTCGGACTAAGAGGTGGGCTTCGTCGACCGTCGCGGTTGCCGGGCCCTCGTGCTGCGCATCAGGAGGGTCTGCGTGTCGCGCTGCCGCTCGCCTTTCTTGGCGCGCACGCGCTGCCAGTTGCCGTCGCCCTTGAGCTCCCACGCGTGGACGTTGGACGAGACCATCGTGTCGAACGAGCGCTTCAGCTCCTCCCGTGCGCGTTGATCCTCGACCGGGACGACCGCCTCGATCCGGTGGTCGAGGTTGCGCGGCATCAGGTCGGCGCTGCCGAGGTAGTACGACGTCTCCTCGCCGGCCTCGAAGATGAAGATGCGGCTGTGCTCGAGGAAGCGCCCGAGGACGCTGAGCACGCGGATGTTCTCGCTCAGGCCTTCGACACCCGGCCGGAGCGTGCAGATGCTGCGCGCGACGATCTCGATCTCGACGCCTCGCCGGCCGGCCGCGTAGAGCTCGTCGATCACGCCCTCGTCGGCGAGGCTGTTGACCTTGATCCGGATTCGCGCGTGCTCGCCGCGCTTGGCGGCCTGAGCGGTGGCACGGATCTTCTCGACCAGCTGATCGCGCAGGTCGAACGGCGCCACGAGCAGCTTCCGGAAGCGCCTCGGCCTGCTGAAGCCGGTCAGGAAGTTGAACAGATCGGCGACATCGGCCGTGATCTCCGGGTCGGCGGTGAAGAGCCCGAAGTCCTCGTAGCTCCGGGCGGTCGCGGCGTGGTAGTTGCCGGTCCCGATGTGGGCGTAGCGGCGGAGCTCGTTGCCTTCGCGCCGCACGATCAGGGTCGTCTTCGCATGGATCTTCCAGCTCGGGAAGCCGTGCACCACGTGAACCCCCGCCTGCTCGAGGGCGCGCGCCCATTCGATGTTGCGGTGCTCGTCGAAGCGGGCCTTCAGCTCGACCAGGCAGACGGCCTGCTTGCCCGCCTCCGCCGCCTCCACGAGCGCCGGTACCAGCGGCGAGTCGTCGCTCGTCCGGTACACCGTCGTCTTCAGGCCGAGGGTCTCGGGATCGTTCGCCGCCGAAGTGACGAACGCCTCGAAGCTCGTCGTGAAGGAGTGGTACGGATGGTGAACGACGACGTCCGCCTCCAGGATCTCCCCGAAGAGCTCGTCGGCCGAGTTAGACCCTGCGAACCGCGGGTGGGTGAGCGGGAACCACGCCTCGCTTTTCAGGTCCGGTCGGTCGAGCTGATCGAACTCGGCGAGGCTCTCGAGGTCGAGCGGGCCCTGGACGAGGTACACCTGATCGTCGCCGAGGCTCAGGCCGCGCTTCAACCGGTCCAGCATACGCTTGGAGGCAGATCCGGCGACCTCGACCCGCACGGCATCGCCGAACCGCCTGCGCCGCAACTGGCTCTCGACGGCGATCAGCAGGTCGTCGGCTTCGTCTGACAGCTCGAAGTCCGCGTCGCGCGTCACCCGGAAGGCGCAACACTCCAGGATCTCCATCTTCGGGAAGAGCCAGCCGAGGAAATGTCTGATCACCCGCTCCAGCGGAATGAAGAGCCCACGGTCGCCGACGGCCATGAAGCGGGGCAGGAGCTCCGGCACCTTGACCCGAGCGAAGCGCTCCTCGCCGGTGTCGGGGTCGCCGACGAAGATCCCCAATGACAACGAGAGCCCCGAGATGTATGGGAACGGCTGGCCGGGGCCGACCGCGAGCGGCGTGAGGAGCGGGAAGACCTCTCGCCCGAAGCGCTCGGTCAGCTCCTCGAGCTCGTCCTTCGTGCAGTCCCCGACCTGGCCGACGACGATCCCGGCCTCCTCCAGCGCCTCGGACAGATCCCGCTTCCAGAGCTTTGCCTGGCGCGCGGTGAGCTCGAGCACTTGCTCGCGGATCTCGTGCAGCGTCTCGTGCGGCGTGCGTCCGTCCGGAGAGGTGACGGCAAGTCCAGACTCGAGCTGGTCGAGCAGGCCCGCCACCCGGACCATGAAGAACTCATCGAGGTTCCTGGAGAAGAACGAGCAAATGCGCGTGCGCTCTAGCAGCGGCACGGCCTGGTCAGAGGCGAGTGCGAGGACGCGCGCATTCCACGACAGCCAGGAGAGCTCTCGGTTGAGCAGTGCCTCATGGCTTGGACCGGTCCGCTGTTTCGACGCCGTGGTGGCCAAGTCGCTATCTAACCCCACTTAAGCAGGGAAATGGGGTAACAGGTTGGGATTTCTGGTTCACGGCGGCGACTGGCGGAACTCCAGCTCCCGGGCCGCGACCTCAGGAGGTCGGGCCGCCGCCTCGTCGCGCAGGCGAGACGCGCCACTTCTTCACCCGTCCGTAACCGCCCCGAAGCCCATGGGACGGGCCGATCCGGCCAAAGTATCGAGGCGATGCGTGTCGCGATCGTCGCTCATCGTCCCAGCGCCACGAATCTCGCCCTTGCGCGTCGCGGCTGGAATGGCGCGCAGGTCGAGTTGCTGTCGCCCCGCGAGGCGCTGCTCTCGCTCGGGCGCGGCGACCTCGTGCTCGGTCGGTTGGACGTGCGTGACGATCTCGACGGCGTCGAGGAGGGGCTGTGGGCGCTGGAGCGGCTGCTCGAGGCGGGAGTGACGGTGCTCAATCCGCCGCCGGCGGCCCTCTGCGCCCACGACAAGCTGCTGACGGCACGGAGCCTGCGGCGGGCAGGGCTGCCACATCCGCGAACGCGGTTGATCGAGCGCTACGACGAGCCGCCGGATCTCGACTACCCGGCGGTGCTCAAGCCGCGCTTCGGCAGCTGGGGGCGCGACATCCTGCTCTGCCGCGACCGACGCGAGCTCGAGCGGAGTCTCGAGGCTCTCTCCTTCCGGCCCTGGTTCCGGACGGGGGGCGTCCTCGCCCAGGAGCTGATCCCGCCGCTCGGGCACGACCTGCGACTGATCGTGGCGGCGGGGGGCGTGGTCGGCGCCGCCCAGCGCGCCGCTGCTCCAGGGGAATGGAGGACGAACGTCGCGCTCGGCGCCTCGATCGGGCGCGTCGTCCCTCCGCCGGTGGCGGTGACGCTCGCCCGCGCGGCCGCCGTCGCCTCGGGTCTCGATCTCGTCGGTGTCGACCTGCTACCGACCGGGCCGGGAGGGTTCTGCGTCATCGAGCTGAACGCAGCCGTCGATTTTCGGCCGATCTACTCGTTCGTCGGCCGCGACGTCTACGCTGATGCGATGACGGCGCTCGCGGGGTACCAGGAGCCGAGCGGCGAACAGCCCGGCGAACTCGCGGCCGTGTAGCCGTAGGTGCTGATCGCGCAGATCTCGGATGTGCATGTCGGAGGCGGCCGGTACCGCGAGGACCTGCTGCGCAGGGCGATCGAGGAGATCAACACCCAGGAGCCCGATCTCGTCGTGATCGCGGGCGACCTCACCGACGACGGCTATCCGGACCAGTACCCGATTGCGTTGCAGGAGCTGGGGAAGATCGCCTGCGAGCATGTCGTGGCCGTCCCGGGCAATCACGACGCGCGCAACGTCGGATACCTGCGCTTCGAGGACACCTTCGGCCCCCGCGACACGCGGCTTCGGCTCGAGCTGCAACAGCTGGAGGTCGCGCTCGTGGCCGTCGACTCCTCGAAGCCCGACCTCGACGAGGGCGAGATCGGCCGGGAGCACTACGGCTGGGTCGAAGAGGGGTTCGCGGGCGAGGCAGATCTTCGCGTGTTCGTCTGCCACCACCACCTGATGCCGATCCCCGGCACCGGGCGCGAGCGCAACCAGGTGCTCGACGCCGGCGACGTGCTCTCGCTCCTGCGTCAGTGCCGGGTCGACCTCGTTCTCGCCGGCCACCGCCACGTGCCGTACGTCTGGCCGGTCGGTGGGATGCTGCTCGTCCACTCCGGCACTGTCTCTACGCAACGAACGCGCGGCTTCCCGCATCCGGCGTACAACCTCGTTCGCGTCGAGAACGGCCGAATCGACGTAGAGCTCCGAATCCCGGGCGGCGAGGGCCGGAGCCTCGGTGACTATCCCCGTGACTGGCCGGAGGAGATCTCCGCTCGCCATGCCGACCCGTTCGTCCGCGCGCAGCGCGAGATCTCGCTGGCCGACGACCAGGACTGAGTCGCGCTACGCGCGCGACGCCGCCGACGAGGCGAGATCGACCTCGACGCCGATCGGGAGCCAGCGGATGCGCCGCCGGATGTCCTCCGGAGCGCGTGCGAACTCGCTCTCGATCTCCTCTCGGCCCTCCTGGAAGTGCTTCCAACCCTCGTAGTGAATCGGGATGGCCGTGCGCGGCCGGACGAGACGGCAGAGCTCGACGGCGTCCCGGGCGGTCATCGAGTAGCGCACGGGGCCCGTGACCGGGAAGCGGACGCCTCCGAGGTGCAGAAGGGCGGTGTCGACGCGCAAGCGGTCGGCAACCTGGCGCACGCCGTCGTAGAGGACGGTGTCGCCGGAGATCCACAGCACTCCGTGCTCCTGTTCGTCCCAGGACAGCGCGAAGCCGACAACGTCGCCGGCGAGAGGACGGCTGAGCGGAGGGCCATGGCGGCACGGCGTGGCAGTGACTTCGATCGTGGGCTTGCCCGGGGCCTCGAGCCGCGTGGTCGACCACGGGGACAGCCCGCGAACCTCCCCGCCCAGCCGCTTCGCTCCCGGAGCCGTGGTCACGACGACCTGTGCCGCAGGCAGCAACGCCCGTCCGGCGTGGTCGAGGTTGTCGCCATGGTGGTCGTGGCTGAGGAGGACGGCATCGATCGGGCCGAGCGCCGAGGGCGCGATCGCGGGGCCGACGAGCTTGACCGAGCCCGTACCCCAGCCGAACGCATACTTCTGCCCCGGCGGATCGAACGTCGGATCCGTCAGGAGCCGCCAGCCGCCGAGCTCGATCAGCACCGTCGGGCCGCCGATGTGCGTGATCCGCACGCCGGTCACGCGCGGGCTGTCAACGATTCGGCGTGCTCGGCAGTCCACGACAGGGCGAGGTCGGCGACTTCTTCCCAGCCGTCCTGGCCCGGATAGTGGCAGCGGCCGGCGAACTCCCGGTACTCCGTCGCCGACGGCGCGTGCCGCTGCTTCTTCAGATTTGCCCTGTTGACCGACGGCGGGCTGATGCGGTCCTCCGCGCCGGTGATGAGCAGCAGCGGCGGCCGCCTCGGGTTTCGATAGTCGACCTTCGTGACGGCGTTGGGATTGAAGTTGGCATACCCGGCCTGGAAGAAGGGGCGCGCCGACCCCGGGATGTAGTAGCGCTCGTAGACGGCGTCCGACGCCTGTCGGCCGAGGGAGTTCGTGAAGCACCAGTGGAACTGCTCGAGCGTGAGGGGAGTTTCCTTCCTCAGGTTCGTGGGGTTCCCCAAGGCGGGCCAGGCCGCCCTGATCGTCGAGAGGGGCAGCCTCAGGACGCCCTTGGGCGCACCCGTCCCGAGGGCGACGCCTGCCGCCCCGAGGCCGCGATCGAGCACGAGCTGGGCGAAGAGACCGCCGAAGGAGTGGCCGATGATGATCGGCGGCTGATCGAGGCCGCGAATGATGGCGTCGTAGTGGTCGACGACGTCCGTGATGCTGAGGTTTCTGAGCGGCGAGGGATCCTTGCGCAGCCGCTCGGGCTCGGCCTCCAGGCCGGGCCAGGCGGGCGCGAGGACCTGGTACCCGCGATCGGCGTAGCGGCTCGCCCAGTGCTCCCAGCTGAGCGGCGTCATCCACATTCCGTGGATCAGGACGACCGTCGTCGGCGTTGCGGCAGTCGAGTTCATCGCGCCTCCCTGGTGGTCGAGGCCACAGCCCTCGTTCGAGTGTCGGAGGCTACAGACGCAGCGCGGCTCCGCGCACGGCGTCGTGCGGTTTTTCCGCAGGCCGTTCGGTGCTCATACCGATGGCGTAGACGCGCGCGCGCGGAACGCTCGAAACATGGATTCTGCGGCGAACACCGCCGAGAACGCAGCGGCCGCACGAGCCTCCGTCTTCGACCGCATCGTGGTCGGCGTGGACGGAAGCGAGCCGGGGTTCGAGGCCGCGCGCCAAGTCAGGCGCCTCCTTGCTCCCCGCGGGTGGCTCGAAGTATTCACCGCCGTGCACACGGTCGAGGCCAACCGCGCCGGATGGTCGGCGTCGCGCCTCGCTGCCGAGTTCGAGCGCGAGGGTCGCGAGGCGCTTCGGCGCGGCCTGGAGATCGCGGGCCCCAATGCCAAGTCTCGGTTCGTGGACGGACCTCCAGCGCGTTGTCTCTTGCACGAGTTGCAAGAGCGCGAGACCACGCTTGTCGCCGTTGGAACCCACGGCCACCGGCGGTCGGCCGAGATCCTGATCGGCGGCGTCTGCGGTGAGGTGCTGCACCGCGCTCCGTGCTCGGTCCTGGTCGCCCGTCAGCCCCCGGCCACCGCAGTCTTCCCGGGCACGATCGTCGCAGGCTTCGACGGTTCACCGGAGGGCAGGGCCGCCGTTACCACGGCGCGCCGCCTCGCGGAGCGCTTCGGCGCCTCGCTCTCGATCGTCACCGCGCTCGGAGGGAAGGATGTCGATCTCGATCGCGCCCGCCTCGAAGGAGCTCTCGAGGTTCCCGAGGCTCCGGTAGCTGCTCTCGTCGGCGCGAGCTCCGGCGCCGACATCTTGGTCGTCGGGAGCCGTGGGCTCCACGGCGTGCGCGCGCTTGGCTCCGTGTCGGAGCGGGTCGCACACTCCGCATCCTCGTCGGTGCTGGTCGTGCGCTCGCCGCCCACGGAGGCGACAGAGAGAGGCTGACAGCCAATGAGCGCGGCTAGGATCGCGATAGCCGTGGCCTCCATCGACGGGCTGCCGAGGGCCACTGCGCCGCACGCCGCCGAGCCGGAGGCGCTGGCGGCCGAGCTCGGCACGACGAGCTCCGGGCTCGATGCCGACGAGGCTGCGCGCCGCCTCGAGCGTTACGGCCCAAATCGGCCACGCCCTCCCAAGCGGCCCCGCTACCTTCGTCTAGCACTCAACCAGCTGCTCGATCCGCTCGTTCTCCTGCTCGTCGGGGCCACCATCGTCTCGATCGCGATCGGGGACGAGATCGAAGGAGGCGCGATCGCCGCCATCGTGCTCCTGAACGGCGTCCTCGGCTTCTGGCAGGAGGCGGGCGCCGAGCGGGCGATCCTGGCCCTGTCGCAGTCGTTCTCGCAGCGTGCGACCGTCGTGCGTTCCGGCGTTGTCGTCGAGATCGATGCCGCGGAGGTCGTTCCGGGCGACTTGCTGCTCGTCGAAGAGGGCGAGAGGGTCGCGGCGGACGGACGAGTCGCGTCCGAGCACGGCCTCGAGGTCGACGAGTCGGCGCTGACCGGGGAGTCGCTGCCGGTCGGAAAGGATGGCGTCGCGGTTGCGCCGCAGACCCCGCTGGCCGAGCGCAGCTCGATGGTCTTCGCCGGCACCGGCGTCACGCGCGGTCGCGGGCAGGTCCTGGTCTGCGCCACCGGGTCGGAGACCGAGCTCGGGCAGATCGAGTCGCTCGCGGCCGGCGCGACGCCGCCTGCGACGCCGCTCGTCCGGCGGCTCTCACGGCTCGCCCGGCAGATGGTGTTCGCCGGGCTCGTCATCACAGGTCTTCTCACCGGCGCCATGCTCGTGCGTGGCGAGCCGTTGCACGAGGCGTTCCTGCTCGGGGTCGCGGTCGCCGTTGCCGCCGTCCCGGAAGGGTTGGCGGCTACCGTGACCGCTGCACTCGCGTTGGGCGCGCGAGCGATGGCCGGGCGAGGGGCGATCGTCCGCCGCCTAGAGGCGATCGAGACCCTGGGCGAAACGACCGTCATTTGCACCGACAAGACCGGCACGCTGACGGAGAACCGGATCCGCGTCGCGGCGCTGAGGCCCGCCGCCGGCATCGACGAGCGCAGCCTCCTCGAGGCGGCCGTGTTGGCTTCGGGCGCGCGAGGGAGCGACGACGCGCCGGGTGGCGACCCGATCGACCAGGCGCTCGCGCTCGCGGCGATGGAGCGCGGCGTGCGCCGCTCGGACTCGATGCGCACGCGCCGGCTCGTCGAGGAGTTGCCGTTCGACTCGGAGCGCAAGCGAATGACGGTGGTCTACGAGGAGCCGGAAGCGCGCCGGGCCTACATGAAGGGAGCGCCGGAGGTCGTCGCCGCGCGCGCGGGGCCTGACGAGACACTGGCCGACGCCGCCCGTGCCTGGGCCTCGGAAGGTTTCCGCATCCTGGCGATCAGCACCCGCGACCTCGACGGACTCGGGCCGGGCGACGTCGAGACCGGTCACACGCTCCTGGGCGTGATCGCGCTCCACGACCCGCTGCGCGCCACCACCGCACCGGCGCTGGCGACGGCGCGGGCCGCTCACGTCGACGTGCGCATGCTGACCGGGGATCACCCGTTGACGGCGCGCACGATCGGCCACGCGCTCGGTCTCGAAGACGACGCGATCGTCGCCAGGGCAACACCGGCTGACAAGCTCCGCCTCGTCGAGGCTCTCCAAGAGGCGGGTGAGGTGGTCGCTGTCACCGGCGACGGCGTCAACGACGCGCCGGCCCTTCGGCGTGCCGACGTCGGTGTGGCCATGGGCGGCTCTGGCACCGAGGCCGCTCGCGAGGCAGCGGCCATCGTCCTCACCGACGACGACTTCGCCACGATCGTCGCCGCGGTCGAGGAAGGGCGGCGCATCGACGACAACATCCGCAAGTTCATCGCGCTGCTGCTGTCGGCGAACCTGGGAGAGGTGCTGCTCTTCGCCGTCGCGATCATCGCGGGTCTGGGCGCGCCGCTCGCCGTGATCCAGGTCCTGCTGATCAACCTCGTCACCGACGGGCTGCCCGCGCTCGCGCTCGCTCGCGATCCGGCTGCCGAGATGACGATGACGACACCGCCAAGGCGTGGGGGCCACCTCTTCGGCACGCGGGCCTGGCTGGCCTTGGGGGCGATCGGTGTCCTGGTCGGCGGAACGACGCTCGCGTCGTTCATGGCCGGGCGGGCGCTCGGAGACGACATCGCGTCGACGATGGCGTTCGCAACGCTGGCCCTGGCCGAGCTCGCGCTTGCCTACGCGTTGCGCTCGCCGACGCGGCCGGCTTGGCAGCTGCCGCGCAACCGCTGGCTCTCGCTGAGCGTTGCCGGGTCGGTTCTCGTCGTCGCGGCCGTCGTCTACCTGCCCTGGGCACACGCACCGTTCGAGACGCACTCGCTCGGACCCGTCGCCGCGGTTGTCGTCGTCGCGCTGGCGCTCGTACCGGTTGTGGTGGTCGAGCTGGCGAAGGCGATCAGATCAGCCCGTGTACGCAGGCCCGTCGGTCCGCTCTAGGCGCACTGCTCTAGTCCAGGCAGAGATCGGCTACCTCTCCGCCTGTCACCGTGAGCAGGTCGGCCGTCCGCAGGCGGAGCGACTGCTCGTGAGTGCCGGCCTCGAGCAACACGTAGTCGGTCTCAAAGAGCCGCCTGTCGATCAGCACAGGATCGCCGGAACCGTCCGCGAGCGGCGGTACGGCCCCGAGCTCGAACTGGGGATACGCCCCCGTGAGGGTCTCCTCGCTCGCCAGGCTGACGTCGCGCGTGTTCAGGATGTTCCGGACCTTGCGCAGGTCGAGCCGTTCCGACCCCGGAAGAACCGCCCGCAGGAAGCCGTCAGGGGTCGTCAGGACGATCGTCTTTGCGACCGTCCGCGCGGCGATCCCGAGCGCCTTTGCCTCGGCCAGCGCGGTCTCGGTGCGCGGATGCGGGATCAGGTCGTAAGGGATGCGTGCCTCCTCGAGGTGCTCGATCACAGTTCGTGGTGGTGCCGGTCGAACGGTCATCGCTCCTCCTTCCGGCGCCGGCTCGAGGGCCGGACGCTGGCGTCGCTGCTGGGGTAGAAGACGCTCTCATGGCCGTCGTCCCACGAAACCCGGTAGTGCTCGTGACTCGGCTCACCCAGCACCTCCAGTATCTCGCCGGTTCGCTCGGCTTCGCCGACCCGGTGACGAACGATCACGAGGACGTCGCCGGGCTTGGCACCCGCGCTGCGTCGTTGCTTGCTCATCAGCTTCTCCTTTCGCTGCGTTCCGAGCTTGACTCGCGGCCCTAGCAAGTCCATCGGGGAGCGGACTGATCATGCGTGTGGCTTTCCCACGATGCCCCCGTGTGAAGCGCGCGCGAGAGTGACCACAGACAAGGAGGTAAGCCATGAGCGAGTTGATGCTGCAGCGCAGTCCCACCCATCCGGGGTTGGAGGAACTCCGGGTTTCCGACGCGATGCATCCGGGAGCGATGACGTGCCCGCTTGAGACACCACTCCGTGACGTTGCCCGCATGTTGGCGCGGTACCGCATTCATGCGGTGATCGTTTTCGGCGAGGACACAGACGACGTCTCTGGGGCCGGGCTCTGGGGAGTCGTATCGGACCTCGATCTGGTCGGGGCCGCTGCGGCCGGTGAGGTCGACGATCGGACGGCCGGCGGCACCGCCGCCACTCCGGCGCTGGCGATCTCTGCCGACGACACCGTCGCTCGGGCCGCGCAGCTGATGAGCGAGTATGAGGCCGCGCACCTGGTGGTCGTCGACGAGCGTTCGAATCGGCCCACGGGTGTCCTCTCGACGCTCGACGTCGCCCGGGTGCTCGCGGGCTTCTGACGCCGGGTCGCGGGCGGCTCCCTGCGGGAAACGCCGCAGGCCCACTTCAGTGTCTGCACGGATGGCCCGCAGCCGCATCGGATCGACGCTTTGTGGCATGAGCGCCGAACCGAAGGGCCCTCGCGTGAACAGCCCGCCCTACAAGATCAAGGTCGTCGAGCCGATCGCCCTATGCGACCGGCGCACTCGCCGTCGCGCGCCAGGGTCGGGGCGCGGAGCACCGCCTCTCGAAAGTGCTCGTGCGGCCGGGGCAGGTCGTGCCGTTAACCTCTACTTCACCACCTCGCGCGAGCACGTCAGCGGGCGGGCGGCGTTTGGGTCGACGTCTCGATCACTGAGGCGGCAGAGCCGACGTCCCTGCACCAGTTCAAAGGCAACCTCGACCTGACGAAGCTCGAGCGGGTCCTGGCCGCCGGCCCCGAGAACGTGGCATTCGTGCGTGTTGAGGCCTGCCTGAACATGGCCGGCGGCCAGCCGATGTCAATCGAGAACCTGCGCGGCGTGCGCGCTCTTGCCCGTGAGCATGGCGTGCCGCTGTTCCTCGATGCCACTCGCCTGTCCGAGAACGCGCTCTTCGTCAAGGATCGGATCGGCGCTCACGCGGTGTTCCTCGACGCGAAGCGCTTCCTCCCTCACCTGCCACAGCAGGAGTTCCCGGCGCAGGCCTTGGCGGCGGCGCTCTATCTCGAGGACGGCGTCAGGACGATGGAACGCGGCATCGTTTCAGGCCAGCACGGCGACGAGCCTTACGATGGGCTCGAGCTCGTCCGGCTGACGATCCCGCGCCGGGTCTACACGCAGGAGCACCTCGCGTACGCCGCTGAGATCGCCGTCCGCGTATACGAACAGCGGGCCGACTTGGCGGGCCTGCGGATGACGTACGCGCCGGAACACCTGCGCTTCTTCCAGGCCCGCTTCAAACCACTCCCGCGGCGCCTTTCCAGCCTCTACCGCCCTTCGCGCGCACCGACTTGGAGCGTGCGCCCGCGGGATAGCGAGGCAGCGCCTCTGTCCACTACTCGAGCACGTGGATGTTCCGGGCGGCGCACAGCTCCTTCAGCACCGCGGGCCAGACCGTCACGGTGACCTCCCCGAGATGCGCCTTCCGCAGAAGCAGCATCATCGTTCGCGACTGGCCGATCCCGGCGCCGATCGAGAGCGGGGCCTCGTCGTCGAGGATCGCCCGGTAGTAGGGCATCGAAAGGAGGTCGAGCTGATCAGTGATCTCCAGCTGTCGGACGAGCGATTCCTTCGTCACGCGAACGCCACCTGACATCAGCTCGTGGCGGCGGCGCGTAACCGGGTTCCAGACGAGGATGTCCCCGTTCAGGCCGTGCATGGGCCGGCCGTCCGCCGAGACGGTCTCCGTCGACCAGTCGTCGTAGTCGGCCGCGCGGAGCTCGTGCGGATAGCCGTCGGCGAGCCGCCAGCCGATCCCGTAGATGAAGATCGCCGGATGCTCCTGGAGGATCGCCGTCTCGCGCTGCTTGCGCGGCAGGTCGGGGTACGCCGCAAGGATGTCCTCCGCGTGCATGAACTCCAGCTCGTCCGGAAGCTCGGGATAGCGGGGATCGGAGAGCGCCGGAAACTGCTCGTGCAGCAGCGCCTCGGCTTCCTTCAGCACCTTCCAGATCGACCGCATGGTCGCCGTCAGGTACGCGAGCGTCCGCTGCTCGGGCAGGATCGCCTTTTCCCAGTCCCACTGGTCCACGTACGCGCTGTGGTCATGGTCGAGGAAGTAGTCTTTGCGGACAGCGCGCATGTCGGTGATCAGGCCTTCTCCGGGCGCGAACCCAAACTGCCGCAGCGCGAGCCGCTTCCACTTGGTAGCGGCCTGAACGACCTCGGCGTCGATTGGGTGCAGCCCGCGGTCGTTCGGGATGTGGAATGTGACGGGCGTACGAGAGCCGTCCCGGTCGAGGTAGTCGTTCACGCCGCTGGCCGCCTCGACGATCAAGGGCACCGGCACCATCGTCAGGTTCAGCTCCTCGCAGAGCCGGTGCTCGATCAGCTGCTTCGCCGCGCTCAGCGCCTCCGCGGTCTCCCTCGGGGTGAGCCGAGGTGTGTAGTCCCGCGGAAGCACCTGCTCCAGCTCGTTGTAGTCGCCGATGCCGGGGCCGGCGAGATCCGCTTCCTTGACGGTTGACATGGCTGCCACCTCCTACGCTTGGACGAGTCCGGCCTCGCGGCCGACGACGGCGAACGCCTCGAGCGCGCGCTCGAGGTGCTCGGGCCGGAGCGCGGCGGACATCTGGACACGAATCCGTGCTGCCCCTTCCGGGACGACCGGGAAGCCGAAGCCGGTGACGAAGACTCCGCGCTCGAGCAGCCGCTCGCTCAGCTCGATCGCGCGGGCCGTTTCGCCGACGATCACGGGGATGATCGCCGCCTCGCCCTCGAGCGGCGCGAAGCCCTGGTCGCGCAGTCCCCGCCGGAAGCCGCTCACGTTCGCGTGCAGCCGGTCGAGCAGCTCCGGGTGATCCTTGAGGACCCTGAGTGCGGCCAAGGCGCCACATGCGGTTGCCGGCGAGATCGCGTTCGAGAAGAGCTGCGGCCGCGAGCGCTGCGCGAGTAGGTCGCAGACGGCGCGGCTCGACGCGACGTAGCCGCCGGCTGCACCGCCGAGTGCCTTGCCGAGCGTGCCCGTGATCACGTCGACCTCGCCGAGAAGACCGAAGCGCTCGGTCACACCGCGGCCGCTCGCTCCCAGAACGCCGACGCCATGCGAGTCGTCGACGACGATGCTGGCGCTGAAGCCCCGCGCCAGCTCGACGATGTCGGGCAGGCGGGCCAGATCGCCCTCCATCGAGAAGACCCCGTCCGTGACGATCAGCTTGCGCTGCTCGGGGCGACAGGAGCTCAGCCCCGCGCGCAACTCGTCCATGTTCGAGTGCGCGTAACGGATCTTCCGTTCCGGCTTCGAGAGCCGGATCGCGTCGATGATGGAAGCGTGGTTGAGCTGATCCGACAGGATCACGGTGTCCTCGTCCGCGAGCGTCGGGATCAGCGCCTCGTTCGCGTTCCAGCACGAGCCGTAGGTCAGTGCCGCCTCGGTGCCCGAGAACTCGGCCAGCTCGCGCTCCAGCTCCAGGTGCGGCGCGAACGTGCCGCAGATGAAGCGGACGGAGGCGGTGCCGGCGCCGTAGTGCTGGAGTCCTTCGATTCCGGCCCGGACGACCTCCGGGTGATCGGCGAGGCCGAGGTAGTCGTTCGACGAGAGAACGATCACCTCGCCGCGCCCGGCCATTCGCACGACCGGCCCCTGTGGCGATTCGAGCACGTTGAAGCGCTTGAGGGCGCCTGCACCGTCAAGTGACTGGAGCTCGGCAGCGGCCCGCTCGTGCAGGAGCGCATTCACCGGTGCGCCCACTTGGCGAGCGTCGCCAGGTGCCCGTTGCCCTCAGCCTGCGCAGCAGCGGGCGTCGCGACCAGCCGCTCGCGGCCCTCGCCGTTCGGGTGGAGCACGAGCTTGCAGGCCTCGCCGGATTCGAGCAGCGCGAAGGCGCGTTCGAACTCCTCCAGAGGAAGCTCGTCGGTGATCAGTGGTCGCAGGTCGACTACGCCATGCTCGAGCAGCCAGCGGCTCCGATACCAGGTCGCGAAGATTTCGCGGCCGCTGATGGCGGAGACGTTGAGGTTCTTGAAGATGAGGGCCTCTGCGATGTCGAGCGCGACCGGCGTCGCCGGGATCCCGAACAGGATCACGCGACCGCCGTTGCGCACGATCCGGAACGCATCGGCGATCGCGGCCGGAGCTCCCGACATCTCGAACACGACATCGAGGTGCTCGCCCTCGTTCTGGTCGATGAACCACGCCGGGACGTCGTCCGCGTCGCGGATGTCGAGGGCGCTGTGGGCTCCCATTCGTTCGGCGAGGGCGAGGCGGAAGGGGGTGAGGTCCGATGCGAGTACCCGGCCGGCGCCGGAGGCACGGGCGATGCCGATGCTGAAGAGCCCGACCGGCCCGCAGCCGAGGATCCCCACCGCCTTTCCGGCGAGCTCTTCCTGACTCGTGGCGAAAACAGCGTTGCCGAACGGCTCCTGGAGCGTTGCGATCTCCGGCGGCAGCTTTGCGCGGTCGTTGTGCCAGAGCACGGACTCGGGCACTGCGACGTACGGCGCAAACGCGCCGTCACGGTCGACCCCGAGGATCTGCGTTCGCTCGCACATGTGGGCGTGCCCCGTGCGGCAGTGGAAGCAGGCGCCACAGGTGATGTGGCTCTCCGCTGACACGTAGTCCCCGGCGGCCGCGTGACGCACGTTGCAGCCGGTCTCGACGACGGTGCCTGCGAACTCGTGGCCGAGCGTGAGGGGCGGTGAAATCCGCCGCCGCGACCACTCGTCCCAGCGGAAGATGTGCAAGTCGGTACCACAGATGCTCGCGGCCTCGACGCGGACGAGTACCTCCTCGTCGTCCGGCTCGGGAACAGGAACCTCCTCGAGGACAAGCCCGGGTTCGGCTGCGGGCTTCCGGATCGCCCACATGCTTTCCATAGATCGAGGATCGCCCGCGAGCGGCTCGCGCGACATCAGCGCCGCCGCTGAATCGCCGTGCGGAAAAGCCGCAGTCGATCGGCGATCAGGGAGCCGACAGGCGCTAGAGCTCATTTCGGGCCGGGATCGTCGCCGTCACCGGGCCGAGCATCAGGCGTGGCCGTCGGAAAAAGGGGAGCGAGGCGCAGGGCCTCGCTCCTCCCGTGTGATCTCAGCCCTTCGCGATCTCGACCTTGCGCGGCCTCGCCGTCTGCACCTTGGGCGCGTGCACCTTGAGCACGCCCTTGCCGAACGTGGCCTTCAGGTGCTCGGAGTCGGCGTCGGCCGGCAGGCCGAAGCGGCGCTCGAACTGCTTCTCGAGCCGCTCGTGGAGCCGGAAGTCCCTCTTCTCCTCCAGCGTCGTCTCGGTCCGCTCGCCCTTGATCCTGAGCGTGTGGTCCGAGACCTCGATGGCGAGCTCCTTCTCCTCGTAGCCGGGCACCTCGAGCTCGACGATGAACTCGTCGTCGGTCTCGTAGACATCTGCTGCGGGAGCGAGCGTCGGCGCGAATCCAATTTCCTCGAAGACGCGCCGAAGCCGCCGTTCCATCGAGTCGAGCTCCTGGAACGGCGTCCATCGAACGATGGTCATCATGCCTCCTTCCCTCGGCAGGAAGACTCTCACCGAGACGCGAGCCCGGCATCGGGAGAGGCGCGCATCGCGGAGTGTGGGGAACTACGCATGTCAGACGTGGGCCGTCGTGCGGCACCGAGACGCGTGGCGATCGGCGCAGGCCTGGTCGCACGGGCTCGAGTAACCATTCGGCGCTACAGCGGGACGCGGTCGGGCAGGAGGTAGGCGCACACCGCGAGCGCCAGCACCCAGGCGAGCCGATCCTCTTCGATCGCGGCGAGAGGAACCATCCAGACGGCGTACCACGGCAATACCCAGGGACTCGCAACCACCATCAATCCCGTGGCGAGGCCTAGTCTCGGGCGCCCCGCGCGCGCGTCACGCAGAAGCCACGGGAGCGCTACGAGAAGCGGGGCCGCCGCCGCTAGGTCTGCGAGAGGGCGAGGGAAGCCGAGCTCGACAAGGCGAGAAGGCAGCGAGAAGCCGGCGTGGTGCCGGGTGAGCGGCATCAGTGCCGTCAGCCAGGCTGATCCGAAGGCGAGGCAAGCGCCGGCGCCGATGGCGATCAACGCGACCAGGAAGCCGGCCGCGATCCGACGCGCGTAGCGCCCACGGGCTGCGATCAGGCTGAGAGGCAGGAGCGCGAGCGGCACCCACTTCACACCGACCGCCATCGCCCAGCTCGCGCCGGCCAGCACCGGCCGACGTCGCGATGCGAGCGCGAGCGCGGCGAGAACGAAGGCGACCATCCAGACGTCGTTGTGCCCACCTCCGGCGAAGTTCAGGGCGAGCATCGGGTTCCAGCCGACGAAGGCTGCGGCAAACGCGGGCATCGGCGCAACGACCACCGCCAGGCCGACCAGCGCCAGCATCCCCAGCGCAGCCAGTAGCCGATACGTGAAGGCAGTGGTCTCGGCGGATCGGCCCGTCGCCGTGGCGAGACCTGCCGAGGCGGTCGAGAAGACCGGCCCGTAGACCGACCTGGTTCCTCGCCAGGCAGGCGCCATCTGTCGCTCACCAGGGTCGGCGCCGTAGGTCGAGGGAGCAACGGCGTACGGGTTTGCGTCGTGGGCGGTGATCAAGCGCCCGTAGGTCCAGTACGCGTAGACGTCACGCGAGAGGAGCAAGGGCCCGGCGAGCGGGATGAGTTGGATCGCCGCGGCGACGCCACACACGAAAGCGAGACTCGGTCCACGCCTGCGGATAACGACGACCGCGAGGACGTAGAGAGCGAACGCACCCGCCGCGGCCGCCAGGAAGACAACTCCGGGGAGGTCGGTCGACTCCGGTCGACCTGGGGGAGCGGCGAGCCCGGTCTCGATGCGGCGACGAGCGAGAGGGCGAGCAAACCTACGAGCGCAAGGCCGAGACCCGCCAGCGGCACGTGGACCCGTGAGGCGATGGCGCTCACACCAACAATCATCGCGGCCGCGCGGGTGTCACTGCTCCACGCGTGGCTCGCCAGAGCGAGCCTGCGAGGATGACGACGACGGCGAGCGGAAGCAGCCACCAGGCGTCGACGCCCTTGTGCGCCAGCAATGAGGTGAGCCCGAGAGCGAACGCGAGGCCTGCCGCGACGCGCCAGTCGTCGCCGACGACGAAGTTCCACCAGAAGCCGGCGAACGACCGCAGGTAGCTCACGAGTTGGCGCCCGAGATGTGCAGCTCGAGGCGTTGTCGACGCAGCAGGCGCACGAGGACGAACGAGGCGAGCCCGAGCGAACCGATCAGCACGAGGAGCGAGAGCTCGTCCCCAGGCCAGGTGATGCCTGCCCCTTCGGCACCCCAGAAGCAGCCGAAGCTCGTCAGAAGGAGCCCGACCGCGAACTTGATGGCGTTCTCGGGTACTCGCTCGAGCGGCCCGCGCACCAGCACCCCGGCGATGGTGACCAGCACGAGCGCCGCGACGGCGCCTGCCGCAGCCAGTGCCAATCGACCCTGCGCGCTCCCGAAAGAAATCACGATGAAGACGACCTCGAGGCCCTCGAGCAGGACGCCCTTGAACGCAACCGTGAAGGCGTACCAGTCAAGCCCGGCCTTGAGTTCCGATGCCGCAGTCGCAGCCTGATCGCGCTCTCGGCGAAAGGCTTCATCCTCGTCGTGAAGAGCGATGTAGCCGCTCGTGCGGAGGATCGCCTTCCGAAGCCACTGCAGCCCGAAGACGAGGAGGAGAGCGCCGACAACGAGACGCAGAGTCTCGATCGGCAAGACGCGCAGCGCCGGGCCGAGCGCCACGACGAGGAAGGCGAGCGCGATGGTGGCCGCCGCGACGCCGATCAGCGGTGAGCGCCAGCCGCGCACCACGCCCACGCCGAGCACGATCGTGAGCGCCTCGACCATTTCGACCGCGCTGGCCAGGAAAGCACCGAGGACGAGGAGGACCGCGCTCGTGCTCATGTCACCAGCGAGAAGACAGACGGCCGGCGGACATGACTGATTGTATTTCGCAAAGGCTTGGAGGGGAGCGGGGAGCCAACGCCCGCTACCCGTTCGGAGCGGGGACGGCGCGACCGTCGTGCCGGTGTACGTACGGCAGCCTGGCTCGGTGCGGTCGTCGCCCACCAGTGGGCTCAGGGCACCGCCCGACGTGGCGGGCTGCGGGCATGACGAATCGGCGATTTGGCTTCCTCAACGAGCGAAGCAGCATCGCATCAGTAGTTGGAGGCAGGCCGACTCGGGGGTCCCCCCGATTCGCTTCAGCTGGTTGCGTGAAAGCATCTTGATGGCGAGGTGTAAGCCACGAGGTTTTGGGAGGTCTGAAATGAATGCTCCTCCTCACCACGCGCGCTCGCATCGGCTTCAGGACGTCTTCGAGAATCCACCGGTGCAAGTGGGGCTGCTCACTGCAGTCGCATTGCTGGTCGAGATTCTGCTGATGAAGTACGTGCTCGATGCGAATCCGAGCCTGCTTGTCCTGCTGGGACCGCTCTGGGTCTTCAGCGTCTACAAGGTGAGCGGCCGGCGCGACCGCATCAGCAACATCGTCACTTCGATCGCTGTGGTCGTCGCGACCGGGGTCGTCCTGCTTGCGTACGCGCTCTGACGCCGTGGCCGTCATGACGAACACGACCGGCACGGCAGGTGGACGCCGTGCGACCGTGCACAGGGAGCCGAACGTCGCGGGAGCTACAGCGCTCGTTCGGACAGACGCCCGCGGGCTCGAGCTCGACGGGCTAACGAAGCGATTCGGCCAGATCGTCGCGCTCGACGGTCTCAGCCTGGAGGCACGGCCCGGCCGTGTTCTCGGCTTTCTTGGTCCGAACGGTGCCGGCAAGACCACGGCGATGCGGTGCGTCTTCGGCCTGGTCGTCCCTGACACGGGTGCCGTTCGCTGGGAGGGGCGGACAGTCGGGCCGCAGGAATGGCGCCAATTCGGCTACATGCCGGAGGAGCGCGGTCTCTATCCCCAGATGCGCGTACGCGAGCAGCTCGACTACCTCGCGCGCCTCTCTGGCCTCGATGGTCGCCAGGCGGCGACGAGCGTCGCCCGCTGGCTCGAGCGGCTTGGCCTGGCCGAGCGGGCCGATGACCAGGTGGCTGCCCTCTCACACGGAAATCAGCAACGGGTGCAGCTCGCGGCGGCGCTGGTGCACGACCCCGAGCTGCTTGTCTTGGACGAGCCGTTTGCGGGTCTCGATCCGCTTGGTGTCGAGGCGCTCGCCGCCGTGATCGCTGAGCTCGCTCAGGCGGGCGCCGCGGTCGTCTTCTCCAGCCATCAACTCGATCTCGTCCAGGACGTCTGCGAGGACGTCGTCGTCATCGAGCACGGTCGCACTGTGCTGGCGGGCTCGCTCGAGGCTTCGCGGGCGGCCTCGCGGCGCCGCTACGTCGAGGTTGCCTTCCGCGACGGCGTGACATGGGCGCCCCAGATCACGGGCGGCCGGGTGCTCGCTGCCGATCCCGGCCGAACGCGACTTGAGGTCGACGCAAGTGTCGACCCCGAGCACCTAGTCACGCTCGCTCGCCGTGGTGGCGAGCTGACGCGCTTCAGTTTCGAGCCGCCGGCACTCTCCGACCTCTTCCGCGAGGCGGTGGAAGGATGAACGCCCGGCGCGCGATCGGACTCGTCGCCTGGCGCGAGATTACGCAGCGTGTCCGCGGCCGCGTCTTCATCTTCTCGACGCTCGCGCTCCTGCTCGCCGTCCTGGCGGCGATCCTCATTCCCAGCTTGCGAGCCGACGAGAACAAGACCCTGAAGGTCGGGCTCGTGGGCAACACACCCGCGCAGCTCGTTCCCGCCCTTGCTCAAGTGAGTAACGCGACGGGTAGCGAAATGCAGTCGCGGCGGTATGCCAGCCTGCCGGTAGCCGAGCGCGCTCTCCGCGATGACGAGCTCGGGGTCCTCGTCGTCGATGGGAAGCAGCTGGTCTGGAAGTCAAGAGTCGATGACGAAGTCAGGGCCCTCGCCGTCGCCACTCTGCAGCGGGTCGATATGCAGACGCGGGCGGCGGCCCTTGGACTGACGTCGGCCCAGGCAAACGCGCTGCTGACGCCAGCCCCCATCTCGGAACGCCAACTCGATCCTCCTGATCCGGACCGCGACGCACGCTACGCGGCCGCGCTGCTCGGACTCTTCACGCTCATGTGGGCGCTCATGCTCTACGGCGGCGCCGTCACGACTGGCGTCACGCAGGAGAAGACAAGCCGGGTGATCGAGGTTCTCCTCTCGCGCGTCTCGGCACGCGATCTCCTGACCGGCAAGGTGCTCGGGATCGGTGCCGTTGGGCTCTTCCAGCTGCTCCTCGGCTTACCCGTCGCAGTCGCCACAGCCGCCCTCGTCGACCGCGTGGAGCTGCCAAACGCCGTGCCGTCGACGATTGGCTGGGTGATCCTCTGGTTCGTCCTCGGCTATGCCTTCTTCAGCGTCGCCTTCGCGGCGACCGCCGCACGGGCATCGCGCACGGAGGAGACTCAGAGCGAACAGACCGTGATCGCGCTCATCCCGACCTTCTGTGCGCTCTTCGCGCTCTTCTACGCGACCGAATCACCCGATGCCTGGCCGGCTCAGATCGCCTCGTTCATCCCGATCAGCGCACCCTTCGTCCTGCCCGTGCGTGCGGCGGTGAGCGACGTGGCGATCTGGGAGGTTGCCCTCGCTGCTGCGATCATGCTCGTCTCCACCTACACGGTGATTCGCGTCGCCGCTCGCATGTACACGGGCGCTGTTCTCCGCACAGACGCTCCACCTTTCCTCAAGGACGTCGTCGGTGCTTCGCGTGCTAGCCGCTAGTCGTCGCTAGGCGCCGCGACCGGGTCCCGGCGTGATCGATTGGCACGTGCTGCGGGGCACACGTGAAACTAACTACGTGGTGGCTAACTAGTGGTGGCTTACCGCCAGTTCGTGATTCAGGCATCGAGCGCATCGATGAAGTCCGAGACGGCGGCCTTGAGTACCCGACCTGTGCGGTTCCAAGTCGCTGCAAACACCGTCGGCCCCGACTTGTCGCCCGGCTCATCGAGACCGGCGCATCGGCGCCCTGTTGATCTCGCCGCGCTGGTCGCCGACTCGGCGTGCTAAAGGTGCGCGCGCAGCGGCCGTGACCTTGTATTGGAACGGACGAGGAGTATCGTCCTAGCCAGAGCAGGGTCTCGGTGAACAAGGGAGGTCAGTGGTGCCGTGATCACCTCAATCCGATTCTCGAGGATTCCCTCTCGGTACCCCGGCGCCGCCCACGTGCCCTCTCTCACCGGAGGCTCGCCGATCCCGAACGTGGGCTGCGGTCCACCGCCGCGAGTGGGATCGAGCTCGTCGTCCCGGAGCGGGAGCCAGCTGGCGCTCGCGGGGACCTGCCAGCCGGCCAGCGGCAGCGGGTGGCGATCGCGCGGGCGCTGGTCTCCAAACCGACGGTGATGTTCCCAGACGAGCCGACCGGCAATCTCGACTCGATCACGTCGGCCGAGATCCTCGAGCTCATGCATTCCTCCATCGAAGCCTACGGCCAGACGACCGTGATGGTCACGCACGACCCGCACGCCGCCGCAATCGCCGAACGGATCCTCTTTCTCGCGCCGGGCGGATCGTTCGCGACCTCGGCCCCTCCGAAGCCGCTGAGGTCATCGTTCGCGATGCAGGAGGTGAGCGGGCGGTGATCGCCGTTACGCTCAAGGGTCTGCTCGGGCGCAAGTTCCGCGCGATCCTGACCGCGCTTGCGATCGTGCTGGGGGTGGCGATGGTGAGCGGCACGTACGTCCTGACCGACACGATCTCGAAGGCTTTCGACAGCATCTTCTCCGGCTCCTACCGGAACACGAGCGCGGTCATCTCCGGCAAGCAGATCGTGAAGTTCTCGTCGAGCGGGAACGCGACCATCCCCGCGTCGCTGCTCACGCGCGTGAGTCGGCTCCCTGGCGTGGAGTCGGCCGGCGGCGAGATCTACGACCTGAACTCGACCTCGGACTACGCGAAGCTGATCGACCGGAACGGGAAGGCGCTTGGCGGGAACTCGCCCACGTTCGGGTTCGGCTTCGACGGGCGAGACTCGCGCTTCAACCCGCTCTCACTCATCCAGGGAGCATGGGCTTCCGGACCCGGCGAGGTGGTGATCGACGCCGCCGCCGCCAAGGGGCACGACTTCGCCGTCGGCGACCAGATTCGCGTCTCGGCGCAGGGACCGATCCGCACCTACCGGATCACGGGAATCGCCAAGTTCGGCTCGGTCGACTCGCTCGGCGGCGCCACGATCGCCGTCTTCGACGTCCCTACCGCCCAGAAGCTGCTGCACAAGGAGGGCGTCTACGACGCGATCGCGGTCGCCTCCAGGTCCGGCGTGTCCCCCGAGGAGCTCAAGCGCCAGATCCAGCCGATCCTTCCTGCGTCGGCAGAGGTGAAAACGGGTGCCGAGCAGGCGAAGGCAAACGCGAAGGACACGAAGGAGTTCACGAAGTTCATACAGCTCTTTTTGCTCGCTTTCGGCGGGATCGCCCTGTTCGTCGGCGCCTTCGTCATCTTCAACACGCTCTCGATCACCGTTGCGCAACGGGCGCGCGAGTTCGCCACCCTGCGGACACTCGGCGCCTCTCGCCGGCAGGTACTCCGGTCGGTGCTGCTCGAGGGGCTCGTGATCGGGGCGGTGGCGTCCGTGATCGGACTGTTCCTCGGCCTCGGGCTCGCGAAAGGGCTGTCCTGGGTGTTCTCGAGGCTCAACCTCGACCTGCCGCAGAGCGGGACCGTCTTCGCGACCCGGACCGTCGTAGTGTCGATCCTTCTCGGGCTGGGGATCACGCTCCTGGCGAGCCTGGCGCCGGCCCTGCGCGCCACTCGCGTCCCGCCGATTCTTGCCGTGCGCGAGGGCGCGACCCTGCCGCGCGGACGCCTGGCGCGATTCGCCTCCGCGATCGCCGCGGTGCTGATCGCGATTGGGATCGGGCTCCTGTCCTATGCGATGTTCGTCGGGGGCGCCTCGACGAAGCAACGCCTGGGCGTGCTCGCGCTCGGCGTCCTCGTCCTGTTCGTCGGCGTCGCGCTGATCTCGTCACGCGTCGTTCGGCCGATCGCGGCGGTCGTCGGCGCACCGGCGGCGCTTGCGGGCGGTCCGGCCGGTCGACTCGCCCGGGAGAACGTTGTCCGCAACCCCGACCGGACCGCCTCAACCGCGGCCGCGCTGATGGTCGGGCTCGCGCTCGTGACCGTGGTTGCGGTGCTCGGGGCGGGGTTGCTCAACGCCGACAAGGACTCGCTCAGGCAACAGGTCAGGGCCGACTACGTGGTGACGTCCAAGAACGGCTTCGATCCGTTCCCGACGGCCGCCGGGGACGCGGTCGTGGGCGTCGAGGGCGTGCAGACCGTCTCGAATGTCCTGAACGAGCACGCTCGGGTCTTTCGCTCCGATGCCACCGTCGATGGGCTCGACGGAGCCACCATTACGAAGGTCTTCCGCTTCGACTGGGACCAGGGCTCCGACGCGGTGCTCAGCCACCTCGGCCTGACCGGCGCGGTGGTCCGGCAGAAGTTTGCCGACAAGCATCGACTGGATGTCGGCGACCCGTTCGCGCTCACCACCCCGGACGGCGAGCACTACATCTTCGAGGTTCGCGGGATCTTCTCCCCTCCGACGATCGACAACCTCGATCCTGTGATCGGGTCGGTCAACCTCTCGCGGGAGGCCTTCCGGTTCGTGTTCCCGCGGCCGAGGAACATCTACACGTTCGTCACCGTGGCGGGCGGAGCGGGTGATGCGGCGACCGCCCGCTTGAAACAGGCGCTCGCGTCGTACCCCGACGCCAGCGTCCGCACGAGGGACGCGTGGGTGAAAAAGCGCGCGGGAGGGATCAACCAGCTCCTGAACCTGCTCTACGTCCTGCTCGCGCTCTCGGTCGTGGTCAGCCTGTTCGGGATGGTGAACACGCTCGTGCTCTCGGTCTTCGAGCGCACGCGCGAGCTGGGGATGTTGCGGGCGGTCGGGATGACTCGGAGGCAGACGCGGAGGATGGTCCGCCACGAGAGCGTGATCACGTCGCTGATCGGCGCCGCGCTCGGGCTACCGCTCGGGCTCGTCCTCGCGGCGCTCGTCTCGCAGGCGATGTCCGACCAGGGCCTGTCCTTCCGGCTGCCGGTCTACTCGCTGCTCGTGTTCGCGGTGGTCGCGGTCGCAGCAGGCGTCCTCGCTGCGATCGTCCCGGCGCGGCGGGCGGCCGGACTGAACGTGCTCGAGGCGCTCCAGTACGAGTAGCCACCTGCTTGCCGCGGCGCCCGACACAATCCGCCGTGGCAAAACGCGATTAGCCGGCAACCCTAGGCAGACGAGCGCATGGCTGCCCCAAGGGCGAGAATCATGAACCCTTGGCAGTTCTTCCCTGCAAATCGGTCGTTTCTTGGGGGTCAGGACTGGAGGCCAGGATGCCGGTCATGGACCCCCCGGTCGTGCGCCACTTGTCGGCCGATCGCGGCAGCCGCCGCCGTCATGTGGGGCAAAGGCTATGCCCCCGTTGGGCCAGTACCTCTCGCGTCTGCTCTAGCGAGGAGGTTGTGAGCCTCACCGACCCGGCTCTACTGAGGGCTGGAGGTCCTTCCGCAGCGGGCCCTCTTCGTGGGCGAGTCGTGGGAGCCAGTGAAGCCGGCGGGGGAGGTACCAGTTCCACTCGCCGAGCAGCTCCATCGTCGCGGGGAGGAGAACTCCGCGGATCACGGTCGCGTCGATGAGGACGGCTGCCGCGAGGCCGACGCCGGCCTGCTTGAGCTCGAGCGACGAGAGCGTGCCGAAGAGTGCGAAGACGCCCACCATCACTGCCGCCGCGGCCGTGACGACTCCCGCTGTGAGCGCGATCGAGTGCCGCACAGCCGTTTCGGTTCGCTCGCCCTGGTCGACGGCTTCGCGGACGCGGCTGAGGATGAAGACGTGGTAGTCCATCGAGAGCCCGAAGAGAACGACGAATAGGAAGAGCGGCAGCCAGGAGACGATCGTGCCGTTGGACTGGAAGTTGAGGATCGGCTCGGCCCAGCGGTGCTGGAAGACGAGCGCGAGCACCCCGTAGGAGGCGCCGACCGAGAGCAGGTTGAGGGCAATGGCCTTCAGCGGCACGACGAGCGAGCGGAAGGCGACGAGCAGCAGACCGAAGGCAAGCGCGAGCACGAACGCAAGCACATACGGCAGTGCGCGCCTGATCTGGCGGGTGAAATCGATGTCCTCGGCGGTAGAGCCGGTGACAGCCGTCTCGGCGCCGCGGATGCGCCCGATGGTGGCGGGAATCAGCCGGTTTCGCAGCTCTTTGACGGCATGGCGGCTCGAGCCGTTCCCGCCGTTGCCGGTCAGCGGAAGAAAGAGCGCGGCCGCGCTGCCGCCGCTGGTCGAGCGAGTTCGGATCGGGTCGACGGGTACGTTCGCGACCCGCTCCTGGACCGCGAGTCGCCTGAGCGCGAGCAGCTGCCGCCGCAGCTGCGCCCTCGCCGCCGCAGGTGCCTCGGTTGCGACGACGGCGGTCTCACCGGCGCTGGGGAAGGCGTGGCGTACGTCCGCCAGCGCCTTCAGCGCCGGCTCGCTCTGGGCCGTAAGCGCGAGGTCGCTCGGCTTGGAGATTCGCAGCGAGAGCGCTGGATAGGCGAGTGCGGCGAGCAGGCCGATCGACAGCACGGCGGCGATGAGCGGCCGTCGCGTAACGCGCCGGACGAGAGCTGACCAGAAGCGGCTGCCGCCTTCGGTGTGGGCGTGGGGTAGGAATGGGATCCGGCCGCGGTCGATCCGCGGGCCGAGCAGGCGGAGGGTCGCTGGCAACACCGTGAGGGAACCGACGACAGCGCAGGCGATGACGGCGATCGCGGCGGTCGCGATTCCGCTCAATGTCCTGACACCGACGACGTACATCCCGGCCATCGCGATCGCGACGGTCGCGCCCGACACGATTACGGTCCGGCCAGAGGTGCGTAGGGTCGTCTCGAGCGCCTCGCCGATCGCTGAGCCGCGCTTGCGCTCCGCACGCGAGCGGACGACGAAGAAGAGCGCGTAGTCGACGCCAACCGCCATTCCGATCAGCAGCACGACGGTCTTGGCGCTGTCCTCGACCGGGAACAGCTGGCTAAGCGGGCCGAGCAGGCCGAGGCCCGCGGCGACCGCACTCAAGGCGAGTAGGACAGGGACGAGCGCCGCGGTCAGCGCCCCGAAGGCGAACAGGAGCACGAACAGCGTGACCGGGATCGAAAGCAGCTCGGCCCGGTGCAGGTCGCGGTCGACCGTGCGGTTCCGCGCCTGGTCTGCGGAAACATCGCCCGTTTCCTCGATCGTGAGCTCCGGGTGCGCTCGTGCGGCGCTGGCCACGGCTGCAAGAATGCGCTCGACCGGGACTTCCTCCGTGAGCTGCGCGCTCACGACCGCGGAGCGTCCGTCGGCGGAGTGCTTGAGCTCCGGCGTGAGTCCGAGCGCGCGGAAGCGCTGCTCGACGTCGCGGATCACGCCCCCCGGCACGGGAGCGCCCGAGGCGCGGATGAACGCCAGCTCGCGCCCGGGTCCCCAGAGCCCGTCCCTGCTCATGATTGCGTAGCCGCGCGCGGATTCGCCAACGGCGCCGTTGGCGAGCGTCTTGGTGCCGCTGATCGCGCCGAGCACGACGCAGACGACGACGAACGCGAGCCAGGCTGCGAGCGCGATGCGCGGGTGGCGAATGCTCCAGCGTCCGATGTTCATGTGCGGCCTCCTTCGGTCCGTTCGAGGCTCGCACGCCCGCCCCCGTCTGCCCAGCCGGACAGCCGGACTGTTGCGCGGTAGGGCTGGCTGTACCTACCTGGCGTTGAGGAAGGTGACGACGGCCAGGACGCGCCGGTGGTCGTCGTGCGACTGCGGCAAACGGAGGGTCGCGAAGATGTTCTTAACGTGCTTCTCGACCGTGTGCTCGGTGATGAACAGCCGCTCGCCGATCGCCTTGTTGGACCGCCCCTCCGCCATCAGGGCCAGCACCTCGAGCTCGCGCTCGGTTAGGTCCTCGAGCGGCGTCTGGCCCTTGCGCCGCTGGCCGACGAGCTGCGCGACAACGGCCGGGTCCAGCACGGAACCGCCCTCGCCAATCCGCCGGACGCTGGCCGAGAGCTCGCCGAGGTCGGACACGCGATCCTTGAGCATGTAGCCGACCCGCTCCGTGCCCGCGGCGAGCAGCTCGACCGCGTAGCGCGCCTGCACGTACTGGGAGAGGACCAGGATGCCGACGTGCGGCCACCGCGCCCGGATCGCCTTCGCCGCGCGCAGCCCCTCGTCGGTGTGCGTCGGCGGCATGCGAATGTCGACGATCGCGACGTCCGGTTCCGACCGCTCGACGAGCGCCTGCAGCTCGTCGGCGTCGGCCGCGAGTCCGGCCACCTCGAACCCGGCTTCCTCGAGCAGGCGCGCGAGACCCTCGCGCAGGATCACGGCATCGTCGGCAACGACTACGCGCATGGGATCTCCGCTCGCAGGGTGGTGCCTCGACCCGGCGGGCTCGACACCGTCAGCCGTCCGCCGAGCGCCTCGACGCGGTCGGCGAGCCCGCGCAGTCCCGAGCCGCCACCGGCCGCCGCGCCGCCGATCCCGTCGTCGGCCACTTCGAGCAGGAGAACGCTTCCGTCACTGGAGGCGACGAGCCGCACCTCGCTGGCGTGCGAGTGCTTGGCGGCGTTCGCCAGCGCCTCGCTGGCAACGAAGTAGGCCGCACCCTCGACCTGCTCGGGCAGCCGGCCGGTGACGGCGACCTCCAGTCGCACTGGCAGCGCCGCTCGCCTGGAAAGATCGTCGAGCGCGGCGGCTAGTCCCCGCTCGACCAGGATGGCAGGGCGGATGCCCTGAGTCAGCTCGCGCAGCTCTGCGAGCGCAAGGGTGAGCGCGTCGCGCGCCTCGCGCAGAACCGGCTCTACCGCCGCGCGATCGACCGCGAGCTTCGACTCGGCGAGGCCGAGGGTCATCGCGATCGAGACGAGCCGCTGCTGGGTCCCATCGTGCAAGTCGCGCTCGATCCGCCGCCGCTCGCTCTCGGTCGCCGTCACCAGACGGGCGCGTGAGGCCTGCAGCTCGGCGAGCCGTGCCCGCAGCTCCGCCTGCAGGCGCGCGTTCTCGAGCGTCAGCGCGGCGGCGGCGCACACCGACTGCACCAGCTCCGCGTTCTCGGCGAGCGCGGGATCGTGCACGAGCGCGGCGATCGGCTCGCCTTCCCGCTCGACAACCGTGGCCGCCCGCTCGGCGCCGGACTGCGGCAGCTCGACCGGGTGACCGCTCGAATCGACGTAACGCCCGCTCGCGGGAACCCAGTACGCGACCTTGAGCGACGGATCGCCGAGCGCGCGCCCGAGCGCCTCGCGCAGGTCGATGGAGGTCGCGCCCTCCCCCAGCTCCACGACCAACCCCGCGACGGCGCCGCGGGCCAGGCGCCGCTGCAGGAGCACGGCCAGGACGGCAATCGGGATCGACGCGAACACGACCGCGCGCAGCCAGGCCGGGCCCAGGCCGAGGGGGTGATCGAAGATGTCGTTCAAGACCGAGAACGCGAGCGCGGCGAACATTGCGCTTCCCGCCCAGAGCACCGGCGCGCCAGCCTGCCGCTCCGGAGGGCTCGCCCGCCGCCACCGCTGCACGAGCAGGGCCACCGTGAACGCCGAGAACACCACCCCGGCCGTGCGCTGTCCCTGCAGCAGCCCGTTGGCAAGACCGTCGTTCCGCGTGATCTCGAACGTGTTGTGCGGGCAATCGGAGCAGATCAGCGAACGCGAGTCGGCAAAGAGGAGCCAGGCGACCTCGACCACCGTGACGAGTGCGATCGCAACAGCGATGAGCCCGCGGTCGACCCTGCCTCGCAGGCGCCCGGTTGGGAAAGAGAGCACGAGGTAGACGAAGCCGAGCAAGTAGATGTCCTCGAGGACCGTCCCGAGCGTGAAGACGAGCGATGTGCCCGCGTCCGCGAGGAAGGTGGCGAACCAGGCGAAGCCGATGAAGACCATCACCGGTCCGAGGCGGTTCTCCGGTCGCTGCCGCCGCGCGATCAGGCCGCTGGCGACGTAGGTCCAACCGACCACGAGCGCCAGGGCTGCCGACGCCGCGGCCGGGCTGGGCTCGCGATCGCTCCCGAGCACGAGCAGCGCCGCGCCCGCTCCCGCCACTAGAGCGAGCAACGCGATGGAAAGGTCACGCCTCATGAACCGGTTGAGGAGATCGTGCCTTCCCGCCCGGCTCTACGCCACCCGGTGGGCCGGGGTTTTCGAAAAGTGCGGCCAGCCGGTAGCGAGAGTCCCGCCAGCGGGCTGTCGGCGGCGATGGCGTGCGAGCACACTCGACGGCATGACGACCTCGCAAAGGCAGCCGCCGAGCGCGAACCGGATCGCCGCCGCGGATCCCGCTCGCTCTCGCTGGCGCCTTCCTTGCAGCGACAGGCGCTCCCTCCGTGCGCACCGTCCTTCTCGCGGCCGCGGGGGGCCATGATCGCGTCTTGGACTCCCTGCGAACCACTGCTGTGCTGGTGGGCGAGGCCCTGCCCCGTTGGGGCAGTACTTCTCGCGTCTGCAAGAGGAAGTCGTCACCCCATCGCTGCCCCCAAAGAGCGCGGACCCCGGACCCTCGCAGCTTGTCCCCTGCAAAGAGGCCTCTTCTGGTGACCACGAGAAGGGGCCATCATCCCTTCGTTGGCCCCCGATCCAGCCGCCACGTGACACGGGAGAAGGCCGTGCCCGGTTGTGGGAGTACTTCTGGCGTCATTCTGGCGCTATGGGTGGATCCCGCGGAGCCGAAACCCTCCGCGTCGACCTGCCGGAGATGGCGTCGGACCTCTCCGGCAGGCAGGCACGCGGTCTTCTCGACCTTCGACTACAAGAGCGCTAGGCGGTCGCGCCGATCCCGACGCCGGCGACGTTCGCGAGTTCGTAGACCTCCGGCTGCGGCATCTGTTGCATCTGCTCCGGGGTCATGTCGCCTTCCATGGCGGGCTCGACGTACTCCTTCATGAAGCGCTCGTAATCGGCGCGTGACTCCCAGACGTCGAAGATCCGGAAGCCGCGCTCCGTCTGACCCGCCGTATGGATGATCAGGCCTTGGATCGGCTCGTCAGGAGCGTCCTTGCCGCCGAACATCTTCCGGCTGAAGTCCTCGTACTGTTCCTTCGAGCCCTCGGGGTTCTCGAACAGCATTGCGACTGCCATCTGGTCCTCCTCTCGTCGCTTACCTGGCCACCTTAGCCCGGTGAAGCCAGGCGAGCCGATAGCGGCGCGCCCGCGCCTCAGCCTTGGTCGGTCGCGCGCCGCCTCAGCGGTGGCCACGGTGGCCGCCCAGCTACCGAGAAGGTTGAGCGCCTCTTCGGAGCGCGAGCCGGGTTCGGCGGCGTAGGTGAAGATCGTCAGCCCCTGGTCTGCGGCGAGGTCCAACCGGTTGTAGCTCAGG
>DATAOV010000121.1:0-9307 GCA_036265535.1 Gaiellaceae bacterium | reverse complement strand
CCCGTCGACCTCGTGGCGCTGCTGGAGGACGCGTTCGACAGGTTGCCCGAGTCCGTCTCGCCGAGCGGCTCGTGGGACGAGCGAGCCGAGCTCGTGGAGCTGCTTCTGAACGGCGAGCCAGCCGAAATCCTCGACGCGCTGCTGGCGGCGCTGGACGAGGGCGCGGGCGAGGTCGAGCTCGCCTCGGCGGTCGCGTTCGCCGCGGCAACGCGGATCGCGCGCTTCCCGACCAGCAACGAGTTCGGCGACTGGGACACGGCGCTGCACACGTTCACGTTCGCGAACGCGGTCGAGCAGGGCCTGCGGCGCTCGCCGTCCCCGGAGCTGCTGCGAGGCGTGCTCGACGCGGCGATGAGCGTCCATCTCGACCGCTTCCTCAACGTGCCGGCGACCCGGCTGCCCCAGTCGCAGGCGGATGCCGACCCGGCTGCGCTCCTCGCCGAGCTGCCGACCCTGCTCGACGGCCAGCAGCACGTCGACCAGGCCGGTCAGCTCGTCGCCTCCTACCTGGGCGCGAGCGACGACTCCGGGCCGCTGATCGCGGCGCTCGGCGCCTGTCTGCTCCGCGAGGACCGCAACTTCCACACGATCCAGTGCGTCGAGGCCGGCGTGCGCCAGCACGAGCTGCTGCGCGGCAGCGACGACGCGGGGCTGCCGCTGATCGCCGCGGCCCGCTACCTCGCCGCGCACGCGCCGACGGCCCGGTCGCAGCGGCAGACGTACGAGATCGCCCGACGGCTGCACCGCGGGGAGAAGGTTTACGAGGACGACTCGTCACAGCACGTCCTCTGAGGTCCATACTTGAGGTTGGCATGGGTGTGACCGAGCGGCTGGCTCGCGCCTCGAGCAACCACCCTTGGCGAACGGTTGGAGGCTGGCTGGGGGCCATCGTCCTCGCGCTCGTTCTCGCGGCCTTGCTCTTACCCGGAAACCTGACCACGACCGGTCACGTCACGGGCAATCCCGAGTCGAAGCAGGCCGAGGATCTCTTCCAATCACGCTTCCCGCCTGACCGGAATGCGGTCGACGAGCTGATCGTCGTGCGCTCGCCGACACAGACGGTGAACGAGCCCGCCTTCAGGGCGTTCGTCCGGAAGCTGCTCGCCCAGGGCGAGGCGACGGGCGTCATCTACCGAGCCGCGAGCTACTACGACACGCGCAACCCCGCGCAGCTCTCGCGCGACCGCCACGCGACGCTGATCGCGATCCTGCGGCAGAAGGACGTCGACCCCCTGCTCGGCGTGGTCAAGCGCAGCGACGGGGAACAGGGGTTCAGCGTCAAGATGACCGGCGAGGGCACGCTCGACCACGACTTCAACGAGCTCTCGCAGCACGACCTCAAGTCGGGGGAGCTTCAGTTCGGCTTGCCCGCCGCGTTCGTGATCCTGCTGCTGGTCTTCGGCGCCGTCATCGCGGGGCTGATCCCGCTGGCGATGGCGATGGTCGCGATAATCGTCGCGCTCGGCCTCTGCGCGCCGATAGCCGCGGCGTTCTCGCTCTCGGTCTTCTTCGTGAACATGCTCACGGGCATGGGCCTCGCGCTCGGGATCGACTATTCGCTGTTCGTCGTCTCGCGCTACCGCGAGGAGCGGGCCAACGGCCGGGTCGAGCTCGACGCGATCGCGGCCGCCGGCGCAACCGCGAGTCGTGCCGTGCTCTTCAGCGGGACGGTGTTCGTGATCGCGCTCACCGGGATGCTGCTCGTGCCCTCGAACATCATGAAGAGCCTCGCGGTCGGGGCGATCGCCGTGGGCATCGTCTCGGTGGTCGCCGCACTGACCCTGCTGCCGTCGCTGCTCGGGCTGCTCGGCGACCGGGTGAACGCGCTCCGCGTGCCGTTCATCGGCCGCAGCATCGGCAGCGGGCAGGAAGGGCGCTTCTGGGGCGCGATCGTGCGCGCCGTCATGCGCAGGCCCCTGGTAAGCCTCATCAGCTTCGGGGTGCTGTTGCTCGTTGCGGCCACACCGGCGATCGGGCTGAAGCTTGGAGCAAGCGGGGTGAGCACGCTGCCCGACCGGCTCGAATCAAAGCAGGGCTACGAAGCGCTCGTGCGCAACTTCCCGCAGGTGAGCTCGAGCCCGGCGCTGATCGCGGTCGAAGGAAAGGTGACCTCGTCCCCGGTACGCGCGGCCATCGCCCGGCTGCGGCGCGAGCTCCGCGACGACCCCGTGTTCGGCGCGAGCGACCTGCGCTTCGACCCGAACGGCGAGGTGGCCGCGATCGGCGTCCAGGTCGGTGGTGACCGTACGGGGCCGCGCACCCTGGCGGCGGTGCGGCACTTACGCTCGGTCGAGATCCCGCGGGCCTTCCAAGGCACGGACGCACACGTCGTCGTCGGGGGCGACACCGCCGACAACGTCGACTTCATTGACGCGATGAACGCCTGGCTGCCGATCGTGGTCGTCTTCGTGCTCGGCCTGAGCTTCGTGCTTCTCACGATCGTGTTCCGCTCGATCGTGATCGCCGCGACCTCAATCGCGCTCAACATGCTCTCGGTCGCGGCGGCCTACGGCCTCGTCGTGCTCGTCTTCCACCACGGCGTCGGTAGCGGGCTGCTGGGCTTCCAGCGCATCGACGCGATCGAGGCCTGGGTGCCGCTGTTCCTGTTCTCGGTCCTGTTCGGCCTCTCAATGGACTACCAGGTGTTCCTGCTCAGCCGGATCAAGGAGCGCTACGACGAGACCGGCTCGACCACCGACGCGGTCGTCCACGGCGTCTCCTCGACCGCGCGGCTGATCACCGGAGCGGCGCTGATCATCGTGGCGGTCTTCGCCGGCTTCGCGATGGGCGACCTCGTCATGTTCCAGCAGATGGGTTTCGGGGTCGCGGTGGCGCTCCTGATCGACGCCACCATCATCCGCTCTGTGCTCCTGCCCGCGGCGATGCGCCTGCTCGGTGACTGGAACTGGTACCTGCCGCACTGGCTGGAGTGGCTGCCGAGGATCCAAATCGAGGCGGAGCCTCGCGACAAGCACGTGCCGCTGCCGAGCCACTGATCCGCCTCGGGCGCCGGAGGTAGAGTCGAATCGACATCCGCCCGCTGACCGAGGAGGCACGATGCAGCAGGAATCAGCCCGCAAGATCCTGGCCGCAAGCTTTACCACCCCCGACGGTGGCTCGCGTGCCGCCGGCGCCATCGGAGGCGCTATGCGCGACAAGATCGGCAACAGCGCCGTCCTCTACGTCCGACCGGACGGCAAGGCGAAGTTCATCGAGTCGAAGGACTGGGGCGCCGGGCGCGGCGCGCTCCTCGGCGGTGCGATCGGAATCATCGGCGGGCCGCTCGGGATCGTGGCCGGCGGCTCGATTGGAGCCCTCGTCTCGAAGCTGCGCGATTCCGGCTTCAAGAACGACCAGCTCGAGCAGCTCGGCAAGTCGCTGCAGCCGAACAGCTCGGCGATCGTGGTGGAGATCGCGAGCGACGCGATCGACACGGCCAAGGAGCTGCTCGAGCCCCTCGGCGCGCAGAACTTCGTCGTGGAGGACCTCGACGAGAGCGTCGCGACGCTCTTCGCGGGGGATGCGGAGCCCGAAGCGGAGCCCGAGCCCGCCGCGACCCCGAGCGAGTCTTCGAGCTAGCGACTAGCTGAGTGGCCTAACTTCGGCCGCCGGTCGGCGGTCCTAGCCGGCGACGCCATGAGAACGCTTCGCTTCGTCGTCCTCGCCCTACTCACAACCCTGGCGCTCCCGGCGGCGGCATCGCCTGCGCCCGCCTCGACGAGCTTCGCGATCGCCGGCTACGAGTACGCCTTCACGTCCACGGTCGGCACATTCGCCGGAAACGGGAAGGGCGACGCGGGCGGCAAGGTCTTCTGGAACGCGACGGTGAAGCACGACAAGCTCGGCTCAAAGCCGACCTACGTCAACGGTGGCTCGTTCGCGATGACGATTGCCGGACCGGGGACATCGGTCGACGCGGTCGTCGGGACCTTCAGCTTCCACGGTGGGATGATCACGACGCTCGACCGCGGGACCAACTGCACGAATCAGCGCTACCGCGTCGCCGACACGCTGCAGGACGTCTCGACGACCACGACCTCGAACGGCACCGGCACGTTCATCGTCACTCTGACGCACTACCGGCACCGGATCCTCGGCCGCTGCGTCGCCTACAAGGCGCGGGTGGCCGGGACCCTGAGCTTCACGTTCTAGGGCTTGGGCGCGGGCGGCGGCTTCGGCCGGCCGCGAACTGCGCGGTAGCGCTTGGCTCCCGCGAGGCCACCGGCGCTCAGGAGCAGCAGCGTGCCGAGGCCGGCGAGGACGAGCAGCGGGATCGGCAGCGAGTCGGCGCTCGTCGTCCCGAGGTTGTCGATCGCACGGCGGTAGTACGAGCGCTCTGGCGCCGCCTGGAGCCGGCGGTTCTTCTCGGCCTTGGTGCTCCCGCCGGACGAATTGCTCCGTGTGGAGCCCGAGCCCGTGCCGGAACCGTTGCCGGTGCCGGAACCGCTGCCCGGGGTCCCGCGGAGCGTGGCCAGCATCGCCGCGTTGATCGCATCGGTGATGTTCGAGTAGTCGCGCAGATCCTCGGGCACGTGCTTGAGCGCCTGCTGGTAGCAGCTCACCTTGTAGGTGCCGGTGATCGTGCCGTTCGCGAGCCAGTCGTCGATCACGCGCTCCCAGCACGGCTTCGCCGCGGCGGCCTGCCCGGGCAGGGCGAGCAGCAGGACGAGTCCGGCCAGAAGGGCGGGGAAGAGCGTGAGTGTGGCGGCTGAACGGGTGCGCATGCGACTGCGGGGCAGAGAGCCGTTCGAGTGAGTGTCGCGGCCCACCTTAAGCCCACCGTGATCCCCGCGTAAACACTTTGTAAACGCAGGATTCAATGTAGCGCGATGTTAGCCTCCCCGCCTGATGCGCAGGGCCTTCGATCGCTGGGCGGCGTACGTGCTGCTCGGTGCCGGAGGTCTACTCGTCGCCGTCTCGGCTCTCTTCTCCTCCGGATCCTCGAACGGGCGGCTCGTCTGGATCGGCTTGGCGGCTCTCGTCGTCGCTGCAGCGGTCGGTGCCTGGGCGTTCCTCGGCCTGCCGCGTCCCGCGCTCGGGCGGGAGGCGGTGGCGGCGCTCCTGCTCCTGACCGCGTTCGTCGCCTGGAACGGGATCTCCGTGCTCTGGTCGATCGAGCCGGATCGATCGTGGGACTACCTCAATCGCGGGCTCGTCTACCTCGCCCTGGCTCTGGTCGGGGTGGCGGTGGGCTCGTTCCTGCCGCGGGCCGCGTACGTCTGGGCCTACGTCCTCGCGGGGGCGCTGGCGCTTCCGCTCGGCTGGGCGCTGCTTGCGAAGGCATTTCCCGGGATCGGGTCCGACTCGGGGAGGGTCGCCCGGCTGAGCGCGCCGGTCGGCTACTGGAACGCGCTCGCATTGGTCTTCGCAATGGCCCTGCCGCTCGCGCTCTGGCTGTCGGCACGGCGTGAGCACGCGCACTGGCTACGGGCGCTCGGCGTCGTCTACGTCTTCGGGCTGGTCGTCGCGCTGACGCTGACCTACTCACGCGGCGGGGTGCTTGTCGGCGGGGTCGCGGTCGTTCTCTGGATCGCACTCGGGCGGCCGCGCGTCGAGAGCGCCGCGGCGGTGCTGCTCGGCGGCGGGGCCGGCCTCGGTCTCGCGGTCTGGGCGTTCTCCCGGCCCGGTCTGGCGGAGGACGGACAGAGCCACGCGGTCCGTGTGCACGACGGCGCCTGGTTCGCCGTCGTGTTCGTGCTGGCCGCACTCGTGGTCGGCGCCCTCGCGTACCTCGGCTCGGTCGTGGAGGAGCGGCGCCCGCTGAGCGATCGGCGGCGGCGTCTGCTCGGCCAGGTTGCGCTCGGGGTGCTGGTGGTCGGAGTCGCGGCCGGGGCGGTCGGGCTCGTGGTCGAGACGAAGCCGGAGGGATGGTTCAAGGAGTTCACCGCCCAGCCGACGAATGCCGGCGCGCAGGAAGGACCCGCGCGCTTGGCGACCGTCAACTCCTCGAGTCGCTGGCTCTGGTGGAAGGAGGCCTGGCACGCCTTCGAGGACCAGCCCGGGCGAGGGACGGGGGCGGGGACCTTCGAGCTCACACACCGGCTCTTGCGCACGAACAACATCGTCGTCACCGAGCCACACAACGTGCCGCTGCAATTTCTGAGCGAGACCGGGATCGTCGGGTTCTTGCTCTTCGTCGCCTTCCTGGCGGCAGCCGGGACGGGGGTGGTGCGCGCCGTGCGGCGGCTGGACGGCATCGAGCGAGCGGCCGGGGTCGCGCTGGCGATCGCGCTCGTGACCTACCTGCTCCACTCGCTCGTGGACTTCGACTGGGACTTCGTCGCGGTCAGCGGTCCCGTCTTCCTCACTCTCGGCGTGCTCCTGGGAAGAGGAGTCGAGCAGGAGGAGCCGCGGCCGTGGCTCGCGCCGCTGCCGGTCGCGGTCGCCGTGGCGGTCGCGCTCTCGCTCCTGACGCCGTGGTTCGCGCAGCGGGACACCGATGCCGCGATCTCCGCGCTCGCGGACGGGAGGCCGCTGCAGGCCTACCGGCATGCACGAGATGCGAGGTCGCTGAACCCGCTCGCGCTCGAGCCGCTGCTCTGGCAAGCGCTGGCGCTGGAGCAGCTGGGCGACTTCCAGGGCGAGCGGCAGCTCTACATCGAGGCGGTCCGCCTGCAGCCGCTCAACTGGCGCGCGTGGCTCGCGCTGGGCGAATTCGAAGAGCGCCAGCGGGACTACACGCGTGCGATCCCGCCCTTGGAGCGGGCGGTGCAGCTCGACCCGCAGAGCACGGCGCCTCGGGCGGAGCTCGAGAAGGTGCAGAGGCTGGCCGGCGGCCCGGGCTAGCTTGCTCGCGCTGTGAGCCAGATCTGCGTCCAGAACGGCGCGAGCAGCCGGTAGACAAACGGCTCGGCCAGGTGCGCGGCGGTCTCGCGCGGCGAGTTCGAGAAAAGCCGCTTGCGGTTGTTGTGGAAGCGGCGGATGTCGGTGAAGCCGGCCTCGCGCAGAAGGCGCTTCAGCGTGCGCGGGCTGTAGCCGAGCTCGGTCACGCCGTACTCGCTCGAGGCTGCTCGGCCCTGGAAGCGCTGTTTCCAGTTCGGCTCGGCGAGCAGCAGCCGCCCGCCGGGCTTGAGCGCGCGGTGGGCGCTCGCGAGCACGAGGTCGGCGCGCTCGCTGTGATGGAGCGCGTCGTAGACCAGGCAGGCGTCGAAGCGGCGGCCGAGGTCCAGCTGCTCCATGTCCGCAGCCTCGAAGGTGACCTCGAGGCCTTCTGCGGCGGCCTGCTCACGGGCGATCTCGATCATCTCAGGCGAGATGTCGTAGCCCTCGGCTTGGAGGCCGTGGCGCGCCGCGAAGCGGGTCATCCAGCCCGAGCCGCAACCGAGCTCGACGAGGCTCGTGCCGGCGTGCAGTTCGAGCAGCTGGAGGACGTAGCCGAAGTCGATCAGGAAGCGCGCCGACTCACGGGGATCGTGACCGAAGGGCTTGCCCCTGATCCAGTCGCGGCCCTCCTCGCCGACCGCCCGCGGGTAGTCGATCTCCGCCTGCTTGCGCTCCTCGCCAGCCACGGCCTGATCATAGGGTTCGGGCGTGTGGATCAAGAACGCGAACTACGGCCTGCGCTTCCTACTCGAGCTGAGCGCGCTGGCGGCGCTCGTCTACTGGGGCTCGCAGACCGGGCCGCTCGCGGTCTCGATCGTGCTGGCGATCGCGGCGCCGCTCGCCGGTGCCGCGCTCTGGGGAGTGTTCGCGGCTCCGAAGTCGGCGCACCGGCTTCCGGGTGCAAAGCGTCTGGTGGTCGAGGTTCCGTTCTTCGGGGCGGCGACGGCCGGGCTCGCGGCGACGGGGCAGTGGGTGCTCGCGGCGATCTTCGCGGTCGCGGTCGGGCTGAGCGAGCTCGTGACCTACGGCCTAGCCGCCGACGACGACGGCCAGCTGGGCGCCCAGTAGGTCGCGCGGGCGCAGGCCGTCAAGCGGCGTGACCAGCCGTATGCCGAGGTCGCGTGCGAGGCGCAAGGCCTCCGGGCGGCGGCCTCCGCGATACATGATCACGCTGCGCCCGTAGCCCATCCGAGGCGCGTTCCCGACATCGCCCAAAAGATAGCCGCGCGCGCGCACGCGCGAGGCCTGCGCCGCAGCGGCTCCGGCCCGGCCGTTGCCGTTCAGGACGGTGACCGAGGTCGAGCCGCGGGGGAGGAGGGGCCGAATCCGCGTCTTCGTCGGTTGGTGCTTCGTCGGTGTTGCCGTCGCCTCGGCGCGGGCCCGGTGCATGACGGGCTTGGCGATCAGCGCGACGCCGACGATCACGAGCCCGAGCAGCTCGAGGGTGGCGATCCCGGCGGCGACGACGGCGATCGTGCGCCAGGGGTGATTGGGTGGTGTCGGAAGGGCGTGCTCCACGGCGGATCGTTCGATTCGCCGCCGTTCGCGTCCCTCCTCCTAGCCCGCGATCGACTCCCAGGTGCGGCGCAAGCCCTCCTCGAGCGGGACTTCCGGGCTCCAGCCCAGGTCGCGCTGCGCGCGCGAGACGTCGAGCACGCTGCGCTGGAGCTCGCCGAGCCGCGGCGGCGCCTCCTCTGCCTCGAGGTGCGAACCCGCCACGCGTCGGCAGAGCTCGTACAGATCGAGCACCGAGGTCTCCTCGCCGGTACCGACGTTGAAGACTCCGCCGTCCTGTCCGGCACCCGCCAGCGTCGCCTGCGCCACGTCGCCCGCGTAGACGTAGTCGCGGGTCTGTCGCCCGTCGCCGAAGATCCTTGGCCGCTCCCCCTCCGCGAGCTTCCCGAGGAAGATCGCGACCACGCCGGCCTCGCCGTGAGGGTCCTGCCGCGGGCCGTAGACGTTGCCGAAGCGCAGCGAGACGTGGCGCGACTCGTAGAGCCGGTTGTAGGCGGCGAGGTACTCTTCTCCGGCCAGCTTCGAGACGCCGTACGGGGCGAGCGGGCGCCGCACCGCGTCCTCATCGGCCGGCCCGTCGCAGTCGCCGTAGATCGCGCCGCCGGTTGAGCTGAACACGACCTGCGTGTCGTGGCGCCGCGCCGCCTCGAGCACGCTGATCGTGCCGATCACGTTCACGACCGCGTCGTGTGCCGGCCGCTCGACCGAGACGCGCACGTCCACCTGCGCGCCGAGGTGGAAGCAGACTTCGGGGCGCGCTTCGTCGAAGAGCTCGTCGAGCGGCTCGCGCAGGTCGGCGACGACGAGCCGCCCGCCCTCGGGCACGTTCTCGCGCTTCCCGTTCGAGAGATCGTCGAGCGCGAGCACCTCGTCGCCGCGCGCGAGCAGCGCCTCGACCACGTGCGAGCCGATGAACCCCGCGCCCCCTGTGACGATCGCCCGCAAGGCCTCATATCCTAGGCAAGTGCTC
>DATAOV010000120.1:0-4041 GCA_036265535.1 Gaiellaceae bacterium | reverse complement strand
GCAGGTGTGCGCCGAGGCCGTGATCGACATGGTCGGCGAAGCCGCTCATCACCCCGGGCATGTCCTTCATCCGGTCCCAGCGTGAGACCTGGACGACCAGGGGCGCGTCGGCAGGAGGTGGCGGCCCGGTCTGGAGCACGTCCCCGCGCCGGTTGATCCGCCCAGGCGAGCCGTCGCGGCGGGTGAAGGGAACTGCGGGCACCTCTCGGTTACCCGCGATCAGGCCCGTGTAGCCGAGGATCAGGCGCACGTTTCGCTTCGAGATCGGCTCGTTCTTGGCCGAGAAGGGGTCGATCGACGGGGGGATCACATGTGTTCTCGACTCTTCGGCCCAGGAGGGAGCGAAGGCGTGTCGCGAGAACACGAACGCGTCGACATCCTGGAGGTACGGGCGCAGGAACGACCAGGAGCGCTCGGTCCATTCGTTCGGCACGTCGGCGCCGACGTGACACCGCCACACGACCTTCGCGCCGGCGCTCGCCATCGCGGCAGCGAGCCCGGCGGGCTGGGGATCGTGGATCAGGACCACGTCGTTGCGCCGAACGAGGGCGAGCAGCTCGTCGGCGTTCCTCTTCAAGGTCCGCTCGTAGTGTCTGCGCTCGTTGTCGCCGAGATCTCCTCCGTCGCCCGGCGAGCCGTAGAGCCCGTTGTGAATTCGCTTGGTGATCGCGAAGAAGGCCGGATCGCCCTGAATCACGAGCCAGCGGATGTCGAGGCCGGCGCCGCGACCGTATGCGAGCAGGGTCTGCAGCATCTCGGCCACGCCGCCGCCGGTTGCCGTCGAGTTGACGTTCAGGACCGTGCGGCCGCCCAGCAGCGACTCCGTCGCCTCGGCGATCGCCTCGTAGCGGGCGGTTCGGTCGGGCCCGATCAGCGGCTCGAGCCTGGCGGCATCGAGCGCCTGCACGTCGACCTCCTGCAGCTTGGTGCGCACCTTGACGGTCACGTGGTACCAGAGAACTCGTCTGCCCACGCCGCGATCGCGTCCCAGTCGCGCGCGTCACTCGCCGGCATCCGGCTGAGCGGGAAGCGCAGCTTGGTCGGATCGATCACCCCGCCGAACACGGCGACCGAGCGCGGTTCGACCTCCGGAGCCTTTCGCAGCGCCTTGTCGAGCTGCGCGCGAGACTCGGCCAGATCCTTCGACTCGGAGGTCTTGGGGCCCAGGGCGAAGACCGCCACCGGGCGCTCCGCCAGCTCGCGGCGGTGCTTGGACAGGAACCGGACGGCGTCCTCGTGCCAGCGCCCGAAGTAGAGCGAGCCGCCGATGACGACGCCGTCGTCGTAGGGCGTCAGGTCGTCGACCTCCGCGGCGGGGCGGAGGTCGACCTTGCGCTCGCCTGTGCGCAGCCGCTCGGCGAGCGCCTCCGCTACCTCCTTCGTCGATCCGCGCTTGCTGCCGTAGGCGACGAGTAGGGTCATCGTCACCACCCCGGGAGTCGGTGCCGAAGCCCGACGACCGCCCGCAGCCCGACGACGCCCACCGGGCGCCCGTTCTCGGCGACCACGGGCAGATGGTGAAAGCCGCCCTCCAGCATCAGGTGAGCCGCTTCCTCGATGGGCAGGTCGGGTGAGGCTTTGACCGGGGCGGCGCTCATCCACTCGCGCACGCGCCCCTGGCTCGGATGTACGCGCTGGGCGACGGCGCGGACGACGTCGCGCGAGGTGAGAATCCCGGTGAGGCGCCCGTATTCGACCACGAGCGCCGAGCCGGCATCGGCCGCCGCCAGCTTCTCGGCCAGCTCCCCGAGCGTGTCCTCGGGCGATGCCGAGACGAATCGGCGCGACATCACGTTCGCTGCGGTGAGCTCGTCAGTCGCGGAAGCGTCGTTCATCACTGCACTCCCGTCTCGGCGTGGACCTGGGCGCCGCGGACGACGAGAACCGGCCGGCGGCTGTCGTGCAGGACGCCTCGCGAGACGCTGCCGAGCAGCGCGCTGGCGAAGGTTCCCTGGCCGCGCGAGCCGATGACGATCAGGTCGGCATCTACGGTGTCCGCGTAGGTGACGATCTCCGCGGCCGGGTGGCCGACAAGCAGCTCAGTCCTCGCCTCGATCCCCTGCTCGGCGGCGATCTCGAGCGCCTCCTGGAGAGGCAGGCGATCCTCGTCGCCGAGGACGTGGGGCACCGACGGTGCGACCGTCACGCCGAAGCCGGCGGGCGGCAAGACGTCGACGCCTGGGACGACGTGGACGAAGATCGGCTCCGCGTCCTGCTCGGCAGCGAGCTCGAGACCGAACTTCACCGCCTCGACCGCAGACTCGGAGCCGTCGGTTGCGATCACGATCGTGTTCATGGTGTCCTCCTTCGGGTCCCAGTGGTAGGCCTCGTGAGCGATCTTCGGCTGCTCGGCGAGGAGAGGCGCCCAGGCGCTGAACGCCGCCGAGTTGAGGCGGTCGTTCACGAGTTGGGACAGCCGTCGTTCCACGTCGTGTCCCTCGAAGACGAAGACGACGACGTCGTTTCCGACGAACACCCCATGCTTCGCGAGGCCGACTTGGCGCGGGTCGAAGGGCGGTCCGGCAGAGACCAGGTCTCTTGCGCGGGCCTCCGAGCCCTCGTTCAGCCGCGCAGTGATTACGACTCGTTCCATGCCGCCATCCTGGACGTCAGCGGATGGGTGGACATCCGGTTGGGCGCCGATCCGGCGCGCGGAGAACTACGGATTCCGTCGTGGGCGGCAGCTGCAGCTGTGCTTTTCCCGGCCGCATCTCGGGCAGTGCCTGGTCAGCCGCCACACCAGCCGGCGCGTGTGGATGCCCGAGGCGACCATCAAGAGACCGGCTCCCACCGTGAGGACTGCGACCACAGCCGGTTGCGGGATTGGCGCCATCGATTACACCCTGGCCTCGAGCAGGAGTCCCGGCATCGGGAGAGACGCCGACTCGGCTTGCGGTCTTCCCTCCTTCGACGAGTCGTGTCTGCACAGCTCGCGTGCGTAATAGTCCGCAGAGGCAATGGGCGCCGCTCCCGATGACGTCGCGCCGCCGGGTGAGACGATTCGTGCACACCAATCAGAGAGGAGGAGCCATGGCCTGGCAAGCAAACGGCCGCGCCGCCGGCTTCCTCGAGTCGGATGGGCGGAGCGCCGAGCGGCCTTCAGGTTCACGCGGCAGCTCGCCACTCGCGGAGAAGGCCCAGGTGTACGAGGCGGGCGACGCTCTCGTCGTGCATGTTCGACTCGCCGAAGGCCCGCTCGAGCTTCGTATCCCGAAGGCGGCCGTCGACCCCCGGCGCCGGCATCACCGCATCCCGGGATGTAATCCCGACGCGACTCCCTGCTGAGCCGCGAACCGACGACTCGCGAGGAGCAGATGCGCGAGCCGCTCGCTGATAGACCGACGCAGGTCGACCCGCGCGAGCCGGCGGACCTGCTCCTTCGCCACCTGCGGACGACCCGCTCCGGGCTCACCCGCCGCGAGGCCGAACGTCGCCTCCTGACGGAGGGGCCGAACGAGCTCACGCGACACACCGGAGCCACCTGGCCGCGCGAGCTGATCCTGCAGTTGACGCATCCGCTCGCGCTCCTCCTGTGGGTCGCAGCCGTTCTCGCCTACTTCGCCGGGACACCCGCGCTGGCGCTCGCGATCGTGGGCGTGATCCTGCTGAACGCGGCCTTCGCGTTCGTCCAGGAGCGCCAGGCCGAGCGCGCCGTCGAAGCGCTCGGCCGCTACCTGCCGTCACATGCCACCGTCGTTCGCGACGGGCACCGAAGCGAGATCGAGGCAACGCTCCTCGTGCCCGGCGACCTGCTCCTGATCGAAGAAGGCGACCGCGTCTCGGCCGACGCACGCCTGCTCCAGGGCTCGGTCGAAGTCGACCTCTCGACGCTCACCGGCGAATCGGTCCCCGTTCTGCGCTCGGCCGAGTACGAGGACGTCGAGCTTCCGGTGCTCGAGGCGCGGGATCTCGTGTTCAGCGGCAGCGCTTGTACGGGCGGCGAGGCGCGAGCCGTCGTCGTCGCGACAGGGATGCGGACGGAGCTGGGACGGATCGCGGCGCTGTCGCAGCGCGTTCAGCGCGAGGAGAGCCCGCTGGAGA
>DATAOV010000119.1:0-8483 GCA_036265535.1 Gaiellaceae bacterium | reverse complement strand
GGCCGTGACGCTCGAGGGTGCGCTGCGGATTCCACCCGACGAGATTCCGGAGCGCCTGAACGAGTTCTCGCGTGACACACCGATCGTGCTCGCCTGCGGTTGACTGCGTGAGGCGACGAGCGTCCGTGTGGCGCACTGGCTGAGGGACCGAGGGTTCGAGGCACACGCGGTACGCGGCGGAATCGCCGCGCTCACCGGCGAAGGACTGGAGGCCGAGCCGGTGCCCGCGGAGGAGGCAACCCCAACCCCGCCGGCGCGCGTGCTGGCTGCTCTGCGCTGGCCGCTTTTCCGGCGCTACTCGGCCGGTGTCCTGCTCTCCCTGATCGGGAACTGGGTCGAGGCGGCGGCGTACGGGTACGTCGTGCTCCTCCTCGGCGGCTCCGCGGCGACGCTCGGCCTGATCGGCTTTCTGAACACGATCCCGAACCTCGTCTTCGCCTTGCCCGCGGGAGCGCTCGCCGACCGCTACGACCGACGCAAGCTGCTGCTCATCTTCCAGTCGTTGAACATGGCCCTCGCGGCGGCGCTCGCTGTCACCTGGGCGACCGGGACTCTGACGGTCGGACTGCTCGGCGTCCTGGCCGTGCTCGGCGGCATCCTGGGGACGCTCAGCTTCGCGCCCTTTCAGGCGATGCTCGCCGCAATGGTGCCGAGGCGCGACCTCGAGAGCGCGGTGGCGATCAACAGCCTGTCGCTGCAGCTTGCGCGCTTTATTGGACCGGCGATCGCAGGGTTCTTGCTGGCCGTGGCCGGCCCGACGTGGGTGTTCGGTGTGAATGCGGCGAGCTTCGTCGCCGTGCTCGGCACGCTCGCATTGTTGCCAGCTTCACGTCCCGTCCGGAGTGCCGAAGCCACGGGCGGCGGCGCGATCTCGGAGGCGTTCCGGTATGTCTTCGGCCAGCGCAGCCTCGCGGCGATGATGGGGTTGATGCTGGTCGCCGGCCTGTTCGGGACGCCGCCGGTCGCGTTCATGATCCCGGCGATCGTCCGCTACAACCTCCACGCGGGCGCGGGGACGCTTGGAGCGATCATGGCGGCGATCGGTCTCGGGTCGCTGCTCGGCTCGATCGCACTGTTACGCCTTTCCGGCCGGCCGAACAAGGGCGAGCCGTTACTCGTGGGGTTCGTCGTCACAGGCGTGGCCTTGGCCGGCATCGGCGCGTCGACAAACGCATGGCTTTCGCTCGCACTGGCGTTCGTGGGCGGACTCGCCGGCGTCCTGTTCGTCGGGCTGTCCACCGTGGTGGTGCAGGCCATGAGTACCGACGAGTTCCGAGCGCGGGCGCTCGCGATCTGGGCTGCCGCGTTCGTCGGCATGCTCCCGTTCGGTGCGCTGCTGACCGCTGGCTTGACGGCACTGATCGGCCCGGGCGGCGCGGTCTTCGTCGATGGCGCGGCGGTGGTCGTCGGAGCGATCGTCGTTGTCGTGCTTCGCCCCCAAGTCGCGTGGCTGGGCTGCGCGGCGCTTCCCGAGTCCTGCGTCGCGGGGTTGAATCCCGCCGCTGTAGCGTTGGAAGTCGAGGCACAACCGAGCAGCGCTTAGCGGAAGGGCGTAAAGCAGGCGAAGCTGGCTCACAGAGCCTTCCCGAGGCGCCCGTCCTCGGGTGTCTCAGAGTGAACTTCTTGGCGCGCTGGAGCCAGAGGTAATGCTTTCCGGTGCGCAGTTTTTTCGGGGGAGGGGGTGTGCGTCATCTCCACCGGCACGCCACCGATGGCCACCCTTCCATCGACCACCCCGAGGATGTCGAGCTCAGCGGCGAGGCGCAGCAAAGACTCGAGGGAGATGAGGCCCCCTCCCTGCGTGCTCGACACGCTCGCGAACGCCTCGAGGTACTTCGGTTGGTCGGTAGGAGTACAACGATCGCGCAGCATCGAGCTGCTGCTTGTCGACGTCCTTGCCGGCCAGGGCATCGGCTAGCACCTGCCTAGCGGACTCGCGCAGCGAGTCGTCCTGTTCGACCGCTGTCGACTAAGGCGCGCGCGCCTAGCTGCTTGAGTTCCAGTCCAGAGCCATACTCCGAGCAGATGAGCGACCTGATGCCCGGTGAGGATGGGTTCGATGACACAAGGGGCTGGGACCGAGCTTCTATCGCCTACCGCAGCCGAAAGCCCTACGTCCCCGACGTCACTCGAGAAGACCTACTCGTGCCGAACGAAGCAGGAAAGATGCGCGCCCTCGGGCTTTGTTTGATCTGCGCCTTTGGGCTAACGCTTCTGTTCGTCGGATTTCCGCTGCTCGCCCTTGGCATCTTCGTGCCGCTGGGACTTTGGTATCCGGCCTCCCTCGGAGGAGCGTTCCTCGGACTGACCGTCCTGCTGTTTCTCGTTTCGACGCGCGAGACCTGGCGGCTCCGGAGCCTCGCGAAGGAGCTATAGAGCACATCTTGCGCTGTAGCGGCGTGGCCTGGGTGTGGCCTGGGCCGCACCGCTAGGTGCGTTCCCTGTGCAAAGCCGCGCCTTGCCGCATTACTGGCGCAAACTCGTGACCCACGCGTGCGCCGCCCCTCGATACGCTCGCCTCGGGGAGGAGGTTGGGTGTGCCGTAAACAGGGGAGCCGCGCCTCGGGCCGCGATCAGACGCCGATCGGGTGCCAGACGGTCTTGAGCTCGAGGAAGCGCGAGATTTCCCACGCGCTCTGATCGTCGGCGGCGCCGCGAATCACGCGCTTGACGTTATCCGCCGCCAGCCGCTCGAGCTCGCCGACCTCGCCGTCGGCACCCGAGACGTCCAGGGCGTTGACGTCCATGTGCGCCGCCAGCACCAGCGCGAGCTCCTCGCGCAGGCCGGTGAGGATGTTCACCACGCCACCGGGCACATCGGCGGTCGCCAATGCCTCGGCCAGTTCCACGGCCGCGAGCGGATGCGGCTCCGAGGCGACCACGACCACCGCGTTCCCGCCGACGAGCGCCGGCGCGACCCGCGAGACGAGCCCGGCCAGCGCCGGTTCCTGAGGCGCAAGGATGCCGGCCACGCCCTGCGGCTCAGGCACCGTGAAGTTGAAGTACGGGCCGGCGACGGGATTCGAGGACCCGATTACCTGCGCGATCTTGTCGGCCCAGCCGGCGTACCAGACGAAGCGGTCAATCGAGCGCTCGACCTCCTTCGGCCCGGAGCAGAGGTCGGCGAACTCGGAGCGGCGGGCTTCCATCATCTCGGCGACGCGATAGAGCACCTGTCCACGGTTGTACGCGGTCATTCCGGCCCACTTCGGGAAGGCACCTCGGGCCACCCGAACAGCGTCCCGCACGTCCTTCCGCGAGGCGCGGGCGACGTTCTGCCCCTCCGCCTCGTACGTGCGGCCGGACTCGGAGCGCGGGAACTCGCCCCCCACGAAGAGCTTGTACGTCTTGCGCACGGGGAGCCGGCTCACTCGAAATCCAGATAGGGCTCGAGCCCGTGCAGGCCGCCTTCACGGCCGAAGCCCGATTCCTTGTAGCCACCGAAGGGCGAGGAGGGGTCGAAGCGGTTGTAGGTGTTCGCCCAGATCACGCCCGCCCGCAGGCGCTGGGCCATGGCGAGGATCCGCGAGCCTTTCTCCGTCCACACTCCAGCGGACAGGCCGTACGGGGTGTTGTTCGCCTTCTCGACGGCCTCGTCGGGCGTCCGGAAGGTCAACACCGAGAGCACCGGGCCGAAGATCTCTTCCTGCGCGATCCGGTAGCTCTGGGCGACGTTGGTGAACACCGTCGGCACGAACCAGTAGCCCTTCTCGGGAAGACGGCAGGGCGGCTGGTAGATCTCGGCGCCCTCCTCCTCCCCGCTCGAGACGAGCTCCTTGATCTTCTCGAGCTGCTGGGCCGAGTTGATCGCGCCGACGTCGGTGTTCTTGTCGAGCGGGTCGCCAACGCGCAACGTCGAGAGCCGCCGCTTGAGCTTGTCGATCGTCGCCTCGTAGATCGACTCCTGGACGAGCAAGCGCGAGCCGGCGCAGCACACGTGGCCCTGGTTGAAGTAGATCCCGTTGACGATCCCCTCAACGGCCTGGTCGAGCGCCGCGTCGTCGAAGATCACGTTGGCCGCCTTGCCGCCGAGCTCGAGCGTCAGCTTCTTGCCGCTGCCGGCGAGCTCGCGCTGGATCGCCTTGCCGACCTCGGTGGAGCCCGTGAACGCGATCTTGTCCACGCCGCTCTTGACGAGTGTGGCGCCCGCACGGCCGTCGCCTGTGACGATGTTCACGACGCCGGGCGGGAGCTCGGCCTGACGGAGGACGTCACAGAAGAGCAGCGCCGTGAGCGGCGTCGTCTCCGCCGGCTTGAGCACGACGGTGCTCCCGGCCGCGAGCGCGGGTGCCACCTTCCAGGCCAGCATCAGGAGCGGGAAGTTCCAGGGGATGATCTGGCCGGCGACGCCGAGCGGCTTCGGCTTCCGGTTCGGGAACGCGTACTCGAGCTTGTCGGCCCAGCCGGCGTAGTAGAAGAAGTGCGCGGCCGAGAGGGGCACGTCGACATCGCGCGACTCGCGGATCGGCTTGCCGCCGTTGAGCGATTCGAGCACCGCAAACTCGCGCGCCCGCTCCTGGAGGATGCGGGCAACGCGGAAGAGGTATTTCGCCCGCTCCGAGCCGGCGAGGCTCGACCAGCCGTTCTCGAAGGCCTTGCGCCCGGCGTCGACCGCGAGCAGCATCTCCTCGTCGGTCGCCTGACCAACCTCGGCGAGCGGCTCCTCGCTCGACGGGTCGATCGTCGCGTACGTCTCCTTCGGTTCGACCCACTCCCCCCCGATGAAGTGGCCGTAGCGCTCGCGAAGGTTGACGATGTCGCGTGATTCGGGCGCGCTCGCGTACTCCCAGCCGGCAGGGATGGGCGCGCGATCCTGCTTTCGCTGCAGTTCGGTCACTCGCGAAGGCAGCTTAGCCCCGCTGGACGCCGACGGAGATCGCGATTACGGTATCTGCCGGGAGAGATCACGAGCGCAGGGGGGTTTCACATGCGTCGGAGCTTGTTCATCGGTGTCGTGGCGATCGCCGTGGGCGTCGCCGTGGCTGCAGTCGGATCGGCCGCGAAGACCGGACCGGGGTCGTCTGTGGGCTCGGCCTCGGTCTTCGTCTCCAACCCAGTGCAGAGCCTCGGCGACGAGACGCTCACCGACCAGAAGGACGCCGACTCCGCGGTCCCGGCCGCGGCCTACCACACCGTCACGCTGACGAATCTCGACGGAAGCGGCTTCCTCCATGGCGACTACGCGAACGTTTACAGCGAGACCGGCAACCCTGCGTTCTCGCCGACGAACACGTTCGCCTACACGCGCCACCAGGACGAGTTCGAGCAGGTCATGGCCTACTACTGGATCACCGAGGCGCAGAAGTACATCCAGAGCCTCGGCTTCGGCGTCACGCGCCGCGGGATCGACGACCACCCACAGGCGGTGCGGATCAACCAACTCGGCTATGACAACTCATTCGAGACCGATCACCCGAAGCTCGAGATCCGTTTCGGCAAGGGCGGCGTCGACGACGCCGAGGACGCGGAGGTGATCCTGCACGAGTACGGGCACGCGATCCATGACTCGCAGAACTTCAGCTTCGCCTCCGAGCAGGCGGGCGCGATCAGCGAGGGGTTCGGCGACTATTGGGCAGTCACGGTCTCCGACGTCGTGGCGAAGTCACTCGGCGTTCCCGAGAGAGAGCCGCTCCCGTGCGTTGCGGACTGGGACTCGACGTCCTACACGAGCAGCGTCCCGCACTGCCTGCGCCGCGTCGACCTGAACCTGCATTACCCCGCCGACCTGGACGGCGACGTGCACGACGACGGGCAGATCTGGTCCCGGGCGCTCTGGGATATCCGCCTGGCGCTCGGGAACAAGAAGGCCGACACGATCATCCTGCAGGGGTCGTTCGACTTCCCGGGGACGACCATGCCGGCACTCGCGACCAGCACGGTCGCCGCGGCACAGCAGCTCTACGGCACGAGCGCCGCAAACGCGGTGCGCCAGGCCTTCGTGGCGCGCGGCATCCTGTAACCGTCAGTCGATCGTGAAGTAGTCCGGGCTCTGGTAGCGCCCGGTCTTCTCCTTGCGGACCTGCATCAGGATGTCATTCAGGAGCGAGGAGGCGCCGAAGCGGTAGAGATCGGGGGTCAACCAGTCGACGCCGAGGGTCTCGTGCGTGAGGACCAGGTGCTGAACGGCCTGCTTCGCGTTGCGGATGCCGCCGGCAGGCTTGAATCCGACGCGCCTGCCGGTCTCGTCGTAGACGTCGCGGATGGCCTCGAGCATGACGAGAGCGACCGGCAGAGTCGCGCTGGACGAGAGCTTCCCGGTCGAGGTCTTGATGAAGTCGGCGCCGGCTGCAATCGCCAGCAGCGACGCGCGCCGCACGTTGTCGTACGTGCCGAGCTCGCCGGTCTCGAGGATGACCTTCAGGTGCGCTTCTCCCGACGCCTCCTTCACGCGCACGATCTCGTCGTAGACCTTCGCGTAGCGGCCGGCCAGGAACGAGCCCCGGTCGATCACCATGTCGACCTCGTCGGCGCCGTGCTCGACCACCCAGCGGACCTCGTCGAGCTTTGTCTCGAGCGGCGATTGGCCCGAGGGGAACGCGGTCGCGACGGAGGCGACCTTGACGCCGCTCCCGCGAACCCGTTCGACGGCGGTCGGGACGAGGTTCGGATACACGCAGACGGCTGCCACGGAGGGCACGCTCGCGTCGGACGGGTCGGGACGGATCGCCTTCGAGGCGAGGGCGGCGACCTTGCCCGGCGTGTCCGCACCTTCGAGCGTCGTCAGGTCGGTCATCCGAACGGCGAGCTCCAGCGCGAACAACTTCGCCTCCCGCTTGATCGATCGCTTGGCCAGCGTCGCGGCCCGCTCTTCGAGCGCCACCTGGTCGATCGAGCCGATCCGCGGCAGGCGAGGCTCGAGCGGGAGCTCGAAACCGACCGGAAGCGCGGGCGACTGCGCCATGGACAGAGTCTAGCCCTGGTCCTCCGGCTCTCCGGCCCAGGACAGGAGTCGCGAGCACACCTCGTCGAGGTCGTCGCAGACGGCGTCCGCACCCGGAAAACGCGCGTCGGAGCCCTCCGGGCGTACGGCGATCGACCGAATTCCTTCGCGCGGGCGGCCTGGACATCACCGACGGTGTCGCCTACCGCGACGCTCGCCGCGCTCGGCCAGCCGCCCGCCCGCTCACGCGCCAGGTCGAGCAGCTCGCCCCGCGACTCCGCGTCGCAGCCGAACGCGCCCTGCCCCGCCGGGAAGTAGGCGTCGAGCCTCAGCAGCTTCATCCGGGTTCGGGCCATCGGCTCGGGGTTCCCGGTCCAGAGCGCGAGCCGGAGCCCCGCCGCTTGCAGGCGGGGGAGGGCGGCCGCCGCTCCGGGAGCCGCTTCCCAGTTGCTCGTGTCCGCGCGGCGAAGCAGCTCGAGGTAGCGCTCGGCGAACTCCGGGCACCACTCCCGAAGACCTGCGTCGATGGTCCGACCGTCGAGACCCGCCTCGTGCAGGACGAGACGCGCGATCTTGAGCGATGTCTGGCCGGGATGAGGGACGCGCTCGATCGCGTCCTCCGCCAGGTGGACGCGGTAACGCGCTTCCAGCGTCTCCCGCAGCGCCTGGCCGGTCAGAGCGTCGTGCGTGAGGAACAGGGTGCCGTCGACATCGAACAGCACAAGCAGGGGCATCAGATCCCGAGGCGCTCGAGCATCGCCTCGTCACGCCGCCACTTCGGTCGCGCCTTCACCTTCAAGTCGAGGAAGATCGGATGACCCAGCAGGTGCTCGATTTCGGGTCGCGCGCGGGTGCCGATCTTCTTGACGACCGAGCCGCTCTTTCCGACGACGATCTGCTTCTGCGACTCCGTCTCGACGAAGATCGTCGCGCGCACGACCTTGTCGGCCAACTCGTCGACCTCGACCGACAAGGCGTGGGGAACCTCCTCCCGCGTCAGCTGCAGCGCCTTCTCGCGGACGAGCTCGGCGATCTGCACCTCGGGCGCGAGGTCGGTGCGCTGCTCGCGCGGGTAGTACGCCGGCCCTTCCGGTAGCAGCTCTACGAGGTCTTGTCTCAACTCGGCGACGCCGTCGCCGGTGAGGGCGCTGACCGGGTGGAGCGAGTGAAAAGGGCCGAGCCGGGAGGCGTTCTGCATTTGTTCGGCGATGTGTCCCGGCTTCAGCCGGTCGACCTTGTTCAACGCGATCACGACCGGGACGCCGAGGCCGAACACCCGTCCGGCGATGTGGCGGTCCCCTGCGCCGATCCGCTCCCGCGCCGAGAGGACGAGGAGCACTGCCTCGACGTCCTCCAGGGACCGGTCGACCGTGCGCTGCATGCGCTCGGTCAGCGCGTCGCGCGGCCGCTGGAACCCCGGCAGGTCGGCGAGCACGAGCTGGTGGTCCTCGCCGTTCGCGATCCCCATCACACGCCGCCGCGTCGTCTGAGGCTTGTTGGAGACGATCGCCACCTTGCCCCCGGCCAGCGAGTTCACGAGCGTCGACTTGCCCACGTTGGGCCGCCCGGCCACCGCGACGAAGCCGCTCTTCAAACCCTGCAC
>DATAOV010000118.1:0-28893 GCA_036265535.1 Gaiellaceae bacterium | reverse complement strand
CCTACGGAAGATGAACCGCGTGCTCGAGATCGACGAGGAATGCGCCTATGCCGTCGTCGAGCCGGGAGTCCGCTGGTTCGATCTCTACGACGCGATCAAGGCAGGCGGGCACAAGCTGATGGCCTCGATTCCGGACCTCGGTTGGGGCAGCGTCATCGGCAACACGCTCGAAAACGGGGTCACGTACCTCCCGATCGGCGCCGACATGGCGGCCTCGTGCGGAATCGAGGTCGTGCTCCCGAGCGGCGAGGTGATGCGGACCGGCATGGGTGCGATGCCGGGGAACAAGGCCTGGCACGCGTACAAGCGGAGCCTTGGGCCCTCGCCCGACCACCTCTTCATGCAGTCGAACTACGGCATCGTCACGAAGCTCGGCTACTGGTTGATGCCCTATCCGGAGTGCTACATGCCGCTCTGGCTACGGGTGTGGAAGGAGGACGACCTCGCTCCGCTGGTCGAGACGCTGAGGAAGCTGATGCTCGACCGCACGATCGAGAACGTGCCCCAGATCTGGAACACGATCTCGTTCGCCTCGGTCATGTCCTCGCGCTCGCTCTGGTACGAGGGCGAGGAACCGGTGCCCGACGAGATCATCGACAAGATGGCGCGCGAGCTCGAAGTGGGCCGCTGGATGATGCGCTTCGCCCTCTACGGCGACGAGTCGGTCGTCGACCACCGCTTTGAGAAGATCAAGGAAGCGTTCGGGCAGATCGAGGGCGCGGAAGTGTGGGGCGAGAAATGCGCGCCGGACGCGATCCCGGAGCTCGAAAACCCCCACGAGCGCGTCCAGGGCGGCGTCCCCAACCTCGACATCAACCAGATGACCGGGTGGTACGGCGGCGAGGAGGGCGGCCACATCGGCTTCTCGCCCGTCGCGCGCCTCACCGGACCGGACGCAGTCGCACTGCGCGACCTGATCCGCGGTCTCGTCGAGAAGGAGGCCCGGCTCGACTACGCGGCCGTCCTGATCCCGACCAACGCGCGGAGCTTCATTCACATCACGCTGGTCATCTTCGACACGAAGAACGAGGCCGAGGCGCGCCGCGCGTACGACACCGCCAAGCTGCTCGTCCGCGAGGCGGCGAAGGCCGGGTACGGCGAGTACCGAGCCCACCTCGACTTCATGGATCTCGCGGCCGAGCAGTACAGCTTCAACGACCACGCCTACCGCCGGTTCACCGAGACGATCAAGGATGCCCTGGATCCGAACGGCATCCTCTCGCCCGGGAAGCAGGGGATCTGGCCGCGGTCGTTCCGGGAGAGCTGAGCCGAAACCGGCCGCTCAGAGCCAGGCGAGCAGCTCGGCCACTCCGTCGACGATCGCGTCGGGGCGGCGCCGCTCGGGCACACGCTCGAGGTCGATGGGCCCACTGATCCCGCTCCGCACGAGGATGGTGCGCGAGCCGCCTAGCCGGCCGAGGGCGATGTCCATGCCGAGGTCGTCGCCGATCACGGCCAGTTCTGCCGTGGGCGCGCCGAGCCGCTCGCTGATCGTCTGGAGCGCGGCCCGTGACGGCTTGCCGACGATTACCGGCCGCGCGCCGGTGGCCTTGCCGAGCGCCGCGGCGACCATCGCGCCCCGGCTGAAGATGGGCCCGTTAGCACCCGCGTAGGCGGGCGCGTAACTCCCGGTCAAAAGCCGTGCGCCCGCGAGGACGGCGCGGGCGGCCCGCTCGAGCTCCTCGAAGTCGACTGAGTCAGGTGTCGCGACGAAGACCGCATCTGCGTGCTCGCCCTCCTTGCCAGAGAGAATCCGCACCCCTGCCCCCAACAGGAAGTCGCGCGCCGCGTCGTTGCCGAACAGCAGCACTCCACCGTCACGATGGTGTGCGCGCAGGTAGGACTGGACGCTCCGGAGAGGTGTCAGCAGCTCCTCATCGGCGACCTCGAGGCCCACCTCGCGCAGGCCGGCGGCGAAGGCCTCCGGCGCCGCGTAACTGCCGTTCGTGAAGACGGCGAGCGGGCGGCCCGAAGCGCGGATCCTCGCCAGCACCTCGCGGGCGCCCGGTTGCACGTGCGTCTCCTCGCCGGCGCGGTGCACGAGCGTCCCGTCGACGTCGAGCACGAAGCCGCGCACGTCGTCAAGTCGCACGGCGCCACACCACCAGGTCGTCGCCCTTCTGCACGCGAAGGTGTGTGATCGAGCGGCGCTTCGCCACCTCCTGCAGGAGCGTCACCACCGGGTTCCGCCCGGGGCGGGCAGGCGGGCGAGGGCCGGCCGCAACGGCCGGCGAGGCGAGCATCGCGTCCACCTGCTCCTCCGGCATCGTCAACCGGAGCAGGAGCTCCTCGTCGGAGATCCGGCTTCCGAAGCGCCCGTGCGCGCCCTCCAGGTGGAGCGGCTCGAGCTTGCGGAGCTCCTCGACTCGCGGCCGGGAGAGCACGCGCTCGGCCACGTTCGGGTCCACCGGGGCGGCCGGATCGCCGTAGTGCCCGAGGAAGTAGCGGACGGTCTCGTCCGAGACGTTCGACCAGCGCTCGCCGTCGATCACGTTCCTCACCGCCTGCGTCGCCACGAGCTGCGAGACCGGCGTGACGATGATCGGGTAGCCCATCTCGGCGCGGACCCGGCCGACCTCGTCGAGCACGGCGCCGAACAGTTCCGGCCTGCCCAGCTCGCCGAGCATCCGCCGCGTCGTCGAGACCATGCCTCCTGCGAGCTGGTGGTGGTAGTAGGTGGCGTCGAACTCCTGCGGCCGGCCGACGGGCAGCCCCTTCTCGCGGCCCAGGTCGCGGAAATGCTCGGACACCACGGCCAACGCATCGAGGTCGAGCCTGTGCGAGAAGCCCTCGGCCTCCAGGTTGCGAAGGGTGGTCTCGGCGGCCGGGTTCGACGTGCCGCGCGCAAGCGGGGCGACCGCCGTGTGCAGCACCTGGAACCCGGCGCGCAGCCCCTCCAGGTAGACGAAGGGCGCGAGCCCGATCGTGCAGTGGCTGTGCAGCTCGACGGGCCGGTCGCCTGCCGCTCGCAGAAAGTGCGGCGCGAGCTCGGCCACTGCTGCGGAGGTGAGCAGGCCCCCCGGATCCTTCAGGTAGAGGCGATCCATCTCGACGCAGTTGGCGAGGGCCGCCGCGCGCTCGGCGTAGTAGGCGTGGGTGTGCACCTCGCTGACGGAATACGTCAGCCCGATCACGACCTCGTCGACCCCCTCCTCGCGCGCCATCCTCGCGAGCCTTCGCAGGCGGGTCGGGTCGTTCGAGGGGTCGGCGACCTGGAAGCGGCGAATCCCGTTGCGAGCCACGCAGCGGAAGGCGAGACGCATCACCTCCTCGTCTGCCGGGACCCAGGAGATGAAGCGCATGCCGGTGGTGATGAAGCTGAGCGGCGTGGCCGGCATCGCGGCGTTCACGAGCCGGATCCGCTCCCACGGATCCTCACGGTGGAAGCGAACCGAGACTGCCATGTGCGTGCTCGAGGTGAAGTCGGCGGCGTGGAACCCGACCCGATCCATCGTCGGCGCGATCGCGATCACGTCGGGCGTGGTCAGCCCGGTCGCGCTCCAGAGGCTCTGGTTGCCGTCGCGCGTCGACGTGTCGACGATGTCGACGACGCCGCTCACGAGTGAGGCCGCACCTGGAAGAGCGGCGTCCCGTACTCCACCGGCTGCGCGTTCTGGACGCACACCTCGACGATGGTTCCGGCGACCCCGGCTGGGACCGAGTTCATCATCTTCATCACCTCGATCAGGCAGACGACGGTCGTCGCCTCGACGCGCGTCCCGACGGCCACGAACGGCGGCGCGCCGGGCGCCTCTGCGCGGTAGACGGTGCCGATCATGGGCGCGGGGATGGTGAGCACGTCGCCCGGCGCCTCGTCCGTTTGCGCGTCCTCGACGGCCGGAAGGACCGGCTCTGCCTCGGTTGGCTCCCCACGCAGGACGTAGAGCGAGAGCTCGTCGGTCTCCACGCGAAGCTCCTCGACGTCCGACTCGTCGATCAGCCGGAGGATCTCGCGTACGTCGTCCTCGCTCAACGGCATTGGCGCGTCAGGGCTGCTTCCGGGTCGGTTGGGACGCCCCGAAGGTGCCCAACACGAGCGACATCGCTGAGGCTGAGACCTTCCGAGCCGCCTCCGGCAGCCCCGTCACCGGGCGCGACTGGAGCACGAGCAAGGCCTCCGGGACCTGCCGCCCCCGGGCGAGCGCCCACTCGACGTCCTGGTGGGAGCCGAAGTGGCGCTCGATGCGCCGGGCGAGCTCGACCAGCGCGGCCAACTGGGCCTCGTCCAGGCAGGGCTCGTCCCGCCGCTCCGCCGGCACCTCCGAGCGCACGGCACCTCGACCGGCGGCGTCCGGGACGTACTCGACCTCCTTGGAGCTGACCGTCCGGCGCACCACCTCCCCGGTGACCTTGCTGACCAGGTAGTCGTCCGGCGTCGTCTCGCCTCCGACGACCGCGATCCCAAGGCCCCAGCTCGCGTTGAGCGCGACCATGCTCGGGTCGCCGCTCACCGGGTTGCAGGTGAACATCACACCCGAGACCTCGGCATCGACCATCTGCTGCACGCCCACGCCCATCGCCGGCTCCGCCTCGGCAGCGGGAAGCGCCGCCCGGTAGCTGATCGCGCGCGCGGTGTAGAGGCTGACCCAGCAGTCGCGCACGGCGTCGCAGATCTGCTCGATGCCGCGCACCCAGAGGAAGCTCTCCTGCTGGCCGGCGTGCGTGGCGTCGAGGCCGTCCTCCCCGAGCGCGCTCGAGCGAACGGCGACCGCCGGTTGCTCTTCGCCCACCGCAGCGGCCAGCTCGTCGTGGCGCCGCTCGAGCTCGGCCCGCACGGCCTTCGGCAGCGGCGCGAACCGCATCGCCTCGCCGATCGCCTTCGAGGCGTCCCCGGTCGCGTCCACGTTTCCGGACGAGGCACGGGAGAGCGCCGCGGAGATCGTACCCTCCAGGCCGGCCTCCTCGACGAACGCACGGAAGGCGCCCGCCCCGAGCGCGAACCCCGGCGGCACCGGGATCCCGGCCGCGAGCAGCTCCCCCAGGTTCGCGCTCTTGCCGCCGAACTCGGCCGCGTCCGATCCCCGCAGCTCCGCGAGCGAGTGGGTGTAGGTGGTTCTCACTCCCCCAGGATCGTCACGACGCCGGTCGAGCCGTCGACCCTGAGCATCTGCCCCGTCTCGATCTCCGCCGTCGCACGGCCGGTGCCGACCACCGCCGGGAGCCCGTACTCGCGACAGACGATGGCCGCATGCGACATGACGCCGCCGATGTCGGTGACCACCGCCTTCACGCTCGAGAAGATCGGCGCCCACGCCGGCGATGTGATCGGGCAGACGAGCACGTCCCCGTCACGGACGGCCGCGATCTGCTCGACGTCGATCACGACCCTGGCGGTGCCTTCGACGACGCCGGGAGAGGCCGCGGCGCCCGTGAGGCGCGCACCGCCTTCCTCCGCGGCCGCCCACTCCTGGACCCGCTGCGTCGTGACGCCCCAGAGCATGATGCTCATCGGATCGGTGATCGCCTCGGGCGTCGACCCGATCGCCGGGGGCGGCTTCCACGCCTCGAGCCGCTCGAGGAGCTCCTTGCGCCGCGCGACGATCGGAGGCCAGTGTGCCGGCCCGAGCGGCGCGCCTCCGGTCGCCCACGTGAGCAGCAGCTCGTCCAGCGCCGTCGAGACCTCGTGGCGCCCGAGCTGGAACACGTCCTCGGCGTCCTCGAGGAAGCCGTGCTTCGCGAGCAGCGCGCCGAACTCCCGCACCTTGTTCCACCAGCGCGTCAGGAACCAGTAGTCGCAGTAGAACTTGTGCTCCTCCACGTACGGGAAGACCATGCGCGAGAGCCCGAGGAGCTCGTTGAAGGTCGTGCGCGTCTCCTCGTCGAGCAGCGCCCCGTACTCCTCGGCGAGCCGGTCGCGCTCGCGCGCCAGCTCCTCGGTCGGGCGCTCGACCTGCTCGCCCTCGTTCAGCGCGCGGACATGGCCGACGACGGACGCGTAGGCGATGCTCGGGTCGTCGTACCAGCTGCGGTAGTAGTGGTAGAGCCCGTCGCCGGTGGCCATGTTGAACCACGGGTCCTTGACCCCCTCGAGCGCCTCGAGCCAGCTCCGGCCGGCTTTGCTCTGCCCGAGCTCGCTGTCGATCTCCTCCTGCGACCGTCCCTCGACGAACGCCCCGTCGACGCCGCTGTCGATCGCGAGCTTCGCCAGGCGGCGGAGCTCGGCGCTCGGTTGGAAGAGCAGCACGTCGATGCCGGCGACCATCTGCGCGATGTGCTGGTCGGGGATGTCGGGGAGGCTCGTCTTGCAGAACTCGGAGAAGGTGACGTAGGCCCCGTAGCCCAGCAGCAGGAGCTCGAAGTGGTGCTGCCACATGAGGTCGCCGCAGCGCAGCGTGCGGCCGTAGGCGTCGAGGATCCGGACGAAGGCGGTGTTCCGCTCGTCCTCGAGCATCAGCTCGTCGGGCTCGTACTCGGGAAGATCGGGGACCGGGAGGTCGGTGATCTCCGCGATCAGCGCCTTCATCTTCTCCTTCCACTTGCCGTACAGCTCGTCCCAGTGTTCGAAGTAGTAGCCGGCCCGGCGCTGAAAGTATTCGGCGCGCTCGGCGATCTTCTCGGGGTCGGTGACCGGATTGCCGGAGATGTAGACGTAGCCGTTGACGATGCGGTAGTCGATCCCCATCGCCGGTGGGACCGCGAAGAAGCGGTTCTGCCACTCCCCGACCGCCTGGTAGGGCGCGTCGATGCAGGCGACGTCGAAGGCGGGCATGGGCAGCGGGAAGTGCATCGAGTTCCAGAACCAGAAGCGGCTCTCGTCCGCCTCCCGCCGCGACTCGTCGAAGAGGGCGTAATAGGGGTACATCTCCTGCCAGCCCTCGCAGCCGGGCGGAGTCGCGATCTCGTACGGACTCGGAAATGCGGAGCTCGTCTGCGTCGGCGAAGCCATGTCCTCTCCTCCGTCGGGGCTCAGGCCTGGCCTGTATACAGCACGCGACGATGCGGATCATCCGCCAGCAGACCCTGGGCGGGCCGGACGTGCTCGAGGTGATGGAGGCTCCACGGCCGGATCCGGGGCCGACCGAGGTGCTCGTCCGCATGCGGGCGGCGGGCGTCAACCCGGTCGACTGGAAGACGCGCGAGCGCGGCGGCTTCATCGGAGAGCCGCCGTTCTCCGTCGGCTGGGACGTCGCCGGCGTCGTGGAGGCGGTCGGCCGAGGCGTCACCCGATTCGAACCTGGAGACCGCGTCTTCGGGATGCCCCGCTTCCCGAGGGAGGCGGCCGCCTACGCCGAATTCGCCACCTCGCCCTCGCGCCAGCTCGCGCGGATCCCCGACGGGCTCGACGACGTCGAGGCCGGAGCGCTTCCGCTCGCAGGGCTGACGGCCTGGCAGGCGCTCGTCGAGACGGCCGGCGTCGAGGCCGGCGACCACGTCCTGATCCTGGCCGCGGCGGGCGGGGTGGGGCACCTGGCCGTTCAGATCGCAAAGGCGCGCCGGGCGTACGTGACCGGCACGGCCAGCTCTGGGAAGCACTCGTTCCTGGTCGAGCTCGGCGCGGACGAGGCGATCGATTACACGAGCGAGAACGTCGAGGACCGCGTCCACGACGTCGACGTCGTTCTCGACCTCGTCGGGGGCGAGGCCGCCCAGAGCGCGCTGCCGACCCTGCGCGACGGCGGCCTGCTCATCACCGTGCCCTCGTCGTCAGCCCTTGAGCCCCTGCGCGAGCTCGCTGGAGACCGTGTCCGCGTGACCGGCATCCTCGTCGAGCCCGACCGGGTGGGAATGGAGGCGATCGCCGCGCTCGCCGAAACGGGAGCGCTACACGCCCACCTGGCCGAGACGTTCCCGCTCGAAGAGGCGGCGGCGGCACACGAGCTTGGCGAGACAGGCCGAACCCAGGGCAAGCTGGTGCTGACCGTCGGGACCGACGCGAAGGGAGGCTGAGATGGCGCGTCTGGTGTTCGTCCACGGTGCCTTCGGCGGCGCCTGGAGCTGGGAGTTCGTGCGCGAGCCGCTCGAGGCCGCGGGTCACACCGTCGAGGCCTTCGACCTGCCGGGTGGCGGAGACGACGAGACGCCGGTCGAGGGCGTGACGCTCGAGAGCTGCGCGGACCGTGTCTGCGCCGTGCTGGCGCAGCGGACCGAGGCCGCAGTGCTCGTCGGCTACAGCATGGGCGGCGCGATCGCGACCCAGGCTGCCTCGAACTGTCCCGAGCGCGTCGCTGCACTCATCTTCGTCGCGGCGTTCATGCCTGCCGACGGCCAGAGCCTGCTCGACCTGACCAGGCTCCCCGAGGGCCGGGACGACATGATCCAGGCGAACCTCGTGGTCGAGGGCAATCCGCCCGTTGCCGTGCTTCCCCAAGAAGCGGCCAAAGAGGCGATCTTCAACTGCTGCACGGTCGAGAACGCGACGGTGTGCGTGGCCCGTTTGCGGTCACAGGCGGTCGCCCCGTTTGCGACTCCCGTTCGCGTCGACGAGGACATACTCGCCTCGATCCCCCGCTCTTACGTGCTGACCAACCGCGACCAATCGATTCCCCCTGCGCTCCAGCGCCGGATGATCCGCGAGCACCCGTGCCGGAACGTCATCGAGCTCGACGCGGATCATGCTCCGTACCTCTCGGCCACCGCGGAGCTCGCCGCCGCGCTCGACGAGCTCGTCCGACCGTCAGTCGGCTGAAGCAGCGCGTTCGGCAGCGGCCGCGGCCTCGTCCGCATGTTCACGCGCCAGCTCGAGACGCTCGTCCGGCGTCGACCCGAGGTTGAGCTCGATCAGCTTGGAGGCGATCGCCGCGCCCGCGCTCGCAGCGTGCGCGGCTGCCACGGCCTCGCCGCGCAGGTTCGGGTTGCCGTGCTCGGCGAGCGATACCGCGAGCGCGGCCACCGCGGAGGCGCACGCCGCGACCTCCAGCGGCACCGCCACCGTGCGGGCCCTCGCCTCGCTGTCGTCGGTCCCGGCCTGTCGCGCGGCGAGGAACGCCGCGTAGGCCTCGCCGTCCGCCTGTGCGAGCGGCGCGACCTTCGCCCGCACGGCCTCTGCGGCCGCGAGCGTGGCTTCGGAGCCCTCCGAGAAGCGGGCGGCCATCTCGACGAGAGACGCCCCGAGGGCGACCGAGACCGCGGCGACGGCGCCTGCTCCCGGCGCAGGGGTCTCGGCGGCGAGGTGGTCCAGAAAGGCGCCGAGCCGCCCCTGCAGGGGGTCAGAAGAGGCCAACGGTTCGACCCTGCGCGTCGATGTCGACCTCGAACGCCGCCGCCCGCTCGCCGAGCCCCGGCATGGTCATGACCTCTCCGCAGAGCGGCACGAGCCACCCGGCGCCCGTGTAGGCGCGGACGTCGCGCACGTGCAGGGTGAAATCCTCCGGCGCGTTGAGAAGCGCCGCGTCGTCCGAGAGCGAGAGGTGCGTCTTCGCCATGCAGACCGGCAGCCGACCCAGGCCGTCCGCGGCGAAGCGCGCGATGCTCTCCTCCGCCGTCGGCAGGAAGTGCACTCCCGCCGCGCCGTAGACGCGCGTCGCGATCGCCTCGATCTTCTCCGGGATCGACGCGTCCAGCGAATAGGTCGGGGCGAACCCGTTCGGCTGGTCGGTCGCGTCGACGACCGCCTCCGCGAGCTCGGCTGCGCCGGCGCCTCCCCGGGCAAAGGCCTCGTTCTTCTCTGCGGCATGCGCGCCGTACTCGAGTGCGAGCCGCCGGACCGCGTCGAGCTCCTGCTCGGAGTCGCCCTCGAACCGGTTGACGGCCACGACAGCGGGCAGCCCGAAGGAGCCGACGATCTCGAGGTGGCGACGCAGGTTCGCGGAGCCACGCTCGATCGCGTCGAGGCCGCCCTCGGGCTCTCCGGCGTGGTGCTTGAGCGCCCGGACCGTTGCCACGACCATTACGGCGCTTGGAGCCAGCCCGCCGGCTCGACAGACGATGTTGAGGAACTTCTCCATTCCCATGTCCGAGCCGAAGCCGCTCTCGGTCACGACGTAATCGCCGAGCTTCAGCGCGACGAGGTCGGCGATCAGCGAGTTGTTGCCGTGCGCGATGTTGGCGAAGGGGCCGCAGTGGACGAGCGCGGGCTGGCCCTCGAGCGTCTGGACGAGGTTCGGCTTGAGCGCGTCCTTGAGGACGACCGTCATCGCCCCGGCCGCCCGCAGCTGCTCGGCCGTCACGGGCTCGCCCTCGAACGTGCGCGCAACGGTGATCTCGCCGAGCCGGCGGCGCAGGTCGTGAACGTCGCGCGAGACGGCGACGATCGCCATCACCTCGGAGGCGGCGGTGATGTCGAACCCGGTCTGGCGCACGTAGCCGTTGGCGCGACCGCCGAGGCCGACTGCGATCTCCCGGAGCGCCCGGTCGTTGATGTCGACACAGCGCCGCCACGTGATGCTCAGCGGGTCGATGCCGAGCCGGTTTCCCTGCAGGAGGTGCGACTCGACGATCGCCGCGAGCAGGTTGTTCGCGGCGCCGATCGCGTGGATGTCGCCGGTGAAATGGAGATTCAGGTCCTCCATCGGGACGACCTGCGCGTAGCCGCCGCCGCAGGCGCCGCCCTTGATCCCGAAGACGGGCCCGAGCGACGCCTCCCGGAGGCACAGCACCGGCCGCTTGCCGACGTGGCCGAGACCCTGCGTCAGCGAGACCGAGGTCGTCGTCTTCCCCTCGCCGGCCTTCGTCGGCGTGATCGCCGTCGTGCAGATCAGCCTCCCGTCGGCCTCGTTTCGCAGCCGGTCGAGGACCGAGGTGTGGATCTTGGCCTTGTACGGCCCGTACAGCTCGAGCTCCGCCGGCTCGAGCCCGAGGTCGCCCGCGAGCTCCCTGACAGGGCGAAGCGTCGCCGCTTGGGCGATCTCCAGACTGCTCATCACGCCTCGCTTCCCGGGTCAGGCCGGGCGGTGTGGTCGCGGCCGAGGAAGGTGTTGGCCCACGCGCTCGTCCTCGAGAGTGCGTTGTCCTTGACCACGACCGGGCCCTCCAGCATCGATTCCTCCTCGCCGTAGGCCTTGAGCCGCTCGTAGGCCTGCGACCAGATGCACTCCGAGTCGTAGACCTCGCAGAGGCCGTCGCGCGTTCCGCCGCAGGGCCCGTTGCGCTGGTTCTTGGCACAGATCGACTCGGGACAGACGTAGGCGATCTCCGGCAGCGAGCAGTCGCCGCAGTCCCGGCAGTGGAACATCGGCACTTTGACCGCCTGCTCGGCCGCGTGCGCGAGCTTGCCCAGGCGCGCCTTCTCGACGGCCCGGTAGAACGCGCGACCGGCCGGGAAGAGCGGCGCTCCCTTCGCGAAGGCCGCGCTGTGGAGCCGGCGGCTGAAGCGGTACTTGAGCGGGACGCGGAGGTCGGTCCGCCGGCGCCGTTTCGACTCGAGGTAGGCCTCGTTCACGCGGTCCGAGGAGAGCCCGGTCTCGGGGTCGGGCTCGAAGAAGTGGAACTCGTGCTCGAGCGGGAAGTGGATCTCGCGCGCGAGCTCGCGCCAGTCGCCGGCGAAGGACTCCGCGCGGTCGAGAATCTCGCCGAAGGTGGCCGCGGGCATGTGCCCACCGAGGTAGACGCCGTCGAAGCCCAGGCCGCGGGCGACGGCGACATGCTTGGCGGCGAGCTCGACGAAGAACGCGCGACCGTTGTCGGGACTCGCCCCTTGGCGCTCGGCGAGCTCGAGCAGCTCTTCCGTGACGACCACGCCCGGAATCTTTCCCTTGCGAAACGCGCGCGCCGCGGTGCGCGAGAGGAGGTAGACGTTGGCCAGCGTGTGGAGCGGCAAGCCGGCGTGGGCGATCCACCGCAAGAGCTCGTCGTCCTTGCGCGTGTCCCAGCCGATCTGGTTGATGACGAAGCGCGCGCCCGCCTCGACCTTCTTGCGCAGCTTGAAGTACTGCGGCATCACCTCCCGCTCGTGCCGCTTGTGGTTCGTCACCACGCAGCCCAGGAAGAAGTCCGTGTGGTCGAGCCGCTCGTCCGGCTTCTGCGGGTTCGGCAACCCGTCGTTCAGGTCCGCGAGGAGCGCGAGCAGGCCCACCGAGTCGATGTCGAACACCGGCGCGGCGAGCCCCTTGTGGCCGGTCACCGGATAGTCGCCGGAGAGCGCGAGGATGTTGTGGAAGCCCTCCGAGCCGAGCTGCCACGCACGGCTCTCGAGCGCGTTGCGGTTCCAGTCCTTGCAGGCGAGATGGATGATCACCTCCTGCCCGCGTGAGATCAGGTCGGTCCCGAGCGCGTCGGGCGCGAGCATCGCGTGACCCCCCGGGTTGTCCGTGATCGAGAGCACGTCGATGCGCGGGTCGTCGCTCAGCTCGCGCGCCAGCGCGAGCAGCTCGCGGCCGCTCCCGGCGGTGACCAGCCCCCGGCTCGTGACCATCTCGGCGGTGACCACGAACTTGTCCGGCCGGCCGAACAGCTCCCGCAGCGTCGTCGTCACGGCTTGCCCTCCACGTCCGGGGTGCCGTAGGTGTGGAAGCTCTCGATTGTGTGCACGCCCCAGAACTGGCCGCGCGCACGCTCGGCCTGCGTCCAGACGATCGGCTCGAAGTCCGGGTCGTAGACGAAGTAGCCGCCGGTCGTCACCTCGATTCGGTTCCCGCCCGGCTCGTAGGCGTAGAGGAAGAAGCCCTGCGCGACGGCGTGCTTCGAGGGCGCCGCCTCGATGTAGACGTCGTTGTCGACGAACAGGTCGGCGGCCCGGAGGCACTCCTCGCGCGTGTCGACCCAGAACGCGAGGTGATGGAGCCGGCCCGAGGCTCCGTAGGCGTCGCGGACGTAGATCAGCTCATGCGCCGCGATCGAGAGGCTGAGCCACGCGCCCGCCTCGGTCCCGTCGTCGAGCTGGATTCGCTCGTAGAGGCGGTATCCGAGCAGCTCTTCCGCGAACACGCGGTTGGCGCTCACGTCCGCCGCGAGGACGTTGACGTGGTCGAGCCGCTTGACCGCCGCACCCCGGCCCACGTAGCGCTGGGGCTGGTTGCGCCACGAGGGTTTCAGGTGCTCGGGCGGCACGTAGCGCTCAGCCTCGTAGTAGAGCTCGAAGGCGTGCCCGTCGGGATCGGTGCAGCGGTATGCCGGACCGTGGCCGATGTCGCCGTCGATCCAGCCCACGCCGAGCCCGCTCGCCTCGACCGCGGCGACCCGCCGCTCGAGCGCCTCGGGGCTCCATGCCCTCAGTGCCAGGTGGCCGAGGCCGGCCTGTGGCGAGTCGGTGAGCTTGAGGCTGTACCGCAGGTAGTCGCCCCAGCCGCGCAGGTAGACCGACTGCCCTTCGCGCGCCTCCTCCTCGAGCCCGAGCACCTCGACGAAGAAGCGGAGGCTCTCCTCGGGCTTGGGAGTCAGCAGCTCCACGTGCCCGATCCGAGCCAGGTCGTGGAGCGGCTCGGTCATAGGCCACCGTTCTGGCGAGCGACGCGTCGACGGGTCATTTCAGACGGCCGAACGAGCAAAGCCCGTTCGGCCTGAGATCGACATCGCAAGCGACGTCTCACGACTCGACGAGCCGGCGCAGGCCGTCGAGATCGTACGAGAACGCGCCCGCCTGGAGCTTCGGCCGCTTCTCGTTCTCCCGCTCGAACCGCTCCTGTGCCGCGGTCAGGACTTCGTCGACTCGCTCGCGCTCGACCACGACGGCGCCGTCCGCATCGAGCACGACGACATCGCCCTGGCGGATCGTCGCGCCGCCCATCTGCACCGTCCCGCCGATCTCGCCGCGAACCTGCTTCTCGGCGCCGCTCACGCGCACGAAGCGCGCCCAGACCGGAAGGCCCAGCTCGCGGAGCTCCTCGAGGTCGCGCACCGCGCCGTCGACGAGCAGCGCGGCAACGCCCGAGGCCTTCGCCTGCGTCGCGATCAGCTCGCCGATGAGCGCGACCGGCGTCGGCTCGGGCATCGTCAGGACGAGCACCTCGCCCGGTTGCGCCTCGGCGACGGCGGCATGGACCATCAGGTTGTCGTCCTGTCCGCAGCGCACGGTGCGCGCAGGCCCGGCCGCCCGGGAGCCGGGCACGACCTGGATCAGGTCGGCGTTGACGACGGGCGAGCGAGCAGCCGCCTCGTGGACGGTCGCGGTTCCGAGTTGCGCGAGAGCGGCGAACGCGTCGGTCACAGTGCGCTCACGACCTGCGGCGTCACGCGCTGGAAGGCCTCGGCGTAGCGAATCGCCGAGTTCCCCGACGAGCGGCGTGCGTGGTTGCCGCGCTGCTCGGCGCGCTGGCCGTAGTAGGACTGAAGGTACTCCTGCGCCTTCATCTCCGACATCGCCGCCTGCTTCCGCTCGATCACGGCCGTGATGTCGACGAACGTGGTCGGGACGAAGTTGCACAGCTCGGGCTGGTGCGGCTCGAAGAGCAGGAACTCCGGTGGCTCCACGATCTCGAAGGCGCTCGCGACGCCGGCGCCGGCTGCCAGCGCACGGGCGCGCTCGACCGCGAAGAACGCGACTGCGTGGTCGGGGTTGAACGGGTCGCGGTCGGTGTGCGTGACGAGCACGTCGGGCGCGAAATCGCGGATCCGATCGGCGAGGCGGCCGAGCGCCTCGCGGTCGACCTCGAGGGGATAGTCGCCGAGATCCAGGCACTCGAACTCCGCACCGACTGCCGCCGCGGCCCGCTCCGCCTCCGCGTGACGGATCTCCTTGACGCGCTCGATCGTCTGACCTTCCTCCTTCCAGAGCTCGCCGGACTCGCCGCGCTCGCCGTAGGAGAGCGCGAGCACACGCGCGGCGCCGCCCCCGCCCGTCGCGACGGCGATCGCCCCACCCGCCCGCCAGACGAAGTCGGCGGAGTGGGCGCCGACGACGAGCAGCTTCCTGCTCATGCTCGTGCCAGCCGCCGAGACTGCCCGACGATCATCTCCTGCACCTCGTCCTCGTCGAAGCCGGCGCCGAGAAGGCGATCGGCCCAGAGCGCGAGCCCGTCCTCGACCGCCGGGTAGTCGGGGTTGCCGAAATCGCTGGAGAAGAGCGCGTGCTCGACGCCAACCGCGCGGACACCCTCGACGACGTGCTCCCACGTCGTCTTGCCGCTGTGCGGCGTGCTCAGGCAGCGCTCGAGGAGGCAGCCACGCTCGGCAAGCGCGACCTGGTCGTCGATCGAGAAGTTCTGGCAGGGGAACTCGGGGTGGGTGACGACGATGTGCTCGACGCCTTCCTCGAGCGCACCGTCGACGACGGCGAACGCGTCGTCGCGGGCGAGATGCGCGGTGGCGAGGATGAGCCCGTGGCGGGCGATTGCGCGGAGCACCTCCCGCGTCTCCGGCAGGAGCAGCCCGTCCTCGCCCGTCACGTGCACCGGCTCGACGCCGAGCCCGAGCCCTCGCAGCTCGTGCTGCAGCTGGGCCCACTGAGGCACCTTGTCGCCCGGCTTCGGCTCTGTCCGGCCGGCCGTCTCCGCGGGCGAGTCGACGGTCGGCATCCAGACGATGCGGGCGCCCTCGCGCGCGGCGATCTCGACCGCGAGCGCGTTCATCCCGCCCACTGCCCGATTCAGCGTCAGCGTGCCCACCACCTCGACCTCGGGGACGACCGCGGAGACGACCTGGGCCCGCTCGGCCGTGGACGTGTAGTGCGACTTGAGCGCGAAACCCGCGAGACCGAGCTCGGCGAAACGGCGGGCGAGCGACAGGTCGTCGATCCGCCGCGGCGGCACGTCGGGGCCGATGTGGACGTGCAGGTCGTACGCGCCCCGCACGAGCACACGGGCGCGCTCGCTCGGCCTCACCTCTTCGGCGGGCTGCGTCACCATCGGCGCGACCTTACCGCCCGCCGGACTGCGGAGCGGCCGCGAGCGCGGCGAGCACGGAGGCGCTCGCCGTCGCGATCCGCGGCTCGATCCCGAGCGTGAGCAGCAGGTCGCGGGCCGCCTCCATCTCGTCGACCCGGCGGGCGGCGTGCCTGCGGCTGCCCTCGACCAGGCGTTGGAGCAGCGGCTCGCCGAGGACCGCGGCAAGTTGCCCTTCGAGCCAGTCGCGCCGACCGGCCGCCTCCGCGGCCTCGAGGCTCTCGATCGCGGCGGCCGCGATGCCCTTCATGAACACCGAGCGCAACAGCTTCGACGCGGCGGCGGCGCCCGGGAGCTCGGAGACGACCTCCACCGGCATTCCCAGCGGCACGAAGGCATCCGCGAAGGCCCGTGCGCCGGCTCCGGAGGCAAGTGCCGAGGTCCGGATCCCGGTCGCGGGCACGGCTCCGAGCAGCGCGACGTCGGCGAAGCGGGCGCCCGCCCCTTCGACGAGGTCCGCGATCTCTCGCTTGAGCTCCGGAGCGGCCGTGTTCAGGTCGGCGTAGATCGAGCCCTGCGACAGCGCCGGCAGCGCGGCCCTTGCGGCGCCGACGGCGGCTGCGGGCGAGTTGACGCTGAGCACCACGTCCGCGCCGGCGACTGCGGCCTCCGCGGCGCAGGCACGGACGACGCCCTCCACGTCACGTCTCTCGGGGTCGTAGGCACGCACCTCGGCTCCACCCTCCACCAGATCTCCCGCGAGCCGGCTGCCGGCCTCCCCGAGCCCGAGCACCGCTACGGTCGGCATCGTCACCACGACGACAGTAACGTCCTTCGGCCGTGAACCTCGCACACATCCTGGGCGACGCGGTTGCGGCCCACGCAGAGCGGCCGGCGCTCGTCGGCGAGACGGGCACCCTCACCTACGCGGAGATCGGGCGGCGGGCAGACGCCGCGACGGCCCTCCTCGTCGAGCGGGGAGTCGAGCCCGGCGACCGGGTCGCGCTGATGCTGCCGAACGGCCCGGCCTTCGTGGCCGCGGCGCTCGGAACGTGGCGGCTGGGCGCGATCCTGGTCCCGCTCAACGGCCTGCTGGCGCCGCCCGAGGTCGAGGCGCGGCTGGAGGCATCGACGCCGCGGGTCTTCCTCCAGGACGAAGGCGAGCTGGGCATCGAGTCCGAGCCGTCCGCCGGGCCCCTCGAACGGGCAGGCGCCGACCCGGCAGTGATCCTCTTCACCTCCGGCACGTCCGGCCGGCCGAAGGGGGCGATCCTGACGCACGGCAGCCTTCACGCCGCCGCCCGGAACGCGGCGGACGCGCTCGACCTCGGGCCGGACGACGTCGTGCTCGGCGCGGCGCCGTTCTCGCACGTGCTCGGTCTCGCGACCGGCGTCCTCTCGACTCTGCTCTCCGGCTCGGCGATCGCCGTCGTCCGCCGCTTCGAGGCCGAACGGACGCTGGCGCTGATGACGGAGACGGGGACGACGATCCTGCTCGGGGTCCCGACCATGTGCATCGCGCTGTGCCAGGCCGCGCGCTCAGCGGAGCGGCTGCCGCCGGTCCGGATCGCCCACGTCGGGGGAGCCGCCGTGCCGGTCGAGGTCGCGCGCGACTTCGAACGGGTCTTCGGCGGCGAGGTCTACGAGGGCTACGGCCTCACCGAGCTTTCCGGGATCGCCACCACCTACCTGCGCGGCCAGACGCCCAGGCCCGGCTCGGTCGGGACGCCGCTCGGCGGCACCGAGCTCCGAATCGTCTCGCTCGGGGGCAAACCGCTCCCTGCCGGCGAGGTCGGAGAGGTGCAGTTCCGCGGCCCCTCCGTGATCCCGGGCTACTGGGAGGATCCGCAGGCGACGGCCGAGACGATCGACTCAGACCGCTGGCTCTCGACCAGCGATCTCGGCTACGTCGACGGCGATGGCTACCTGTTCCTCGTCGACCGCAAGAAGGACTTGATCCTCCGCGGCGGCTACTCGGTCTACCCGCGCGAGGTCGAGGAGGCGCTGTACGCGCATCCCGACGTGCTCGAGGCCGCGGTCGTCGGGATCCCGGACGAGACCCTGGGCGAGGAGGTCGCGGCAGTCGTCGTCGCGCGACCGGGAGCCTCGCCGAGCGCAGACGAGATCCAAGCGTGGACGAAGGAGCGCGTCGCCGCCTACAAGTACCCTCGGCGCGTGATCTTCGTCGAGGAGCTCCCGAAGGGGCCGACGGGGAAGATCCTCAAGCGCGCGATCGACACGAGCACCCTGGTCTAGCTGGCAAGGACGCGGCGCACCGCCGCGGCGACCTCGGCGCGACCCGGGAGGTAGGCGTCCTCGAGCGGCGGGCTGAACGGGATCGGCGCGAACGGCGCGCCGACGCGCTCGATGGGCCCGTCGAGCTCGTCGAAGGCCGCCTCCTGCACCCGAGCCGCCAGCTCGGCGCCGAAGCCGGCGTTGCGAACCGCCTCGTGGGCGACGACGAGCCGGTGCGTCCGGGCGACCGACTCGACGATCGTCTCGAGGTCGAGCGGCACGAGCGTCCGCGGGTCGATCACCTCGACCTCGATCCCGTCGGCGGAAAGCTCCTCCGCGGCGTCCAGCGCCTCGGGGACGAGCCTCGAGAGCGCGACGACGGTGACGTCCCTTCCACGGCGGACGATCCGCGCCGTGCCGAGAAGAACCGGCTCCCCGTCCACCTCTTCGCGACGGTAGTAGAGCGTCTTGTTCTCGACCAGCACGACGGGATTCGGATCGCCGATTGCGGCGGCGAGCAGGCCGGCTGCGTCCGCGGCCGTGCTCGGCATCGCCACCTTCAGCCCGGGCACGTGGGTGAGCCACGCCTCCAGGCTCTGCGAGTGCTGGGCGCCTCCGCGCTGGCCCGCCCCGCCCTGCGTGCGAAGGACGAGCGGCACCTGCAGCTGCCCACCCGACATGAAGTGCGCCTTGGCCGCCTGGTTGACGAGCTGGTCCAGGGCGAGCGTGAGGAAGTCGATGAACATGATCTCGACCACGGGCCGCATCCCGGACTGCGCCGCGCCGACGGCGATCCCGCAGATCGCGGCCTCGCTGATCGGCGTGTTCCGGACGCGCTCGGAACCGAATTCCTCGACGAGCCCGGCGGTCGCTCCCCACGGCCCGCCCTCGGCGACGTCTTCGCCGAGCACGAGCACCCGCTCGTCGGCGCGCATCGCCTCCGCGAGCGTGGTCGTGATCGCCTTCAGGTAGGTCGTCTCGGTCACGACGCGTAAACGAGCTCGTCCGTGAGACCGGCGGGCGGGAAGGCGCTCTCGCGGGCGAACAGCACCGCCCGTTCGACTTCCTCCCGCGCCTCCTGCTCGAGCTGCGCCGGCGAGTCGAGCCACCCCTCGTCGAGTCCGCGCCGCTGCTGCCTCTGGATCGGGTCGAGCTCCTGCCAGTCCTCGGCGGCCAGAGCCTCGCGGTAGCGCTCCGGATCGCCCTCGTAGTGGCCGCGCAGCCGGTGGGTCAGGCACTCGAGCAGGAACGGGCCTTCGCCGCCGCGCGCCGCCGCGAGGAAGCGCGCGAACGCCTCGCGGACGGCCACGACGTCGTTTCCGTCGACGGTCTCGCGCTCCAGGCCGTAGGGCGCGACGACGTCGCTGACGCGCTCGACGACAGTGTGCGCCGAGCGCGGGGTGAACTCGGCGAAGCCGTTGTTCTCGCACACGAGGATCACCGGCAGCCGCCAGAGCGTCGCCAGGTTGACGGACTCGACGAAGATGCCGCCTTGCACCGCGCCGTCGCCGAAGAAGACCACGGTCACCCGGTCACCTCCGAGCAGCCGGGTCGCGAGCGCGCTGCCGAGCGCGAGGGGAACGTTCCCACCGACGACGCCTGTAGCGCCCATCAGTCCGTGCTCGACGTCCACGAGGTGCATCGAGCCGCCGAGCCCGCGACAGAGCCCGTCGGCGCGACCCATCAGCTCTGCCAGCACGCCCTCGAGCGGCGCGCCCTTCGCGATCGCGTGGCCGTGGGCGCGGTGGTTGCTGTAGACCAAGTCCTCCGTCCGCAGCGCACAGCAGACGCCGGCCGCGACCGCCTCCTGACCGATGCTCAGATGAACGAGGCCGTGCACCTCGTTGGCCCGCGTCAGCTCTCCGACCCGCTCCTCGAAGGCGCGGATCCGCCACATCAGGCGCAGGAGCTCGAGCTCGTCCGTGCTCAGGCGGTGACTGCCTCGGAGCCGAGCACCTGCTGGACGGCGCCGACGATCTTCGCCTCGTCCGGCAGGAGGTATTCCTCCATCGGCTGGCTGTACGGGATGGTCGCGTCGAGCGCTGTCACGAGTCCGACCGGAGCCTTCAGCGAGGCGAAGCCCTCCGAGGCCACTTCCGCGGCGATCACCGCGGCCGCGGAGCCGTGGCGCGTCGACTGGTCGACCACCACGAGCCGGCCGGTCTTCTCGACCGAGCCGAGGATCGTAGCCGTGTCGAGCGGCGCAAGGGTGCGTGGGTCGATCACCTCTGCGTTGACGCCGTCGGCCGCGAGCTGCTCGGCGGCCGCCAGCGCCTTGCCGACGAGGAAGCCGATCGCGACGATCGTGACGTCGCTCCCCTCGCGCAGCACCGCCGCCTCCCCGAACGGGACGGCGTACTCGCCGTCGGGTACCTCGCCGTGCTCGAGCGTGAGCAGATAGTGGTGGAAGAACGCGACCGGGTTGTCGTCGCGGATCGCGGTCGTCATCAGGCCTTTGGCATCGGCCGCGGTCGCGGGCACGGCGACCTTCAGGCCCGGCACGCCCATGAACATGCCGTAGATCGAACCGGTGTGCTGCCCCGCCCAGCCGGCGGTGAACCCGTACCCCGCCTTGAGCACGAGCGGCACCTTGACCTGGCCGCCGCTCATGTAGTGGAAGCGCGGGGCCTCGTTCACAACCTGGTCCATCGCGACGAGCATGAACTCGGCCATGTACAGCTCGACCACCGGCCGGTAGCCCCCGAAGGCCGCGCCGACGGCCATCCCGATCTCGGCCGTCTCGGAGATCGGCGTCACGCGGACGCGATCGGCACCGAAGGCCTGCACGAACGGGTCGTTCTCGGTGGTCGCGATGTTCTGACCGAAGTAGAGGACCGTCTCGTCCCGCTCCATCTCCTCGCGAATCGCCTCCTCGATCGCAGCGATGTAGGGAAGCTCGTGGGCCATCTCGGTCCTCCTAGGCGTAGACGTAGTTCGTTGCCGCTTCCGGGGCCGGGAACGGGCTCTCGAGCCCGAAGGTGACGGCCTCGTCCATCTCCTCGCGCGCGGCCTCGGCGATGCGATCCGCCTCCTCGGCGCTCAGCGTCCCCTCGGTCACGAGGCGACCGCGGAAACGTGGCACGGGATCGCCGCGCTTCGCGGCGTCGTACTCCTCGGGCGCCCCGAAGACGGTGACCGCCTCGTGCTCCGGGAAGTGCAGCGGCACACCCGGCGGCGCGATGATGTTCCCGTGTGCGCTCAGCCGGTAGACGAGCGACTCGACGAGCGTCGGCCCTTCGCCTGAGCGCGCCCGCTCGACGGCTTCCGCGACCTGTTCGTGGACGGCCACGGGATCACCGCCGTCGACGGTCACACCCGGCATCGAATACGCGCCGGCCTTCACGGCCAGCGGCTCGCCCGCCGCCGCGTTGGCATCCTCCTGCTCGACCCGCGTGACGACGTTGTAGCTGTTGTTCTCCATCACGTAGACGACGGGCAACTTCCACAGCGAGGCGATGTTGAGCGACTCGTGGAACGCGCCCTGCTTGGACGCGCCGTCGCCGAAGAAGCCGAGGACGACCTGGCCCTTGCCGCGGATCTGCGCCGCGTACGCAGCGCCGGTCGCGTGCGGGATGCCCTGCGCGACGATCCCCGATGTGCCGAGAAATCCGCGTTCGACGTCGACGAGATGCATCGAGCCGCCGTAGCCCCCGCACAGGCCCGTCTCCTTGCCGTAGATCTCGGCCATCATCGCCTTCGGGTCGGTGCCGAGCACGAGCGGATAGCCGTGGCAGCGGTACGTCGCGAGCAGCTGGTCGTCGGGCCTCATGGCCGCGATCGAGCCGACGATCGACGCCTCGGCGCCGTCCGCCAGGTGGGTGTGGCCGCGGATTACGCCCGGGTGCTCCTCGAAGGTCCCTTTCACGTGCTCCTCGAACTCCCGGATCCGCACCATCTGCGAGAACATCCAGATCAGGCGGTCGTTGTCGAGCTCAGACACCGAGGCTCCTTTCCGGTTCGGGGACGAGCTGCGACATGCTCGTCTCGTAGGCTCGGTCGAAGATCTGGTCGATCGGCAGGTTGCGCAGCTCCTCCGAGAGGACCTCGACGCCCCACGGCCCGTCGTAGCCGACCTCACGGCAGGCGGCGACGTAGTCGCGGATCGGGAACTCGCCGTCGCCGGGGAGCCTGCGGTGGTTGATCGTCTCGTCGATCAGGTCGGCCATGTTCTCGTAGTGGCCGTCGCTGAGCTCGACCCAGCCGACGTGCCGCTGCTGGATCCGGTCCAGGTCACCGGGCTCGATGCCGAGCTTCGCCATGTGCCAGGTGTCGATCGCGAGCCCGCCGTTCCGCGCGTCGACGCCCTCGACGAGTGCGAGCGCCGAGTCGAGGTCGTGGACGTTGACGTCGAACGGCATGAACTCGTAGACCACTCGTGAGTCGTGCTTCTCCGCGGCGTCGGCGCAGAGCTCGCCGTAGCGCTCGGTCACCTGCGAGAGCTCGCACGGGGTGCCGGGGATGTTCCCGACCTTGATGTGGTGCGCGCCGAGAGCAGCCGCGGCCTCGAACAGCTGCGCGCGGATCTTGTCGGATGCCTGGCGCCGGTCGTCGCCGGGGTCGAGGAACCAGTCCATCAGGAACTCGAGCTCCAAATACTCGAGGCCGTTGTCGTCGAGGAGCTGTTTCACGTCCCCGAACGAACGCGTCTCGAGCACCTTCTCGAGGTCGGCGTGCCAGAGGCCGATGCCCTTGAAGCCGGCGCGCGAGGCGTGCTCGCAGCGGTCGGCCAGGTCGAAGAGGCTCCACTCCCGCCCCACGTGAACCTCGACCGGGCCGGAGATAGTCCAGTAGAGCCCGAGCAGGTCCGCGGACATCCCGCGTCAACGCTAACGCGTGGGCAGTTCTTGCGCCACATCCATCGGGATAAGCTCCCCTCGGCAATTCGACCCGAGGTGGTACCGAATGGCGGCTGATTATGTGATCGTCGGGGCCGGCTCGGCGGGCTGTGTGCTCGCATCGCGGCTGAGCAAGGATCCCGACGTCAAGGTCCTCCTGCTGGAGGCGGGCGGCCCGGACACGGCGCCGGAGCTCCGCATCCCGGCGGCGTTTCCCGCGGTCTTCAAGTCGAGCCTCGACTGGGACCTGCTCGGCGAGCAGGAGCCCGGCTTGGGCAACCGCCGGCTCTACCTGCCGCGCGGCCGCGTGATCGGCGGCTCGGGCTCGATCAACGCGATGATCTACCTCCGGGGCCATCGCGCCGACTACGACGAGTGGGCGGAGCTGGGCTGCGACGGCTGGTCTTACGACGATGTGCTGCCCTACTTCAAGCGCGCCGAGGACAACGAGCGCGGCGCCGACGCCTACCACGGCGCCGGCGGACCGCTCGCGGTGTCGGACAGCCGCTCGATGCACCCGCTCGTCGACACGATGCTCGAGGCAGCCGTGCAGGCAGGGCACGAGCTGATCCCGGACCTGAACGTCGATCGCCCGGAAGGCGTCGGACGCTTCCAGGTCACCCAGCGGGACGGCCGGCGATGCAGCACGGCAGACGCCTACCTCCACCCCGCGGCGGAGCGGCCGAACCTCGAGGTCCTGACCGGCGTCTTCGTCCAGCGGATCGCCTTCGAGGGCGACCGGGCGGTGGGGGTCGAGGTCGTCCGCAACGGTTCGCAGGAGACGCTCCGCGCCGAGCGCGAGGTGATCCTCTCCGCCGGCTCGTACCAGTCCCCGGTGCTGCTGATGCTCTCGGGGATCGGCCTCGAGGAGGAGCTCGCCCCGGTCGGAATCCCGGTCCGCGAGAGCCTGCCGGTCGGTCGCAACATGCAGGACCACTGCATGGCCCAGCTCAACTACCTCACCTACGAGCCGACCCTCTTCGGCATCTTCAACCCCGACAACTTCGCGCTGCTCGAGGACGGGCGCGGGCCGCTGACCTCGAACATCCCCGAGGCCGGCGGCTTCTTCCGAACGCGCCCGGAGCTGAGCGCACCGGACGTCGAGTTCCACTTCGCGCCGTCGCTGTTCTTCGACGAGGGCCTCACCGCGCCGGGCGAGGGGGGCTACTGCTTCGGCCCGGTCGTGATCAAGCCTTCGAGCCGCGGCCGGGTGATGCTGCGTGCGCCGCTCCCCGACTCGAAGCCGCGCGTGCTCTGCAACTTCCTCACCACGGAGGAAGACCGCCGGAGCATCGTCGAGGGGATGCGGCTGGCGATGGAGATCGCGGAGCAGCCCGCGCTCAAGGCCGTCGAGCGGGAGCCGTTCAGCGTCCCCGCCTCCGACTCCGACGACGACATCCTCGAGTTCGTGCGCCGTGCGGGGCAGTCGGTGTACCACCCGACCTCGACGTGCGCGATGGGAGAGGTCGTCGACCCGGAGCTCCGCGTCTACGGGACGAGCTCGCTGCGGGTCGTCGACGCGTCGGTCATGCCGACGATCACCCGCGCCAACACGCACGCGCCGACGGTGATGATCGCCGAGAAGGCGGCAGACTTGATCCAGTCCGGAACCCCCTCGCTCGCGCAGGCGGAAGCAATTTGACGAGCAGATGAAAGGAGCGCCATGAGCGCCACGACAGAGGTCGAGGCCGGAGCGAAAGTCGAGAACCTCCTCGAGCAGGCCCAATGGACCGGAAAGATCTACAGCAACGGCTGGGTCGACGCGCCCGCGCAGATCGAGACCACCGAGCCCGCTACCGGCGAGGTACTGGGAACGGCGGGAGGCGGCGATCCCAAGACGATCGCCCGGGCAGCATCCTCCGCCGCCGCCGCCCAGCGCGCCTGGGCCGCGACGCCCTTTACGGAGCGGGTCGCGGTCGTCCGGCGCGCTGCCGAGCTGATGGAGAACCATCGAGCCGAGCTCATCCACTGGCTCATCCGCGAGTCCGGCGCGATCCCGCCCAAGGCCGACCACGAGATCACCGCCTCGATCGGCCAGCTCCAGACCGCGGCGGCACTCGTCGATCAGCCTCTCGACGTCGAGCTGCCGTCGCTGACGCCGGGACGAACGAGCACCGCGCGGCGGATCCCACTCGGGGTCGTCGGCGTGATCACGCCCTGGAACTTCCCCTACGTGCTCGCCATGCGCTCGGTCGGCCCGGCTCTCGCGCTCGGCAACGCCGTCGTGCTCAAGCCCGATGCCAACACCCCGGTTACGGGCGGCGTCGTGATCGCGCGCCTCTTCGAGGAGGCCGGGCTGCCCGAGGGGGTCCTGCACGTGCTCCCGGGCGACGGCGAGGTGGGCCACGCCCTCGTCGCCGACCCCAACGTGCGCATGATCTCGTTCACCGGCTCGACCGCCACCGGCCATCTCGTCGGCGAGACGGCGGGCCGCATGCTGAAGCGCCTCGTCCTCGAGATGGGAGGCAACAGCCCGTTGGTCGTGCTCGACGACGCGGACATCGAGGCGGCCTCGTCGGCCGGCGCCTGGGGCTCCTTCCTCCACCAGGGGCAGATCTGCCTCTCGGTCAGCCGCCACCTCGTGCACGAGAGCATCGTCGACGCCTACACGAGCGCGCTCGTCGAACGGGCCGGGCACCTGCCGGTCGGCAACCCGGCGACCGACGAGGTCGCCCTGGGGCCGATCATCAACGAGCGCCAGCTCGCGCGGGTCAGGCGGATCGTCGACGAGAGCGTCGAGCAGGGCGCGAAGGTTCTCGCCGGCGGGACCAACGACGGTCTGTTCTTCGCCCCGACGGTCCTCGGAGGAGTCACCCCGGAGATGCCGGCGTTCAAGGAGGAGATCTTCGGCCCCGTGGCGCCGGTGACGACGTTCCGCGACGACGCCGAGGCCGTCGAGCTGGCCAACGCCACCTCCTACGGCTTGACGGCCGCGGTGCAGTCGGGCTCGCCGCAACGCGCCGCCGCGGTCGCCGAGCAGCTCCGCGCGGGGATGGTTCACATCAACGACCAGACCGTCAACGAGGAGCCGCCCGCGCCGTTCGGAGGCGTCGGCAGCTCGAGCAACGGCGGCCACTTCGGCGGCGTCGCCAACCTCGAGCTCTGGACGGAATGGCAGTGGCTCACCTCGCGCGACAAGGCGGAGCCGTTCCCGTTCTGAGCTAGTCCGAGAGGTTCACCTCGACGCGGACGCCGTTCGGGTCGGTGACGAAGAGCTGACGAAGGCCGGCGCCGGCGACGGTGTTGGTCACCGTGTCGACGCCGGCCGCGGCCAGCCGGGCGGCCAGGCGCTCGTAGTCCGCGCCGGTGAAGGCGACGTGGTCGACCGCCGCGCCGACCTGCAGCCCGAGTGTCGCCGCATGCGCCTCGTAGGAGGCGCGCTCGGCGAGGTGCAGGCACGGCGCGCCCTCGAGGTAGAGCCAGTAGCCCGGGAACTCGAGGGCAGGCCGCTCCCCCACCTCCAGCCCGAGCGCCTCGCAGTAGAAGTCCTTCGTCGCCTCGAGGTCGTCGGTCAGGACGAGGACGTGATCGAGCCGTCCAAGCGCCATCAGCCGGGACGCGCGCGCGTGTATGCGACGAAGGGATCGATCGAGGCCGGATCCACGAGCGCGTCCGCGCTGACAACCTCCGCCGGGTCGGCCCCGGCGAGGATGCGCTTGACCGGCAGCTCGAGCTTCTTGCCGGTCAGAGTGCGCGGGATCGCCGGCATGGCCACGATCTCGTCGGGCACGTGGCGCGGCGACAGCGCCGTGCGGAGCAGATCGGAGATGAGCGCACGCAGCTCGTCGTCTAGCTCGACGCCCTCGCGCAACGCGACGAACAGGAACAGCTCGTCGGGATCGTCGAGGTGGACGACGAGGCTGTCGAGGACCTCCTCGAGCTCCTCCACGACGACGTAGAACTCGCTCGTGCCGAGCCGGACGCCGCCGCGGTTGAGCGTGGCGTCGGACCGGCCCGTGATCACCGAGGTGCCCCGCTCGCTGAACACGATCCAGTCGCCGTGGCGCCAGACGCCGGGGAAGGTGTCGAAGTAGGCGGCGCGGGCGCGCGAGCCGTCCGGATCGTTCCAGAGCGCGACGGGCATCGACGGCATCGGCTGGGCGATCACGAGCTCGCCGAGCTGGCCGACGACCGGCTCCCCGTCAGGGCCGAGCGCCTTCGCGTCGACGGCCAGGCAGCGACCCGACATCTCGCCCGCGTAGACCGCCAGCAGCGGATATCCCTGGACGATCCCGGTGCAGATGTCGGTGCCGCCGCTGCCGAGGTTGACCTGCACCTCGGGGGCGAACTGCCGGTAGAGCCACTCGAACCCCTCCAGCGGCAAGGGCGAGCCGGCGGCGCCGATCGTGCGGATCGAGGAGAGGTCGAAACGCCGACCCGGCTCCAATCCCTCCTTGCGGCAGGCCATCACGAACGCCGGGCTGACCCCGAGCATCGTCGGCCGCGTCGTCTCCGCGAGCCGCCACTGGTACGACAGGTCCGGGTGGGCGGGATTGCCGTCGATCATGACGACCGACGCGCGCAGGAGCAGCGTCGAGACGAGCGCGTTCCACATCATCCAGGCGGTGGTCGTGAACCACTGGAGCCGGTCGCCGGGGCGAAGGTCCCAGCTCAGCCCGTGGTTCTTCAGGTGCTCGAGCAGGATCCCGCCGTGGCCGTGGACGATCGCCTTCGGGAGCGCGGTCGTGCCCGACGAGAAGAGCACGTACAGCGGGTGGGCGAACGCTACGGGCTCGAACTCGAGCGGCTCCTCGTCGCGCAGAACCTCCTCCCACGACGCAGCGTCCGGAAGCACGTCGTCGGCTCCGCCCGCATACGGGACGTGGACGACGGACTCCAGGCTCGGCAGGCCGTCGCGGATGGCGGCCACCTGCTCCCGGCGATCGACGAGCTTGTCGCCCCAGCGGTAGCCCGCGACGGCGAGCAGCAGCTTCGGCTCGAGCTGTCCGAGCCGGTGGAGCACGCTGCGGACGCCGAACTCCGGCGGGCAGGTCGCCCAGATCGCACCGAGGCTCGCGGTCGCAAGGAAGGCGACCAAGGTCTCCGGGATGTTCGGCAGGTATGCGACGACCCGGTCGCCGGAGCCGACTCCGAGGCGCCTCAGGCCGGTGCGGGCGCGAGCGACCTGATCGCGGAGCTCGCCGAACGTGAGCTCGAGGGGGTCGCGCGTCTGCGAGTGCGCGACGACCGCGACTGCGTCGGTGTCCTCGTCAAGGCCGAGCATGTGCTCGGCGTAGTTCAGCCGCGCGCCCGGGAACCACTCCGCGCCCGGCATGGCCCGCGAGCCGAGCACACGCTCGTAGGGCGCGTGGGCTCGAATCTCGAAGTACTCCCAGAGCGAGGACCAGAAGCCCTCGAGGTCGCCGACGGACCAGCGCCAAAGAGCGTCGTAATCCGCGAAGTCGAGGGCTCGCTCGCGGCGCAGCCACTCGAGGTAGCTGCCGATCTCCGTCCGCTCGCGCACGTCCGCCGGAGGCGTCCAGAGGATCTGACCCTGCGTCGGCGGGCGGCCGGCGAGCGTGTCTGCGCGTCCGCTCACGGGACGAGGACGGCGCGGCCGGTGATCTCCCCTTCTCGGAGCCGGTCGAGCACCTCGTTCACGTCGTCGAGCGAGTGGGTCTCCGTCCGCAGCGTGATCTCGCTGCGCCCGTGCAGCTGCAGAAGCTCCCAGAGGTCGATCCAGTTGCCGACGAGGTTCCCCGTGATCGCGATGTCTTCGGCGATCAGGCCCACCGACGGAACCGTGACGGTGCCGCCGTAGCCCACGACGGAGTAGAGGCCCCGCCGCGCCAGCATCTGCAGGCTGGACGAGTGGGTCTCGTCGGTGCCGACGAAATCGAGCACGATGTCTGCGCCGGCCCCGTTCGTCAGCTCACGCACGGCGTCGGCGACGTCCGCCTGCTCGCCGAGGACCTCGTCGGCGCCGAGCTCCTGCGCGAGCGACCTGCGCCGCTCGTCGGTATCGATCGCGACGACCGCGCCCGCGCCCAGCACCTTCACGAGCTGGAGGGCGATGTGGCCCACGCCGCCGACGCCGACCACGGCCGTGGTCGTACCCGGGACGAGCCTCGGGACGAGCCCCTTGACCGCGTGGTAGGCGGTGATCCCGGCATCGGAGTGCGGCGCCACGTCCACGGGCTCGACCCCAGCGGGAAGCGGGATCAACGACCGCTCGTCGACGAGCACGTACT
>DATAOV010000117.1:0-11925 GCA_036265535.1 Gaiellaceae bacterium | reverse complement strand
CATCTACACCACTTTACGGGGTGTCAACTATGAGCAAAGCTGCCGCGCGGCGGGCGGCGAATCTCCCGGAACCTCCTGTGATTGACGGATCGGTCAGCCGGCGGCGGGCGTCGCGTACCCGCGCATGCCGTCCACGAGCAGCTCGAAGAAGCGGTCCGCGAGGTCGTCCGTGTCGCGGCCCGGCTGGAGCCAGGTGTACGCCCAGTTCGCGGCCGAGAGGGCGAGCAGCGCCGCGGTCGCGTCGTCGAGGTCGCTGCGCAGCTCGCCGAGGTCGCGGCCCTCCCGGAAGAGCGTGCGGATGCGCTCCTCGTAGCGCCGGCGCTCGTCGAGGATCTCGTCGCGCCGCGCGCCCTCCAGGTAGCGCCACTCCTGGACGAACACGGTCGCGACGTCGAGCTGGTCGGCGACCACGCGCAGGTGCGAGCGCAACGCGAGCCGGATCTTCTCCGCCGGACGGAGCTCGTCGGGAATGGCGTCGAGGCCCGCGTGGAAGGCGCGGGCACCCTCGAGCATCGTCTCGTAGAGCAGGTCCTGCTTCGAGTCGATGTGGGCGTAGAGCGAGCCCTTCTGCACCCCGAGCGCCTCGGCGATCTCCCCGATCGAGGTGCCGTGGTAGCCCTTCTCCGCGAAGAGCCGTGCGGCCTGGCGGGTCAGCTGGGCACGCCGTTCGGACACGCTTGGTAGCCTAACGACCGTTCGGTATGGAGACGCGAGAGCGCGAATTCCTCGAGTACGTCCAGTCCGGCGGCCAGGTCGAGACCGACGACTGGATGCCCGACGAGTACCGGGCCCGCCTGCGCAAGTTCATCGAGATGCACGGCAACTCGGAGCTGATGGGCGTGCTGCCCGAGCGCGAGTGGATCCTCCGCGCGCCGACCCTCCAGCGCAAGCTCGCGCTCACGGCGAAGGTGCAGGACGAGGTCGGCCACGCGCAGCTGATCTACCGCGTCGTCGAGGATCTCGGGAAGCCGCGCGAGGAGTGCCTCGAGGACCTGATCTCGGGCAAGGCCAAGTTCCACAACGTCTTCCATTACCCGACCAAGACCTGGGGCGACGTGGGCGTCATCGCCTGGCTCGTGGACGCCGCAGCGATCATCAGCCAGAAGGCGCTGCTCAAGTGCTCGTACGCGCCCTATGCACGGATCATGAAGAAGATCTGCTGGGAGGAGTCGTTCCACATCCTCCACGGCCGCGACGTGATCCTGACACTGATGAACGGCACCGACGACCAGCGCGGGCTGGTGCAGGAGGCCGTCACCCGCTGGTGGGGCCCGCTGATGCAGTTCCACGGCAACCCGATCCCCGCCGACGAGGATCCGATGGTGGTCTGGCGGATCAAGAGCCAGGGAAACGACGAGGCGCGCCAGCAGTTCCTCGACGGCTACGTACCGCAGATCTGGGAGCTCGGCCTGACCGTGCCCGACCCGGCGCTGCGCAAGGACGAGGAGACCGGCCGCTGGCACTACACCGAGCCCGACTGGGACGAGCTCATGCACGTCGTGACCGGACACGGCCCGAAGACCGAGGAGCGACTCGACCTCAGGCGCAAGGCACGCGAGAACTCGGCCTGGGTCCGCCGGGTCCTGCTCGCCGAAGCCGCGTGATCTGGGAAGTCTTCCGCCAGGAGCGGAAGGGCCAGGCCTTCCAGCACGCCGGCTCGATCGAGGCTCCCGACGAGCGCTTCGCCGAGTGGTACGCGCGCGAGCAGTACGGTCGTCGCGGCGAGTCCGAGGCGCTCTGGGTGGTCGCACGCGAGTCGATCCTGCACGTCGATGACTTCGTCGACGAGCTGAACCGGAACTACCACCGCGTGGACGGCTATCCGCTGAAAGAGAAGCTCAAGGAGGCACGTGAGCGAGCGGGCACAACTGCTCCTCGAGATCGCTAGGCCGCGGAAAGTGCTGCGCACTTTCCGCGGGGCCGGCTTGACCCATCGCTTCGCTCGGGTAACCGAGGCGGCATGTTGACGACGCGGGCGGAGATGCTGCTAGAGATCGCAGATGACGAACTCATTCTGGGCTGGCGCGACTCGGAGTGGACCGGGATCGCGCCCTTCCTCGAGGAGGACGTGGCCTTCTCCTCGATCGCGCAGAACGAGATCGGGCACGCGCGGGCGCTGTACGAGCTCGCGGCGCGCGACCTCGGCACGACTGCGGACGGGCTCGCATTCGACCGCGCCCCCGACGAGTACCGCTGTGCCCGGCTCGTCGAGCTGCGGCTTCCGAGCTGGGAGCACACGATCGCGCGGCACCACCTCTACGAGGAGGCCGACGCGATCCGCCTCGAGCGCCTGAAGGCCTCCGACGACCCGGAGCTGGCCGGGCTCGCCGCCAAGATCGACCGCGAGGAGGTCTACCACCGGCTGCACGCGCAGATGTGGTTCGACCGCCTCGCCGGGGAGCCGCGCTTCACGGCCGCCCTCGACGAGCTCCGGCCGCTCGCGGCCGCGATCCTCGACCGGGAGGAGCGGGACGGACACTCGCCCGAGCTCGCGGAGCTCTGGGAGGAGATGACGATCGTCCGGCGCTCGCAGCCGGCCGGGACGACGTGGTAACCGCCGAGCAGGTCTGGGCCGCGCTCGCCGAGATCCCGGATCCCGAGATCCCGGTGATCTCGCTGGTCGAGCTAGGAGTCGTCCGCGACGTCCAGGTCGCGGATGGACGCGTGCAGGTCGACTTCACGCCGACGTTCCTCGGCTGCCCGGCCCTGGAGGTGATGCGTGACGCGATGGCCGAGCGCATCCGGTCGCTCGGGGCCGAGCCGGAGGTTCGCGTGCTCACCGATGACTCGTGGTCGACCGACCGGATCACGCCTGAAGGCCGGGAGAAGCTGCGCGCCTCCGGCTTCGCGCCGCCCGCGCCCCGCGGCGCCGCCCCGCCGACCCTTGTGCAGCTCGAGTCGAACGGCTTCCGCTGCCCGTACTGCGGCTCGCGCGACACCGCGCTCGAGAACATCTTCGGCCCGACGCCGTGCCGCTCCCTGCGCTACTGCCGCAGCTGCAAGCAGCCGTTCGAGCACTTCAAGACGATCTGATGCCCGTCCGGCTCCCGCTGCTCGCCGTCGCCGTGCTCGCGTTCGGGGCCGCCGCGTGCGGAGGCGGAAGCGACCGTCTGACCAAGTCCGAGTTCGTCACTCGCGCCGATGCGATCTGCGCCAAGTACGAGCAGCGGGTGCGAGCCGAGATGCGCGGCGTCCCGGCCGGGAACTCGGCCGAGCTGGCGAGCGCGATCGAGCGGGTGCTGCCGGTGATTCGCAAGGGCAACGACGAGCTCCGCGTGCTCAGCCCGCCCGAGAGCCTCCAGGACCGCTACGACCGCTGGATTCAGATCGCCGACGCCGAGGTGGACGCCGCGAAGAAGCTCCACGACGCGCTTCGCGACAACGATCAGCCGGGAGTGCAGACCGCCTTCAAGCAGCTACAGCAACGGGACGCGGATCAGGACCGGCTGGCCCGGGAGCAGCTCGGGCTGACAGGCTGCGCCTCCGGGTCGTCCGGGTAGCCGCGGCTAGGACTCGATCCCGACGTTGAAGCTCGGGTAGCGCTCGGTCAGCAGAAGCACGTAGGCGTAGGTCTGCGTCTCGATCCGAAGCGCGAGCGCGGCGAAGTTCCGCAGTCCCTCCGGCACGCGTCCCATCACCAGGGCGACGAACCAGCTGAAGATCGCCAGGAGCTGGGAGAGATTCGAGAGGATGTTCGTGACGATCAGGGCGGGGATCGCGAGGATGATCCGGAAGAGGACCGTCAGCCGGCTCTGCGACTCCGGTGGGTCGACCTCGAGGTCGATCGGATAGGTCCCCTGGCGGCCGGTGAAGCCGGGAAACGGGTCGGCGATCAGCAGGATGTAGGCGCGCAGGTGGGTGACGAAGCGCAGGTAGGTCGCGAGGAAGGTGTGCAGGCCCTCGGGAGAGCGTCCCGTGAACAGCGTCGCGAACCAGTCCACGATCAGCGCCAGGACGGCGATCACGCCCCAGAGCGAGGCCCAGAGCAGGCCCGGGATGGCGAGGATCAGTCGGAAGAAGACCGTGAGGCGATTCCGCTGCAGATCGTCGTTGACGAGGACGCGAATGGGGTGCTGCGCGGAGGTGCTGGAGGCGGAGGTTTCCATGCGCCGGATCGTAACGGGCGCGTCAGCGGCCCTCGAAGCGCGGTTCGCGCTTCTCCAGGAACGCGGCGACTCCCTCGCGGAAGTCGGCGGTCCCGGTGGCGACGGACTGGAGCTGGGCCTCGAACTCCAGCTGCTCCTCGAGGGTCGCGTTCTCGGCGTGGTCGAAGAGCCGCTTGGTCAGCCCTATCCCCCGGGTCGGCATCGCAGCGAGCTCGCCGGCCCGCTCGGCCGCGCGCTCGGGCAGGCTCCCGTCGGGCACGACCTCGGAGACGAGACCCCACTCGAGCGCCTCGGCCGCGTTCAGGCGCCGCCCCGAGGTCATCCATTCGAACGCCCGCGCCGTGCCGAGCAGCCGCCGCACGAAGTAGGTGCCGCCGGAGTCGGGCACCAGGCCGATGTTGATGAACGCGGGGACGAAGGTGGCTCCCTCGGCCGCGAGGCGCAGGTCGCAGGCGCAGGCCAGCGAGAGGCCGGCCCCTGCGGCAGGGCCGTTCACCGCCGCGAGCACCGGCTTCTCGAGCGCGCGCACGGCACGGATGTTCGGGTGGTAGCCGCGGCGCAGGCGGTCGCCGATGTCTCCGGGGGCCTCGCGGAACTCGGTCAGGTCTTGCCCGACGCAGAACCCGCGCCCCGCCCCCGTGATCACGACGGCGCGCACCTGGTCGCTTCGCGCTTCCTTCAGCGCGGCGGCGAGCGCACGGTGCAGGTCGGCGTTGAAGGCGTTGAGCACGTCCGGCCGGTTGAGCGTGATCGTCAGCACCGCGCCGTCCCTGCTCGTCTCGGCCTCGGCCATCCGCGCAGCCTATAACCGGGTTGCTAGCTTCGAGGCGTGGCCAGGCCGACCTTCATCTCCGATCCGCCGAACGAGGCAGAAGCGCTCGACGCGTACTCCCGCGCGGTGATCTCCGTGGCGGAGCGCCTCGCGCCCTCCGTCGCGAACCTGCGCGTCTCGCACCGTGGCCGCGGAGGCCGGATGCTGAACGGCGGCGGGAGCGCGGTCGTGATCACGCCTGACGGATTCATGCTCACCTCGGCGCACGTGATCGCGCGCAGCCAGGGCACGGGCAGGGCGTCCTTCGTCGACGGCCGCGAGCTCGGGTTCGAGGTCGTCGGCTCCGACGCCCACTCGGATCTCGCAGTGCTTCGTGCCGACGCCCAGGACCTCGTGGCTGCTGAACTCGGCGACGCGGAGCGCCTTCGCGTCGGCCAGCTGGTCGTCGCGATCGGCAACCCGAACGGCTTCGCCGGCTCTGTCACGGCGGGTGTCGTCTCGGCGCTCGGCCGGTCGCTCCCGACCCAGAGCGGACGGGTGGTCGACAACGTCATCCAGACCGACGCGGCGCTCAACCCCGGGAACTCCGGCGGCGCGCTCGCGGACGGGGCAGGGCACGTCGTCGGCGTGAACACAGCGGTCGCAGGCGTCGGGCTGGGCCTCGCGGTCCCGGTCAACGCGGCCACCCGCCAGATCATCGGCGCGCTGATGACCGAGGGCCGGTTCCGCCGCGCCTACCTCGGGATCGCCGGCGGCGCGCGACCGCTCCCGCCGCGCCTGGCCAGGCAGCTCGGCCGCGAGGCCGGCGTCGAGGTCGTCCAGGTGGTCGAGGACACTCCGGCGGCCGCGGCGGGCCTGAAGCCGGAAGACCTGATCGTGGAGCTGGACGGCGCTCCGGTCACAGGCGTGGACGACATCCAGCGCCTGATGGTGGTGGAGCGGATCGGCGCGAAAGTGCCGGTGCGGGTCCTCCGCGAGGGCCGCGAGCTCGAACTGGAGCTCGTGCCCACCGAGCTCGAAGGCTAGAGCGGCGCTTCGACGGCGCCCGCGTGGCGCTCGTGACCGCCCAGCTCAACCACGACCTGCGTCACGAGGACGATCGCGAGCAGCCAGAGGACGAGCACCGGTGAGAGGAAACTCGAGACGAGCGCGAGCGCGCCGGCCGCCGCCGCCACCGCGAGCCGGAGCGCGACGTCGAGGTCGAGCAGCGTCGGCGGCGTCGCGAGCTGGATCGCGGCGAGCCCGCCCATGCACATCGCAGTCGAGACCGCGGCGATCCAGCCGATGTCGTCGTAGCTCGGCCCCGGTGCGGCGGAGAGGATCGTCAGCTTCACCCCGACTCCGAGGGCCGCGATCCCCGCGGCGACGAAGTAGTGGGCATAGACGAAGGTGATCCCGCTGAGCACGTTTCGCGTCACCGCCGACGCGCTCAGGAAGTCGAAGTAGAGCCACCAGATCGCGGCGGCCGCGACGAAGCCGGCGAAGGCGGCGGTGCCCGAGAGCAGAGTCCAGCTGACCGAGGTCGTGCCGAGCACGACGCCGATCACCGCCTCGCCGAGGACGATGATGATCAGCAGCCCGTACCGCTCCGGGATGTGGCGCGGATGGACCGGCGCGTCGGGGATCAGACGCCACGCCCGGATGGGCGCGGCGTGCTCGAGCGCCAGCGCAAAGCCCCAGAAGACGTACTTCCAGGGCACCGGCACCGCGAGCGAGATGAGCCAGTCGACGGCGGCCAGCCCGAACATGAAGATGAACCACCCCGCGACAGGCCGTGCTACCTCGAGCTGCCGGTAGACGCGCGCGTAGAGGACGATCAAAACCAGCCGCACCGAGACGTACGCGAGTGCGAAGGCGTTCTGCCCTCCGTGCAACGCGTCGGGGACGGTGCTCGCCAGGGCGGCGACTGCGAACATGCCGAGCAGGACGAGAAGCCGGTAGAGGAGGTCGTCGGTGTCGAAGCGCGTGGCGTAGAAGGTGAAGCCGGCCCACGCCCAGCCGACCGGGATGAAGAGCGCGAGGTAGCGCCCGAAGCCGGCTGCCGTCGGGTCGTGGCCCAGGGTCAGGGCGACCTGCGCGATCGCGCCGACGAAGACGAGGTCGAGGAAGAGCTCGAGCCAGGTCGCGCGGCGGTCCTCGTCACCCTCTCGCGTGCGCAGCCGCGGCGGCTCCAGGAAACGCGCGAGCCTGCTCAGCGGCCCTTGAACTCGGGCTTGCGCTTCTCGGTGAAGGCGCTTAGCCCCTCCTTCGCATCCTCGCTGGCGAAGGCGAGGTAGAGGGCGCGCCGCTCCGCCTCGAGGCCGGTGGACAGCGTCGACTCGAAGGCGCGGTCGACCGACTCCTTTGCGAGCCTCGTGGCGACGGGTCCCTTCTCGGCCACCTCCATTGCCACACGCTTCGCCTCGTCGAGCCACGCCTCCTTGGCCACCACCCGGGCTACGAGCCCTGCGGCAAGCGCCTCTCGCGCCGAGAGCCGCCGGCCGCTCAGGATCACGTCCATCGCCAGCGCCTTGCCGACCGCTCGCGTCAACCGCTGCGTGCCGCCCGCCCCGGGAATGATCCCGAGCCCGGTCTCGGGCTGCCCGAACTCCGCCGACTCGGAGGCGACGATCAGGTCGCACGCCATCGCCAGCTCGCAGCCGCCGCCGAGGCAATAGCCCGAGACGGCCGCGACGAGCGGCGTCCAGAGCCCCCGGATCGCGTCCCAGCGCTCGATCCGGCGCTGGTAGTAGAGCTCGACCGCGGAGACCTGCGCCAGCTCGCCGATGTCGGCCCCGGCGGCGAAGGCGCGCTCGGAGCCGCCGAGCACAATCGCTCGCACCGCCTCGTCTCGGTCGAGCTCCTCGAGCGTCGACACGAGCTCGTCCATCAGCTCGTCCGAGAGTGCGTTCAGCGCTTCGGGCCGGTTCAACAAGACGACGGCAATCGCCCCGTCACGCTCGACCAGAACGAGACTCACCGCGCCAGCTCCTCGACGAGGAACTCCGCGTTCAGCCTCGCCCAGGTGCGCCAGCGGAGCCGCCAGCTCCCGGCATCGCGCAGCCAGACGTCGCTGACGAGGTACGGCCCGCTGAGGTCGTCGTCCCCCCAGCTCGCCTGCCAGTCCATCCGCCAGACGGCGACGCCGACGTCGCCGAACTCCTGCACCTGCGCGTCCCGGCCGGAAAGCTCCTCGGTGCGGATCGCCCCGATGTTCTCGAGCCACGCTTCCCTGGGGACGTGGAGGCCCGTGCCGAGCGAGCTCGTGAGCTCGAACTCGTCGTGTAGGAGTCGCGCGGCCGCCTCGGCCTCGCCGGACCGAACCGCGTCGTCGAGCGCGGCCGCCGCCTCGGCGAGCGTCACTTGCGCTCCAGGAAACGCTCGATCGCCTTCCGCGGCTCCTCGGTCGCCATCGAGAGCGCGAGCCAGTCGCGCGCGTGGTTGATCGTCTCGTGCCAGGCAAAGTCCTTCCAGAAGTTCAGGTGCTGCTTCGCGTAGCGCGTCGTCTGCGGGAGCTTCCGGGCGAGGTTCTCGACGACGGCATCCACCTTCGCGTCGAGCTCGGCAGCGGGCACCGCCCAGTTGACGAGCCCCCACTCCTCGGCCTTGCGCGCCGGCAACTCCTCGCACATCAGCACGATCTCGCGGGCCCGCCGGTCGCCGACCATGATCGTCAGCCATTGCGTCGCGCCGCCCGCCGGGACCGAGCCGTGCTCAGGCCCGACGTGGCGGATGAACGCGTCGTCGACCATCACGGCGAGGTCGCACGCCATCTGGAGCTCGTTCCCGCCGCCGACCGCGATTCCGTTGATCCGAGCCAGCGTCGGCTTGCCGATCTCGCGCAGCCGGTCGTGTGCGTCCTTGAACGCCCCGAACCACTTCCAGTACTCGCCCGGCTTACCGAGGTAGCCGTCGGCCCACGACTTGAGGTCCGCGCCGACGCAAAAGGCCCGCCCCGCTCCCGTCAGGACGACGACGCGGATCTCGTCGTCCCAGGAGGCGTCCTCGCAGGCGCGCGCGAGCTCGCGCAGCATCTGGAAGTCGAAGGCGTTCAGGACCTCGGGCCGGTTGAGCGTGATCGTGGCCCGCGGCGGCGCCTTCTCGTAGACGATCCGCTCGAAGCCGAACTCGTCCGGCGGACGCGGCCGCGGGGCGTCGGGCTGGCCTTCGCTCACGTGACGTCCGCGAAGAGGACGTGGAAGCGGCCGCCCATCTCCATCGCGTCCTTACCGGTCGCCATGAACTCCTCGCTTCGCGCAGCCTCCTTGAAGGCGTCGCGGTCGGGGAACTCCCACTCGGCGTAGTAGGCGTACGGCGGCTCGCCCATCGGCGCTCCGAAGACCTTCCCGTGCCGGAAGGTCCCTCCGGGCACGTTCCTGCAGAGCTCGGCGTGCCGCTCGTACCGCTCCGGATCCGGCTCGCTTTCGTAGAGCACGAAGGCCCTGACCATGCAGCACTCCCCTTTCGTCGGACGGAGCGGAGCCTAGCTCCCATGCCGGCGCAGGAGCGCGGTGACGTTTGTACAACCCGGCCGCAGCCGCTGACCTTTGCGGCGGCCGTGTGGCTGCGAACGCCAAGCAACCACGAAGTGGGGAGTAATGAGACGCTTCAGCGTCCTGCCTCGGCGAGCGCGACGCATGCAGCTGCTGCTGCTCGCCGGTCTATCGGCTCTCGCGTTGACGCTCACGTCGAGCGGCCTCGCGGTCGTCCACATCGAGGGCCGGTCGTCAGGCCTGCCGAACTTCGACGCGCGCGCCAAGGTCGCGCCGACGAAGGCGCAGCTCAAGGCTGCGAGATCCATCCACGGGCGGGTGTCGTGGAGCTCGCGCGGAGCACCCGCGCCGGTCATCCACTACGGCGGCTACCTGGCCACCGGGATCAAGGCGCCGTCCGCGGCGGCGGCCGCCCGAAGCTGGCTCGCCGCCCACAAGCAGCTCTTCCGGTTCAGGTCGGTCTCGCACCTGCGCCTTGCGACCGCGGCTCCCTTGCGAGGCAGCCGCGCCGACGCGGTCACCTTCCGCCAGACGTTCGGTGGCGTCCTGTCCGCCGACGGCGTCGCGACCGTCACGGTCGTGCGGGCGACGCACGCCTGGAAGGTCGTCTATGCGTCGTCCTCGCTGACGCCCGACACCGCCGTCACGGGCAAGCGCCTGCTCCGGCCGGTCTCGGCATGGCGGCGCGCGGCCAGGGCGGCCGGAGCCCGTTTGGGCGACGTGGCGGCGCTCGGCAAGACCGCGAACGGGTCGCTCGGCCTCGCTGCCGCAGGCTTCAACGGCGTGCAGACGGTGCGGCCAACGGCGTTCGGCACCCCGCGCAAAGGCGCGATCCGCGCCTACGACACGACGGTGACGAGGACCACCGTCGGCGCGCAGAGCTCGTACCGCGTGATCGTCGACGCTGCGACCGTCAAGCTGCTCTACCGGCAGAACCTCGTCGACAACCTGGCGGACAATCCGACCTGGCTCGCGTTCCCGGCCTCACCGCCGTTCAACCCGATGAACGCGTTCCCGTGGAACTACCTGTCCACGGACACGCAGCAGCTCTACTGCTGGACGGCAACTGCGGGCTGCGCGAACGTCGTCTCCGACAACCCCGGAACGACGGTCTACCCGCTCGGGGTCGCGTCGAAGTTCCCCTGGGACGTCCAGCTCGACGTCCTCGGAACCAACCTCGGGACGATGCAGACGACGGGCAACAACATCGACGACGCCCGGCTCTGGAGCGGCAATCACGGCGCGTACGGCAACCCGCTGCTCTTCCGGCCCACGAGTGCCACGCGGGATTACCGGCCGGCGTTCACGAACGCGTGGTTCATGTCGGGCTGCAATCCGGCTCTCGTGGCCGACCCGGTGGGCAACCCGGCCGCCAACGACATCGAGGCGGCGGCGGTCAACCTGTTCGTCGGCCACAACATCATGCACGACTACTCGTACTACCTTGGGTTCGACGAGGGGCACTGGAACTCGCAGCAGTTCAACAACGGTGTTACGACGGTCGACCCGTTCCCGACTCCCGGCGGCCCGGTGCTGGCACCGCTCGGCGACGACGGCCTGAACGGCAATGCCCAGGCCGGAGCGGCGACCGGGAGCCGTGACAACGCGAACATGGGCACCGGAGCCGACGCCACCCATGCGCAGACGAACATGTTTCTCTGGCAGTCGCTCGCCGGCTCCTTCTACGCGCCCTGCGTGGACGGTGACTACGACTTCAGCGTGTTCGGCCACGAGTTCGGCCACATGATCGAGAACCGGATGATCGGCAAGGGCGTCGGTGGCCGCCAGGGCACCCACGCCGGCGCGATGGGCGAGGCATTCGGCGACTTCGACGCGCTCGAGGTCATGAACGCGCTGCACATCGCCCCGGTGCCCGGCTCCGACCGCTACACCGAGGGCGCCTACGTGACCGGCAACCCGTACAACGGGATCCGCGACTTCCTCGCGGGCCGGCCGATGGGCGGCGCGTTCCCGGAGCCCGGCCAGAACCCGGACACCGACCCGCTGAACTACGGCGAATACGGCTTCGATTTGGCGGGGACGGGCACCCCGCCGCGCGAGGGCGAAGTGCACGCCGACGGCGAGATCTGGATCGCCGTGCAGATCGACCTGCGCGACCTCTTCCTCGGCCGCTACCCGTCGAGCGGGCCGGCGCAGGACGTCGCATGCGTCCGTGGGCAGCTGGCGGCATCGGCCTGCCCGGGCGACCGGCGCTGGTTGCAGGACTACTACGACGCGATGGTGATGATGCCTCGCAACCCGACGATGGCCCAGGCACGCGACGCAATGCTCGCCGCCGACGTCGGCCGCTTCGGCGGGGCGAATCAGGACCTGCTCTGGCAGGGCTTCGCCATGCGCGGCTTCGGCCAGTTCCAGAACACGAAGGACAACGCGGACGTCAACCCGACTCCCGACTTCTCCTCGCCGATGGCGAGCAATGCGACGATCAACTTCTTCGCCGACAACAAGGGGAACACGCTCGTCCCTGTCAACGCGAGGATCTACGTGGGCGACTACCAGGCCCGCTCGACGCAGGTTGCCGACACCGACCCCTCCACCATCCCGAGCGCCACGC
>DATAOV010000116.1:0-14243 GCA_036265535.1 Gaiellaceae bacterium | reverse complement strand
CCCACCGTCGGTCGAAGCTGGATCGATCATCGGGATCCGGCGAAGTGAACGCGGCCATCCGGATCGCCTCGCGATCCGTCGAGTGCTCGAACAGGACGCTGAGATCACGATCTTCGACTTCCCGAAGGACAAGCTGTCCCGAGCCCTCCCGCACGGCCGTCGACGATAACAGCAGTCCGAGCGTTAACCGCCCCCTCCTGCCGTGAACGCCGTGACGCCGTCTCGCCGCAACTCGGGTGACATTCCCGAACACTGGCGCAGGCGAGGTCTCCTTCCTAGACCCAACTGATCAATCCCCTGGCGCATCCTCAACAGCATGAGCGACGAGTACGGCCTACTCATCGACCACGTCCACCTGCGAGTTTCATGACCTAGCCGCGAGCCGAAGGTTCTATGAAACCGCCCTGAGCGCGCTCGGTCTCACGAGTACATGGGAGGGCGACCACGCGATCGAGTTCCGGGAACTCTTCCTGAGCGACGACGACCCCGCCGGTAGAAGTCGTCCGGGAAGAGGCCGGGCGGCGAGCCGTGAAGCCCGCCGCCGCTGTCTATGCGCCTGCACCCGGTCGCCCGTGCCCCACGGCTACAAGCCGGAGTGGTCTATGGCGTGAGCGGGTGCGTCCCCCAGTCGCCGTTGAACTCGCTGATATCAGGTGTATCCGTGACCTGGAAGAGCCCACGTCCGTCCGCGTTGACGGTGTAGAGGTCGCGCTGGCCGTCATCCTGGTTGCGCCCAAAGGCGATCTTCTGCCCGTCCGGCGACCAGACGGGGTTGAAGCAGCCGAACGTGGTCGGGTCGGCGAGCGCTCCGCCGCAGGGTCCCGTGATTGGCAGCTGCCGCAGGTCGCTGCCGTCGGAGTGGACGACCCAAACCGAGCTGTGGTAATCGCCATTGGGAACATGGGCGGAGAAGACGATCTCGTTGCCCTGCGGCGACCAGTTCCCGTTGCAGAAGTTGAATTCCATCCCGTCTGGGGTGATCTGCTTCATGCCGCTGCCATCGAGCTTCACCGTGTAGAGCGCATAGGTGGTGTCATTCGCGCGCGTGATCACCAGTCGCTTGCCGTTCGGCGAGTAGTCGCTGGGGCAGTCGTCGCCGGTCGGGTCGGAGGTCACCCGCTGCAGGTCGCCGCCGTCGGAGGCCCGCAGCGTGTAGACGCCGGTCAGGCTCGGATCTGTCTCGCCTTGGCCCTCGCAGGCCAGCCGGCCGCCGTCCGGTGACCACACCGTGCAGAAGAGTGCCAGGCCCGGGTAGAGGTCGAATGGCAGCCCGAAATACACGGTACTCCCGTTGTCCACGTTGAACAAGAGCACCTGGGGAGGGCCGAGCTGGGTGACGAGCGCGATCCTCATGCCGTCGGGCGACCACTGGCCCACCTCGCTGTTGTTGTAAACGAGCTGTTGATCCGTCCCGTCGGGGTCGACGGTGTAGACCTGCTCTTCGCCGGTGACCAGGTTGTCGCTATTGGTGACGATCTTTCCGTTGCTGCCGCGCGGTTTCGCCGCTGCCGGAGTCGCGCTCATCGCTGCGAGTGCGGCGATCGCCACCGCGCCGATCAACACCGCAGTTAGCCGTCGCATCTCCCCTCCCTTGGTTGCGAGGGGCCGAGTCGTCCGCTACATCGCTGGCCCGGTGCGGGGGCGGCGCAACTCCTCGAAGTAACAAGCCGCATTACCTTGCTCCCCGGCCACGAGAAGTTCAAGACGCCGGGCTACCCATGCCGCGGGCTGCAGCAGATTGCACAAGTTCACTGGCCAGGCGAGGCGGCGGTCGCGCCGTGGGAAGCACGGGCTGAGGGCGGAGCCGTTAGTAGCGAGGGCGAAGGAACGCCCGCCAGTTGGGTCCGCGCGGACGTCTCGCCTGACGCCAACCACTCGGCCCACGGCGCCAACAAGAGACAGGCTAGCGTCCATCATGTGCTACGCGAGATCGCGGAATACCCGAACTCCTTCGGGCCGCTCGGGCCGAGCGACGAGCGGATCGAGACCGATCGCTACACGCTCTGCATGGGCCTCGGCAAGACCTGGAACACCGTCCAGCGGCAGCGCTTCCGTGGGGAAGAGGTCGACGACGTCCTCGAGGAGGTGCGCTCGTTGCTTGGCGCACGCGGGCGCGGCAGAACACAGTGGGAGGTCGGCAGCTCGGCAGAGCCGTCGGAACTCGTCGATCTGCTGCTCGCGCGCGGTCTCGTCCGCGACAAGGATCCGTACACCGTTGCGCTCGTCCTGACGGAGAAGCCGCCGCCCCCGGCGGCGGGGATCGTCGCGCGCCGGGTGGAGACCTTCGAAGAGTACGCGGCCGCGAACGAAGTGCAGTGGCAGGCATTCGCGATGCCCGAGGACGAGGTCGCCGAGGGGCGCGCTCTGCTTCCGCAGCGCTGGCGCGAGGCGCCGATCATCATGCATGCTGCCTGGCTCGACCGCGAGATCGTCTCCGCTGGGACGTGCGCGCCGACCCCGCACGGCCTCCTGCTCTACGGCGGCGCGACCGTTTCGCGCGCCCGCGGCCGCGGTGCGTACCGCGCGCTCCTGCGCGCACGGTGGGACGAGGCCGTGGCTCGCGGTACCCCGGCGCTGATCACGCAGGGCGGCTCGATGTCTCGCCCGATCCTCGAGCGTGTGGGATTCGAGCCCGTAGGCCACGTCCACGTGCTGCTGGACGAGTTCGGCGAGCGCCAGGCGTGAGCGATTACGAACTTCGCCGGAACCTTCGACTGGGTCGACCTCTAGTTCTACGACCTGAGGCTCAGGCGGACGGCCGCGGAGGTCGAACAAGGCGCCGTCTCGCGGAGGTCGCTGAGTGCCGCGTGCCGCGCGTTGTCATCCCGAGGACCACCACTGATACTTGGCGACAATGTCGCTGAGCTTCGCACAGGCCCACGTTCTTATCGCAGCCGCGCATGACCACGCAGTCGCCAACGGCTGGAAGATCGCCGTCGCCGTCGTCGACGAGGGCGGACTCCTTGTCGCGCTCGGCCGCATGGACGGCGCGTTCCCGCTCTCAGCGCAGATCGCCGAAGCGAAGGCAGCCGGCACAGCGCTGTGGCACCGCGATGGCGAGCAGCTCGCCGCCAGCCGTATATCCCACGAGGGCTTTTTCGACGCGGTCAGCAGGCTCGTCCGGCTGCCACTCATTCCAGGCCCGGGCTCCGTGTTGATCCGGAGCGGCGAGGGCGTGCTGGGCGCAGCCGGGGCGAGCGGCGCGAGCGGCGACGACGACCGCGCCTGTGTCGAGGCAGGCCTGCGGGCCGTCTTTCCGGGCTGACACCACCGGAGAGTTCGCACCGTGACCTCCGGTGGAACGTCGCCGTCGCCTGAGACCGCTCGAGGACAAAGGACCGGCGGCCGGCGGGGTCTCACCGCCTGCCGAGGCGAGCGTTGGGTCAACCTCCTGGCTTGCGCGGGCTCCAGAGCGGGATTGGTGCGGTCGCCTCGTACGCCATTCCGTTCGGATACGAGATGAGCTCGAGGTAGTGACCGAGCGGCGGCAGGTAGTAGTTGATCGACTGGCCTGCGGCAGGACCGCCGGTAACCGGGAACGGTCCGACAAACGGTCGGGCGCCTCGTCCCTTCATCGCCGCGGTCGCACGGTCGATGTCGCTCACGTAGACGGCGAAGTGATTCCCCGCCCAGTCGGAATTGAGGGGCGTTCGCTTGTCCTGGTCGGGCGAGGAATACTGGAAGAGCTCGATGTTCGCCCCGTTCGCGCCGCAGCGCAGCTCGCTGATGTGGTGGATCACCGCTCGCGGGTGAACATCGACGAGCTGTGTCATCAGATCGCCGACGGGATCGAAGAACGGCCCGAAGTTGAGCGGTGCGCTGCAACCGAGCGTGCTCTCCAGCCAGCCACGAGCCTTGGCGATGTCGGGGACGGTCATGCCGAAATGGTCGACCCCGAGCAGACCGGGGAGACCGGTCGACCAAGGTGTTGCCCCGACGTCGGCGGGATTCCAGAGCTTCGTCGTAGCCGTGGTTTCGTAGGCCATCCCGTTCGGATACGAGATCAGTTCGATGTAGAGGCCGAAGAACGTCTTGAAGTAGTTGATCGTCTGGCCTGCGGCCGGCCCGTCGGTGACGGGGAACGGCCCAAGAAACTTCTGCACACCCGGCTGATGTTCTAGATACGCAACGGCCTGTCCGATGTCGGTCACGTAAAGAGCCACGTGGTGGCCGGCGAAATCCGAGTTCTTCGCCCAGGTCTGGTCCTGGTGCGGGGCGGTGTACTGGAAGAGCTCGATGCTCGAGCCGGTGCCGCATCGGAGCTCGACGATCTGATCGATCACCGCCCGCGGATGCACACCGACGAGGCGCGTCATCAGGCTCCCGTTCGGATCGAAAAACGGGCCGAACTGGAGCGGCGCCACGCAACCGAGAACATTGACGAACCAGTCGCGCGCTTGAGCGACATCGGGCACAGTGACGCCAAAGTGGTCGACCCCGAGCACACCCGGAATCGGTGAGTGGTTTGCGGCGACGCTGCGCGCCTGCTTTCGAGCGCCGATTGTCGGCGTCGAAGCCCCCAGCGCGACGGTCGCCAGCGAGGAAATCAGTAGAGCGACAGCGGTGCACACAGCTGCCCGGCTCGCGGAACGATTCCCCATCGATCCTCCCCTGGTAGACGCGGCTGAAGCTAACGCGCTCAACAGTGTGAAAGCAAGAGCCCAGCGGCATTTCAATGGGAGACGACGCTTCTGAAAGCGCTCCTGGGGTGCCCGCCAGGTGGAACTCGTGTCGCGCGGGGTAGCGGGTACCCGCGGGTCGACCTCAGGGAGGCGGCCGGTCCTGCTGGCAGGCCAAGGCCGCGCGCCGCTTAGCTGAACGATCGGGGGTGAGTAGTGCCGCCAATCGTTGTGGGTTGCGGTTTCCGCGTCGAGCCGGCCCTTGCGGGCGCTGGCGTTGCATCAGCCACCGGTCTTCTTCGAGAAGTAGCAGTCGGCGGTGTATGGGATTTCGGCCACGGTGCCTGCCGTTGTCGCGTTGCATTCCGCGGCGGGGAGCGAGGCCACCCGTGGTTGCGATTCGTTGGATGTAGTCGTGTCCCCAGCCGGCCGGGGGTCGTCGAAGCAGCGGACAACCGCAGCCATGAACTGGCGGCGGGATCCGACGGCAGCAAGGTCGTGGGCCAACTCGAGGCCGGCATCACCGTCGCAGCAACCGGTTCAAACGGGTGAAAGACCTCATGTCATCACCTCCGGGTACTCGGTTCGAGTCCGATGCTGGGACGCAGTGACGTGTGCGCTCCCCGCCCAGGCCGAGCAGTCGGGCCTCCGTCGTACACCGTGTAGCCCGATCGGCTGCGGCACGTCGCTCACGATCCGTGTCGGGCCGCGTCTGCGGCCTTAGCTAGGCCTGTGAGGACGGCGAAGAACTCTGCTGATTGTCCGATGAAGAGCCCGTCGTTGGTGAAGGCCTTGACTGTGCCCATGGCGGCGCCGTCGGTCTCGGTGGGGCGGATGATCGAGACGATTGGGAACTTGCGATCGAGGAAGATCGTCGGCTCGGGCATGATCAGATTGGTCTGCGTCAGCTCGCCGTCGGCGTTGAGGTCGGGGAACGTGAGCCCAGTGACGGGATCGGTCAAGGGAGGCGCGTTGCCGGCTTTGTCCTGCCAGGTCTGGAAGTGCATGATCTCGGAGCCGCCGATGCTGAGCAGGATCCGCAGCACCTCGGAATGGGTGACCCGCTGGGCGAGCCCGGCGTAGAGACTGGTACCGCCTTGCTCGATCCAGGCGAAGTGGAAGCCGGCCGTATTGGCGATCGCCTGCAGGTGGTCAGGCGGGGCGAGGTCGGCGTCACTGCGCGGGATCGCCGGGTGCTGACCGGTGGCGAGGTCTGGAACGGCTTGCGGGAGCGTGTCGCCGAAGTCGGGGTTCTGCGAGTCGCTGCGGTAGCGCGTCCAGAAGCTGGTGTTGATGGTCAGCTGCATCAGGTTGGTCAGCCGTCCGATCTGCTGGGCGCCCGTTGCCGTGCTGCTCGGCAGGGTGCGGAACTTGTCCAGGTTGACCGTTTGCGCGCCGTGCGCCTTCAGGTAGGCGTTGATGAAGGTGAAATGGCTGATCTCGTCGTCGGTGTTGTCGTGGATGTACTGGTCCATGTCCTCGTCCAGCACCGCGACCGCCTCGGTGTAGTCGGGATTCCCGCTCCCGCCGGGGACTTCGCCGTCCTGGATGCCCGCGAGCTCGTTGTATTGCTGCCACATATCGGTCTCGAGGATCTCGGCCGCGGCCAGGAAGCGAAGAATCGCCGCGTCGCCTTTGGTGAGGCCGCCGCTCGCGAGGGCCGGTGACGCGTCGATCAGCAACCGCCCCGCGCCGACGGTTCCTGCTCCGACCGCGGCCCCCTTGACCAGGAAGGAACGACGGCTGCTCCGGTGCTCCGACTGTTCGGTCGTTTCCATGATCTCCTCCTTGTGGGTCGCCTTCAGGAGCTGAAGTTCGCGATTGCCGAGGCACAACCGACGCCCTGAATCCAGACGTTCTGGATCCCGAAGATGTCGGGCGCAAGGTCCTCGGCGGAGACGATCATCTGCGCCGTGAAGGACTCGTCGTTACCGTCGCCGGCGCGGTAGAAGTCTGCGTCAAGCCCGACCGTGTTCTCGTCGGTGCTTGCGGTCTTCAGGGGCTCCGCCGCTGCCCCGGTGCACTTGAAGCTCGTGCTCCTTCGGAGATCGACCGTGTCCCAGCGAACGCCTTCGCCCGCGAGACACCCCATAAGGGGGCCCTGGCCGATGTCGCTCGTGCAGCGAAAGCCGCCCGCGGAGTGGACGAAGCCGCTCACGGGGTTGTAGGCGCCGCCGCCGGTGAGCGTGGCGGCCCCGGTCGGGAAGCCGCTGATGTCCCGTGCGTTGAAGCCGAAGCCGGTGTTGCCGCCCGCCGCCGACGCGGTCGCCGCAATCAGCAGAACGGCCGCTGCCAGCACCGCCGGCACGAGTGCAAAGATCTTCATCTCCCAAACCCTCCTTGCCTATTGAGTGGCAGGGGAATCGGGCCTCAGACAGCGGCAGATCCGCGGCAGTTGCGCTTGCGAAGTCAGCTTCTAAGGGCGGGTGAGCGCGGGGATCTTCCGCATTGCTCTCCCTTCCCGAATCTCCCCGACCCGCAAGTGTCCGCCTCGTCAAGATGGCTGTCAACGCAGAAGTTCAACCGCTCCTCGCCTTGCAGCAATCCGCACCTGCGAAGGTGTTTGCCCTCGCCGCGCGACGCGACGAACGGGCCGGGTCGTGGGAGCATCCTAGGCGTTCGGGTCGCCGCCCGGTCGCTCAGCCCGACAAGCAGGCGACGCCGTCTGGGTCCCGTTCTGGAACTGGAAGTCGACGACGTCGACGATGATGTCGCCTGCCTGGCAGCTGAGGTGGCGACGGGGCTCGGCCGCAGCGGGGACGAAGGCGATCAGCCCCAAGAGCGCGAGAGCGAGCGGCCTGCGCATCTCGCTCCGCTTAGACGCCGGGCCGAATACGGTTTGAAGGAACGTCCGCAACGATCCGTAACGTGTCGTCGTGACGACTCTCGGCATCGACCCGGGCACGGCTGCTTGCGGATTCGGCATCGTCCACGAAAGAGGCGACCGCCTGAGGGCGGTGGAATTCGGGTGCTGGCATACGCCCGCCAAGGAGCCCCCCGAGCTGCGCCTGAAGACGATCTTCGACGGCGTCACCGACCTCATCGAGGAGTTCAGTCCGCGTGCGGTCGCGGTCGAGGAGTCGTTCGTCGGCGTCGACGCCCGCACCGCGCTATCCGTGGGGCAGGCCCGAGGCGCCGTGCTCGTCGCGGCCGCCTCGCTCGGCGTCGCCTGCGCCGAGTACGCGCCTGCCCGCGTGAAGCAGGCCGTCTGCGGCTACGGCCGTGCCGAGAAGGCTCAGGTTCAGCGAATGGTGATGGCGATCCTCGGGCTCAAGCAGGCGCCGACGCCCAACCACGCCGCAGACGCGCTCGCCGTGGCCATCTGCCACGCCTTGGCGCCGCCGCTCCTCAGCGCCGCAGGCTGATCAGCGGCGGAGGAACGTCCGTGCCCGCGCCTAACCTCTCGTTGTGATCTCGCGCCTGCGAGGAAAGCCCGTCGGCCGCACGGGCGAGCGGCTCGTGCTCGACGTCGGCGGCGTCGGCTATGCGCTGGCGGTGACGCCGACGGCGCTCCGCCTGGCCGAGCCCGGGGGAGAGGTGAGCCTCGAGACCTATCTTCACGTGCGCGAGGACACACTCCAGCTCTACGGCTTCGCCGAGCCCGCGGAACGGGAGCTCTTCGAGCATCTGCTCGCCGTCTCGGGAGTTGGCCCCAAGGTCGCGCTCGCGATCGTCTCCGGCTCCGCCCCTGCCGACTTGCGGCGCGCCATCGCCCTCGAGGACACCGCGCGCTTCGAGGCGATTCCGGGAATCGGCAAGAAGACCGCGCAGCGGGTCGTGCTCGAGCTGAAAGAGAAGCTCGGCACGATGGACGAGCCGACGCCGATCGCGGGCAAGCCGCACGCCGTCGCGCGCGACGCCCTGGTCGAGTTGGGCTGGTCGGTGACGGAGGCCGAGGAGGCTCTCGCCGCGACCGACCCCGCGTTGTCGCCAGAGGAGCGTGTGCGGCAGGCACTGAGGGCCGCATGAGCGCCGAAGCGCAGTTTCTCGCTCCATCGGTGGAGCCAGAGGAGGACGAGCTCGAACGTTCACTCCGCCCGCGCAAGCTGGACGAGTTCGTCGGCCAGGAGCGTGTCAAGGAGCAGCTCGCGATTGCGCTCGACGCGACGCGCTCGCGCGGCGAGGCGCTCGACCACCTGCTCCTGATCGGGCCGCCGGGGCTCGGCAAGACGAGCCTGGCCTTCATCGTCCGGGAGGAGCTCGGCGTCGGCCTGCGCTCGGCGGCCGGCCCGGCGCTGGAGCGGAAGGGCGACGTGGCCGCGATTCTGACCGGGCTCGGCGAGCGCGACGTCCTCTTCATCGACGAGATCCACCGGCTCAGCCGCGCGGTCGAGGAGATCCTCTACCCGGCCCTCGAAGACTTCAGGCTCGACATCGTCGTGGGTCAGGGCCCCGCGGCGAGGACGCTCACGCTCGACCTGCCCCCGTTCACGCTCATCGGCGCGACGACGCGAACCGGCCTGCTGACCACGCCGCTGCGCGACCGCTTCGGGATGACCTTCCGGCTCGAGCACTACGAGCCTGAGGAGCTGGCGCGGATCGTCGCTCGCTCGGCGCGGATCCTCGACGTTCAGATCGCCGACGAGGCTGCGGACGAGATCTCTCGCCGCTCGCGAGGCACGCCACGGATCGCCAACCGGATCCTGCGGCGGGTGCGCGACGTCGCCGAGGTACGCCATCAGGGGGCGATCACGACCGACATCGCGCGCGAGGCGCTCGACCTGCTCGAGGTGGATGATCGAGGCCTCGAGCGGATCGACCGCGCCCTGCTCCGCTCGATCGTGGAAAAATTCGAGGGCGGCCCGGTCGGCCTCTCGACGCTGGCCGTCTCCCTGGGCGAGGAACCGGACACGATCGAGGACGTCTACGAGCCGTACCTGCTCCAGCTCGGCTTCCTCCAGCGGACGCCGCGCGGGCGGATCGTGACGAAGCTCGGTCGCGAGCACATGGGCGCGACGTCGACGCCTGCCGGCGACGCCAGCCTCTTCTGATGCCCGAGGTCTGGAATCCGGGGGCGGCCGGGCCGGTCGACGATCTCGTCAACCGGATCCACTTGCGGATCGAGGCCTTCGCCGAGAAGAACGGCAAGCAGGCGGTCGTCGAGGTCCAGCTGCGTGACGGGCCGAGCACCGTTGTGCGTGCCATCACCGCCGAGCCCGGCTCCGGGTTCCTCACGCTCTGCCCGCACGGCGACGGCGACGGCGGCGACGAGGAGTGGATTGTCCCGGTCGCCGCCCTCGAGCGAATCACCCTGCGGGTGGCCGAGGAGCGAGAGCCGTTCGGCTTCTCGCTACCGGACTAGGAGGGCTTGACGAAACGCCGTCTGTGTCCCCGAAGCACGCTGCTCGCCGAGGCGGCGTCCTCAGTCGCGCCCGTATCCACTGGATACGAACGCTCCCTGCGTCCTTGCCTCGGAACAACCAGCGCACTCCGACGACGAGCGACGTTCCGCCAAACCCCCTAGCCGATGTGCACCCGGTAGATCTCGCTCCCGCCGGCGCTCGGGATCCAGATGTCGCCGAAGGCCGAGGCGGCAGGGAACGGCCGGGTGCCGACAGAGAGCGTGTTCACCACCTTGTTGGTGGCCGGGTCGATCCGTGAGACCGTGTTCGAGCCGAGGTTCGGCACGAAGATCGTGCCGTCGTCTGCGACGGCCGCGTTCTCCGGCTGCTTGCCGACCCGAATCGTGGCGACGACCTTGCGCGTCTTCGGGTTGATGCGCGAGACGGTGTTCGAGAGGTGGTTCGAGACCCAGATCGCCGAGTCCGAGACGGCCAGCGAGCGCGGGGTTTTGCCGACGCGGATCCAGGTGACCTTGTTGGTGCGCGGGTCGATCCGGAACACGCGCCGCCCCAGCAGGGAGCCGACCCACACGGCACCCGCGCCGTAGCGGAGGTTGGCGGGGCCCGCGATCCCGGGGATCTTGATCTTCCGCCGAACCTTGTTCGTCTTCGGGTTGATACGGACGACGTAGCCGAGATTCGGTTCCGTGGCCCAGACCGCTCCGGCGCCGAAGGTGACGTCCCAGATCTGATCCGGGAGGTTGATCCGCTTCACGACCTTGAGCGCCACCGGGTCTACGCGGATCACCGAGTGCGACCCGTAGCCGTCGACCCATACGCTGCCGGCGCCAATTGCGACGCCGCAGGGGCCGGGCCCGACGGGAATCGAATGCGTGACCGCGTTCGTCGCCGGATCGATCCGCGCCAGCGAGCTCGTGCCTCCCACGCCCACCCAGACGTAGCCGAAGCCGCCTGTGTCGGAGCAGGGCCCGGCGCCGGTGTCGATCTTCGCCACGACCTGGGGAGTACCGGTCGCCGCATTTCCCGTGGCGACGATCACGATCGCGCAGGTCGTGCAGCAAAACAGCATCTGCCCCATGGATTCGCCTCCGCGCCTGCTCCTCGAGGAGTGCCTTCAGGGCCAAGGTAGACGTCAAGCTGGTCATTGTTAAGGTCCACTTCCTTGTCGATTTCGTGGACCAGTTGAACCGCACGCCGGAGCTCCTCCTCCCGCTCGACCGGAGGCTCGGCGAAACCCTGTCCGCCCAGCTCGAGCGCCAGCTCCGCGAGGCGATCCGCGAGGGGAGGCTGAGGCCGGAGACGACGCTTCCCTCGACCCGCGCGCTCGCCGCGCAGCTCGGCGTCTCGCGCGGCCTCGTGGTCGGCGCCTACGCCCAGCTCGGGGCGGAGGGGTACCTCGTGCTGCGAAGGGGAGCCACACCGCGAGTCGCCCGCGCGGTCGGGCAGCCGGTCGTGTCGAGGCCGGAGCCGCACGAGCAGCTGCCGCGCTACAACCTGCGGCCGGATTTGCCGGACTACGCGGGCTTCCCGCGGGAGGAGTGGGGGAAGTCGTACCGCGCCGCGCTGAAGCGCGCGCCCGACCAGGAGCTCGCCTACGGGGATACTCGCGGCTCGCCGGCGCTGCGAGCGGCGCTCGTCTCGTACCTCGGCAGGGTGCGCGGCGTCGCCGGGGGCCCGGAGCAGACCTTGGTCTGCGGGGGCTTCGCCCAGGCGATCGGCCTGCTCTGCACCGTCCTCCGGCGGTCGGGCCGGACGACCATCGGCGTCGAAAACCCCGGCCACGCGGTGATCAGGGAAATCGTCGCGCGCACCGGGTTGAAGCCGTTGCCGATTCGTGTCGACGGCGAGGGCATCGACGTCCGCGCCCTCGACCACTCCGGAGCCGAGGCGGTGCTCGTGACGCCGGCGCACCAGTTTCCGACCGGGGTCGTCCTCTCGCCCGAGCGTCGTGCGGCCCTGCTCGAGTGGGCCGAACAGCGTGCCGCGATCGTGGTGGAGGACGATTACGACGCCGAGTTCCGCTACGACCGCGCCCCCATCGGCGCGCTCAAGGGACTCGCTCCCGAGCGGGTGGCCTACCTCGGCTCCGCGAGCAAGACCCTGGCGCCAACCCTCCGGCTAGGCTGGCTGGTCGCGCCCTCGGCCCTCGTGCGCGCGCTCGCCGAGCAGCAGCTGTACACGGTCATCGCGCCGCCGCGGCTCGAGCAGCTCGCCTTCGCAGACTTCCTCGAGCGCGGCGAGCTCGACCGGCACCTCCGGCGGATGCGGGTCCGCTACCGGCGCCGCCGCGACGTGCTCGTGCGTGCCCTCGAACGCGAGCTGCCCGAGGCCCGGGTGCGCGGGATCGCGGCAGGCCTACACGTGGTCGTAATGCTCCCGGCCGGCACGGACGAGCTTCGGGTGCTGGCGGAGGCGAGGACGCGGGGCATCGCTCTCTACGGCCTCGGCGAGCATCGGGCGGGCTCCCGCGGCGAGCCGGGGCTCCTGCTCGGCTACGCGGTCGCCAGGGAGCCCGTGATCCGCGCGGCTGTGCGCGCGCTCGCCGAGGCCGTGGAGGCGGCGTCCGACGACTAGCCCGAGGCGGTCTCCGCATACGAGGCCAGCACGGTGACCCAGCCCGAGTCGTAGCCTTGCCGAGCCAGTCCTCCGTTCTCGCCGAGCTGTTCCCAGCCGCGGTGCTCGAAGTCGACGCGGGTCTTGCCGTCCTCGTCGGTGAAGGTGACCTCGATCTCCGTGCGAGGCCGCTCCTGACGGCTGGGGTTCCACGCCAGCACGAAGCGGCGTGGCGGCTCGAAGGCCGTTACGTGCGCCCACTCGAGCTCCTCGCCCTTGGTCGTGCGCTCGTACACCCGGCCTCCCGGTCCGTCGAAGACGACGGTCTCGGGCGTGTTGCCGCCCTCGTCCACCTCGATGGAATGGATCTCGAGCGGCCACCACTCGTGGATCCGATCGGTGAAGGTCGAGAATGCGTGCTCGACCGGGCAGTCGACCGTGATCGAGCGGCGGATCGCCCCCGTCTCGGTTGCCTGTGTGCTCATCCGTTCCTCCTCTCGCTCTCGGCCGCCGCCTTGAACCCTGCGAGGGCCTCGGTCCAGAACTCGTCGAAGTAGCGGCGCACCTGGGCCAGACCGTCCGGGTCGAGCCGGTAGAGCCGCCGGGTGCCGTCCCGGCGCTCGGTCACGAGCCCCGCCTCCTTCAACACGCGCAGGTGCTGCGAGACCGCCGGCCGGCTGACGGGCAGCTCGCCGGCGATCTCCCCGACCGCCCGGGGGCCTTCGCGCAGTTGCTCGAAGATCGCCCTCCTGGTCGGATCGCCCAACGCATCCATAGCCATTCGGTAAGCCATGACTTACGTAAGTCTAGGCTTACGCTAACGAAGAGTCAAGCTCGCCGGAACTGAAGCTCGTGCCAGGAGGGAGTGGGGGCGAGCTCGAGCAGGGCCCGCTCGCCGCCGGGCTCGAGGTAGGCGAAGTCCGAGGACCCGTCGTCCCAGGTCACGTCGAGTCGGCCGTCTTTCACACGATGGTCGAGCCAGGCGCCGCGGAAGACCAGCTTGCGCAGCCAGTAGACGAGCGACTCGCCCTCGACGAGCGAGAGCCGCTCCCAGTGGCGCACGAGGTAGCGCCCGAGCTCGCTGCGCGGCTCCTCGATCACTCCGTCGGCGGTCAGCTCGACGAGATCCTCGGTTTCCTCGTCGTCGAGCTCGTTGTCGTCCACGAGCCCGAGCTTGAAGGCGGCCGCCGTCACCCGTTGCGAGAAGTCGGAGGCGTTGAAGCTGAAGCGGAGACGGAGGAACTCGACGACGATGTCGTCGCCCGACGAGTAGTTGTCGACGTCCACAGGCAGAGGATAGTCACGGCACTAGACTGACTCCCGTGAGCATGCGAGCGGCGCTTCTCTCGGGCCTTCTGACCGCGGCGCTCGTGCTGGTGGCGGTCGGGGTCTTCGAGCTCTCGCTGGAGCGGGCGGCGGTGCTGGCGCCGGTCTTGGTCGTCGTCTTCGGCGCTGCGGCCGGCTTGGTCGTGCTCTGGACGAAGATCGGCTGGGAGGCCCTGCAGCGACGGCGCCATCCGTGGCTCGTCGCCGGTCTCGCGGTGGCCGTGCTCGCGCTCCTCGTCGGGCTCTCGCTCCTAGGCGTGAAGCTGCCCCGCGAGTAAGGCGCTCGCTTGCGACGCCGACCGTAAGAGGGGGTGCCGGCTTTGCCGGCGCGCCCGCCGAGTGCGCTCGCTTGCGACGCCGACCGTAAGAGGGGGTGCCGGCTTTGCCGGCGCGCCCGCCGAGTGCGCTCGCTTGCGACGCCGACCGTAAGAGGGGGTGCCGG
>DATAOV010000115.1:0-32210 GCA_036265535.1 Gaiellaceae bacterium | reverse complement strand
GGCCTCGACGAGCTCGGCGAGGTCGTAGGCTGCCTGTGACCGGCTCACCCCAGTGAGCTGCTGATACTCCCCGCGTGTGAGCTCCTCGGCCGACCCCTCGTTCAGGGCCGCTAGGGCGACTCGCTGTGCGGGCTTAAGCTGGTTTCGACCGGCCCTGTGCGGCATCGTGCCCTCCCCAGGTCACGCAGAAGCCGTGCTTGGCACTCACTGTAGCGCAGTTTCGGCCAAGCGATAGCGCTGCGCCACCGCGAGCGGTTGAAATCGCGATTTTCACTGCGTCTGTCCCCGAAACCCAGCATTCCGAGGGGTCTCGTGCCTTACGTCCAATCACTGTTGCTCTTTCGTCCAACAAAATGCGAGTTGAAATGTATCGCGCACCGTGCATTGCCACGAACTCTACACTCCGATAGTAAGTTTTCGGAAAAGATCAGTGGAAATAAACACAGCGCTATGGTAGCGTGAATTACGGCAAGCCAGGAACTCTCGCGCGCGTGGAAATGACGAATGTGACCTCCCTGCACGACCAACGCCGCTTCGGATGGCGAGCACGTCTCTGCCTGGCAGCCGGGCTCTGTGCGCTGTATCCGCTCGCTGTGGCGGGCCCCGCGGCTGCGGACGACCTCGTCACGCCGATCGAGATCCCCGCCCAGACCGCCACTACGGATCAGTCGGCGGCTTCAAACGGCGTGGCTACGCAGGATTCGCCCACGAACATGGTCATCACGGTGCGCATCGGTAGTCCCGGCAACAACGGCGCGATCTCCCAGTCGAACGTCGCCGTCGTGAGCGTCGGGGCCGGAAACGGGAGTGAGACCTCACAGGCAGGCGCGGACGAGCTCGGTGGAGCGCAACAGGCTTCCACCGGCCAAGACGCAGCGGCGACCGGCGAGGGAACGCAGTCGCATCCCGTGAACATCGTCGTCTCCATTCGGATCAACAGCCCGGGGAACGACGGCCCGATCTCGCAGACGAACGTCGTCGGCGTTGGAGTCGGGGCAAACAATGGAAGTTCCACGTCTCAAACGGGCGCAATGCCTGCGGGGATGACGCCGAGGGTTGCAGTCCCTCGAGCGCATGCTCTGCGGCCCGGCGCCGCGCCCGCCGAGGCAGCGGAAGGCAAGTCGGCTGCAAACGATCGCAGCCGCCAGCCGGCGCCTCGGCGGAGCGCGCCCGCGTCCCGTCCCGCCGAAAACACGGCGGAAAAGTCGCTCGGGCGGCCGGTCAGCGGAGCCGCAGCCGCTCATACCGCCGGATTCCCGGCGGCGGCCGCTCGGGCGCCGGTCACCAAGCCGCTCCAGAAGCGGCGTTCCGAGCATGCCGGCGGCCTCCAGCGGGCGGCGACGAGCGTCTTGGCTCACGTCTCGCACGCGCCTCTTCCGGCGGTCTCCCCGCCGGACGGTCAGCGGGCCGCGGGGGCCGGCCTGCTGACCCTTACGGTCATCGCACTGCTCGGCGCCCTCCTCTTGTGGCTCTCGTCGTCGTGGATCGGACCGGTTCGCACCGCCTGGGGGCGTCGGTAGATGACGCCGAGGGCCGATTGGACGAATCGGGACGGCCGATTGGACGAATCTGGACGAAATCGCGGCGCCCAAGCCGATTTCAGCTCCCGTTGCAACGTGCTCCTTCGGGCCTTCGTGCTCGTCGTGGCCGTTCTGATCGGCGCAAACCTGCACGTCGGCTCCGCGCGGGCGGCGGGCGAGCCTGTGCCGACCGACCTCTCGGCGCAAGTCGACGGGATCGTCTCCTCGGCACTCGGCGCCGCGCAGGAACAGCCGGCCCAGGCGCAGGCGACGGCGAACAAGCTCGTCGAGCAGGCTCTGACACTCGCCCGGACCGCCGCCGCGGACGCTCACGCGACCGCGGCGCCGCTTGCGGCGCAGAGCGTTGACGCAGAGCCGATTCCGGCCGCAGTCGCGGGGAGCAGCGAACTCGGTACTCCAGAACGCACGCCGCCTGCTCCACCGCGCCACGCGCGCGTGAAAAAGCGGCCGCACGCAGCCGTTTCACGCCCGAGGCCTGCAACGTCGCGCACTCTCGCCGGCGGTCTCGAGTACGACCGCTCGGCTTTCACGAGCTCCACCTCCCCGGCGAGGCCTTCTCCGGCCGCCGCCCCGCGCCCGGCCAAGGCCTCGCCTCGCCCAGAGCGCTCGGCCCCGCCCCAGCCGCCGCGACTTCCCGGGCCGCTGCCGCCGCGACCGGATGCTTCGTCATCCGGCCAGGCCGGCGGCCAGAACGCGCCGGTGCCGCTGTTATTCGCCACGCTCTTGGGGGTGCTCGCAGTTTTCGCCTTACGCTTCTTGCCTCGTCTGCTTCCGTTATCGGCCTTCCGGAAGCCGAGGCGCATCGTTCTGCCTTCCTGGCATCCGGGCTGACGCCCTTCTCTGGCCACACGGAGCGTGCCGTTCTGCGACGGCGCGCCGACGTACACGCGCTGTTCTGCGACAGCGCGTCGCCCCAACGACCAAGGAGAAGGGATGAAAGCCATAGGAATGGGCGTGGCCGTGGTGCTTGCCGCACTCGCCATTGCTCCCGCGGCGTTCGCCGACGGCTCCGGTGGCTCCGGCGGTGCTCAAGCCGGGGTCCAGAGCGCGACGACCGCCCAGGGAGCGTTAGGCGCGGCGCTGAGCCACCAGAACGCGGTCAACGCCAACGTGCCGGTCTCGATCGCCGGAGGGAACGTCACCTCCGGGCCGAGCTCGGCCACACAGACCGCCACCTCTAACGCGACCACCGACGTCTCCAACGAAGCCGAGACCGAGCAGAGCCAGAAGCTCGATCAGAACTTCGGTTGCGGGTGCGACCGCAAGAAGGACGGCAAGGAGGGTCGCGACAGCGGCTCCGCCGGCAGCGGCGGCGCGGGCGGCTTCCAGGCTGGTGTCCAGAAGGCGGACACCAACCAGGCAGCGATCGGGGTAGCGAAGAGCAAGCAGAACGCGGTCAACGCGAACGTGCCTGTCTCGATCGCCGGTGGCAACATCACCGGCGGTTCGAGCAACGCGACGCAGACCGCCAACTCGAACGCAACGACCGATGTCTCCAACGAGTCCGAGACCGAGCAGAAGCAGAAGCTCGATCAGGACCTCGGCGGCAGCTCCTGCCACGCCGGTTGCGGCGGGGCGGGCGGTTTCCAGGTTGGTGTCCAGAAGGCGGACACCAACCAGGCAGCGATCGGCGTCGCCAAGAGCGACCAGAACGCTGTGAACGCGAACGTGCCGGTGTCGATCGCCGGCGGCAACATTTCCGGCGGCTCGAGCAACGCGACGCAGAACGCGGACTCGAACGCCACCACGAACGTCGAGAACGAGTCCGAGACCGAGCAGAAGCAGAAGCTCGATCAGGACCTCGGGGGCAGCTCCTGCTACGCCGGTTGTGGCGGGGCGGGCGGCTTCCAGGTCGGTGTCCAGAAGGCGGATACAGACCAGTTCGCACTCGGCGTCGCCAAGAGCGACCAGAACGCGGTCAACGCGAACGTGCCTGTCTCGATCGCCGGCGGTGACATCACCTCAGGCGACAGCAACGCGACGCAGACCGCCAATTCGAACGCAACGACCGATGTCTCCAACGAGTCCGAGACCGAGCAATCGCAGAAGCTCGATCAGGACTTCGGTTGCGGTTGCAACCACAAGAAGGACGGCAAGGACAGCAGGGACAGCAAGGACGGGAAGGACGGCTGCTACGCCGGTTGTGGCGGGGCGGGCGGCTTCCAGCTCGGGATCCAGAAGGCCGACACCGAGCAAGCAGCGATCGGGATCGCCAAGAGCGACCAGAACGCGGTCAACGGCAACGCGCCCGTCGAGATCGCCGGTGGTGACATCACCTCAGGCGACAGCAACGCGACGCAGACCGTCGACTCGAACGCGACCACCGACGTGTCGAACGAGTCCGAGACCGAGCAGAACCAAAAGCTCGATCAGGACTTCGGCTGTGGTTGTGACAAGAAGAAGGACGGCAAGGACGGCAGGGACAGCAAGGACGGCAAGGGCCACGACGACGGCTGCCAGGCCGGCTGTGGTGGGCCCGGTGGCTTCCAGGTCGGGATCCAAAAGGCGGAGACCAACCAGTTGGCTCTCGGCGTCGCCAAGAGCGACCAGAACGCCGTCAACGGCAACGCGCCCGTCGAGATCGCCGGTGGTGACATCACCTCAGGCGATAGCAACGCGACGCAGACCGCGAACTCGAACGCGACCGCGAACGTCGAGAACGAGTCCGAGACCGAGCAGAACCAGAAGCTCGATCAGGACTTCGGCTCGAGCTCCTGCAAGGCCGGTTGTGGCGGCGCAGGCGGCTTCCAGGTCGGTGTCCAGAAGGCGGAGACCAACCAGCTCGCGCTCGGCGTCGCCAAGAGCGACCAGAACGCGGTCAACGGCAACGCGCCCGTCGAGATCGCCGGTGGCGACATCACCTCAGGCGATAGCAACGCGACGCAGACCGCGAACTCGAACGCGACCACCGACGTGTCGAACGAGGCAGAGACCGAGCAGAAGCAGAAGCTCGATCAGGACTTCGGCTGTGGTTGCGACCACAACAAGAAGGACCGTAAGGACGGCAAGAACGGTTACGACGGCGGCTCCGCCGGCAGCGGCGGCGCAGGCGGCTTCCAGCTCGGGATCCAGAACGCGGAGACCAACCAGCTGGCAGCCGGCATCGCCAAGAGCGACCAGAACGCCGTCAACTCGAACGCGCCGCATGCAATCGCCGGCTACGACATCACCGGCGGCTCGAGCAACGCGACGCAGACCGCCGACTCGAACGCGACCGCGAACGTCGAGAACGAGGCCGAGACCGAGCAGCACCAGAAGCTCGATCAGGATTTCGGCTGCGGTTGCGATCGCAAGCACGACGGCAAGGGCTCCCGCCGCGGAAACACCCCCGCCGACAACTCGAGCGAGGACTCATCGCCTGAGAACAACGGCAAGGGCGAGGAGCGGACGAGCCCCAACAAGGTGCAACGACAGGAGGACTGATCTGAGCTGACAGAGATGCGGAAGGAGGGCCTCGATTCCGTCGAGGCCCTCCTCAACACTGACGTGAAGAAAAAGGGCAAAGTCATCAGAGCCAGTCGGAGGATCGGCTGGTCTGAGAGGGAGAGAGGAAGCGTGGAGGGCCGCGCGCCGCAGCGGCCCTCCATCTCTTTCTTCCGAGCTACCTGCGCGCGACGGCTATGAGCGTCGGCACGGTGCGCCCGCCTCGGCGAGGGCGCAGGATCGTCAGGTACGCGGTCGTGTCCGAGAGCGCGGTCGTCCAGAGAATGCGGGTCGTCGGCTTCGGCCGGTGCGGGCAGGGGACGTGCTCACCCTGGCTCGTGTGGCCGCGATCGTGCCCGCTGTCCTGGCTCGCCAGCGGCGGCAGCTCGAAGAGCACCCGGTCCTTGCCGCCGCGCAACGGGCCTAGGCGGAGCTCCTGAGAGCAGCGAGACGCGCGCACGTAGAGCAGGCTCGCGCCGAGCAGCGAGGGGTTCAGCAGCTGGGCGTTGCGGGCGAACCGCACCCGCCGCCTCGTGCCGTTGGCGACGTTCACCGCGGTGAGCCAGCTGCCCGCTGCCGTGGAGTAGTGGTAGACGACGAGGTCGCCGTCGAGCGCGGGCCTGCCGAGCTCGGCTACTCGCTTGGCCTCCACGACGAGCGCGCTCCGGCTCGGGTCGCTCAGCGGCTGGACGCGGATCTGGCGGCCGCTGCGCCAGACGAGCCAGCGGTCGGAAACGGCGAGCTTCTGGGCGCCGGCGATCGTCTCCTGCACCATCGGGGCGAGGGTGTCGCGTGCCGCCACCGTCACCGCCGGCCCCGCGTGCCAGGCGACCAGGGCACCCCCGACGGCAGGATCGTTCCCCGGTAGCTGCGTCTTGACGCCGTTGCGGGAGAGGAAGCCGCCCACGCCCGGCTGCTGCCACGCGAGATCGGCGCCCACGACGCTCGGGTCGCCGGCGGGCGCGGCCACGGTGCCCGCGGCCTGCACTTCACTTGCCACGAGGGCGAGGAGCAGCGAGGCGGCGATCAGCACGCGCAACGCCCGCATCCCCTGCGGCCGCTCGGCGAGAAGGGTCTCTTCGCCCCGCGCCGCCAGCACGAGCACGGGTAGCGCGCGACCGAGCGCGAAGCCGAGCCCGATCGCGAGCGAGCCCGCGACATTTCCGAGCGCGATTCCCAGCGCAGGGAGCGCCCAGGCAGCGGTCGCGGGCACGTACGTGGTGACGCCGGTCCCGAGCAGCAGGCCGTAGAGGAAGAGCGCCTGCGGCAGAGGCATGGTCCGCCGCCAGCGCTCGGGCACCTGGAAATGAATCTGCGGTCGTACGCGCAGGCCGGCCGCGTCGCTCAGGATCGCTGCGGCGGCGACCGCCACGGCGGCGAGGACGAGGAAGCGCGAGTGCACGGCTTCCCCGAGCAGGCCGAGGGCCCCGAAGACGAGCGTCGCGCCGAGCGCGAGCCCGGTTGCGAACGCCGCCGCCGTCAGCGCGAAGGCCCGTCGTCCGTCGTGGCGAGCGGCACCCACGGTGCCGATCATGGAGAGGCTTCAAGGCGACCAGGCGCCTGCGAGGCCGACGAGCAGCCCCGTCAGCGACAGTGCCGCGGTCAGCATTTGATCTTCGTGTCGTAGTACATGACGCAGAACACCCGCCGACCGCTGTAGCAGTACCCGGTGAGCGCCGCGTCGCCGTTGATCCGGTCGCGGACGGCGCCGCAGCAGTCGACGAGCTTGCGCACGTGGCCGTTGCAGCACCGGTACCAGGCGCCGTCGATCCGAGGGTGGAAGCCGAACTCGCGCCCGGCCGCCGTGCAGACCCTCGTCCGCGGCGCCGGCGGCAGCGGGTTTCCGTCCGGATCGCGGAGCAGCTCGGCGCGGGCATCCACGGGCCGGCCGACCGCGTCGATCGGCCGTCCGAGGTCGTCGACGGGCTTGCCGTCCACGGCGCGCAGCGGAAAGCCGTTGCGGTCGATCCTGGGCAGTCCGACAGGGTGCGGGCACGAGCCGGTGGTGTAGATGTGGCCGCAGAAGTGGTAGGCCTCCGCCTTCTGGGCCCGCAGGGCGGCGGCCAGGAAGCCCCCGCCGGTGACGCCGAGCAGTAGCCTCCCCGCCCGCGCGAGAAACCCCCGGCGCGAGGTCGACGCGGCGATGGCTTCGGTGAGGCTCAGCTCAGGCACCGACGGGCCTGGTCGCATGCGCGATGAGGCTCTCCAGCTGGAACAGCGAGTTGAACGTGCCCTTCGCGAGCACTTCTCCGTCACGGCCGAGCACGACCGCGTACGGGCTGCCGGGCACCGCCAGCGACGACCAGGCCTCGGCGTCGGCCTCCTCGTCGAAGAGCTCGAGCTCCACCTCGGGATCGTTGGCGACCAGCCGCAGCGAGGGCTCGAGCGCCCGGCAGAGAGCACAGCCCGCGGAGGTGAAGACCGCGATCGCGAGCGGCGCTCGGCCGTCGAAGCGCTGAATCAGGCCGACGCGCCCGCCGAGCTCGGGTCCCTCGTGGTCGAGCGAGAGTGCGGCCTGCGGCGCGACCGCGAGGCGAAGCTCCCCGAGCTCTCGGGCGAGTCCGAGCAAGCCCACGGCTACCGCTACCAGGCCGACGAGCGCGACGGCGAGACCAATGCCGAGCCAGGCCTCGATCGACGGTTTCGTGTCCGGGAGGAAGACGAGGGCCGCGGCGGCCGCCGTCAGGAACGCCGTTCGGGCCAAGGCGGGCCAGCCGATCCGCGAGCTGCGGCCGAAGCATCCACAGGGCGCGCCCGCACGGCCGCGGCGAATCGCGGCTGCCAGCGCGAGGCCGAAGACCCCGAGCAGGATCGCGGCGGCTCCGGCCGCGCCGGGGACGCCGGCCGCGAGCGCGATCGCGACCGCGGCCTCCACGGCGATCACCGCGCCCCAGAGGGCGTCGCGTGCGCGGGCGGACTCGAGCCCGTACGAGCGGAGCGCCTCGCGGCCGGAGCGGCCCGCGGCGAGCTTCGCGGCGGCGGAGGCAAGCAGTACCGCGGCCAGCAGGAACCGAAGAAGACCCACGACGGTCAAAGGGGCAGTGAGGATACATAGCGCCCGTGCGATTCCTGGCCCTTCTCGCGCTCTCGCTGCTGCTTGCCGGAGCGGCGGCCTCGAGCGCGGGGGTCCGCAGGGTCGTCCTCGGCCGTTCGCTCCAGGGCCGGCCGATCGTCGCCTACGAGCTCGGCGATCCGAGCAGCGCGCGCAAGGTGCTCGTCGTCGGCTGCATCCACGGCAACGAATGCGCCGGGATCGCGATCCTCGACCGGCTGCGGCGTCTCGGCCCGCTCGCCGGAATCGACCTCTGGCTCGCGCAGGACGCAAACCCCGACGGGCACGCGGCGGAGATCCGCGGCAACGCGCACGGAGTCGATCTGAACCGCAACTTCCCCTGGCGCTGGCGGTCGCTCGGCGGTGTCAACCACGCGGGTGCCGGACCGGGGTCGGAACGCGAGACCCGCATCGCGATGAGCCTGATCCTGCGCCTGCGCCCGCAGATCACGATCTGGTTCCACCAGCACCTGAACATGGTCGTCCTCACCGCCGGGAACCTCGGCCTGCAGCGGCGGTTCGCTCGCTTGGCCGGCCTCAGGGCCGGGCGGCTGCCGCGCTATCCGGGCACGGCCACCGGCTGGTCGAACGCGACGATCTCCGGGACGACCGCGTTCGTGGTCGAGCTCCCGGCCGGGCGGCTCTCTCCACGAGCGGTGATACGTCTTGCCCGGGCCGTGCGCGAGGTGGCTCGGTAGTTACCGCGTCCCTCTCGGCGGTGTAAAGGACGCGAGTGGTGGGCCGACCGCTGCCGGAGTCAGAGCTCCTCGAGCGCGCGCGTGGAGGTGACGAGGGAGCGTATGGAGCGCTCGTCGAGATGCACGAACAAATCGCCTTCCGGGTCGCCTACGCCGTTCTTCACGACGCTTCGGAGGCCGAGGAAGCCGCCCAGGACGGGTTCGTGAAGGCATACCGCGCGCTCGGGCGCTTCAGGCGCGGCTCGCCCTTTCGGCCCTGGCTGTTGCGCATCGTCGGCAACGAGGCGCGGAACCGGGTGCGGGCGAGATCGCGCCGGGACAGTCTCACCAGCCGTGTGGCGGGCACAGATGTCTCGGGCGGCGCGGCCCCGCCGCCCGAGGCGGCAGTCCTCGAGCTCGAGCGGCGCGAGGAGCTCTTCGCCGCGATCGCGGCCCTGCGACCGGACGAGCGGCTCGCGGTGATCGGGCGCTTCTTCCTCGGACTGACCGACGAGGAGGCCGCGGCCGCGCTCGGAGTCCGCCGCGGCGCGGTCAAGATGCGTGTCTTTCGCGCACTCGAGCGGCTGCGCGTGGAGCTGGAGGGGCCGGTATGAGCGAGCTCGAGCAGCGGCTCGAAGCCGCAGCGGGTGAGTACCCGTTCCCGCCGACGCCGAGCCTCCGCGAGTCGGTCGTCCGCGACCTCCCCGGCCGTCGTGGCCTTCCGTGGCGGAAGGTCGGCCTCGCCGTCGCCCTGGTCGTGTTGGCGGTCGCGCTGACGGCGGTGTTCTCTCCCGCGGCACGAAGCGCGTTCCGCGATTGGGTCGACTTCATCCCCGGCGTACGCGTCGAGCGGGTCGAGAAGCTCCCGCCGAGCGCACGAATGCAGGCGTTCGATTTGGGAAGGCGCGTCTCGCTCGACGAGGCGCGGCGTGAGGCGAGATTCGGGCTCCGTCTTCCGCAGGGCGTCGGGAGGCCGAGCCAGGTGTTCGTCGACCGCGACGCCGCGGGCGGGGTGGCGGTGACGGCGGTCTACGGCAGCGGCCTCGTCCTGACCGAGTGGCGGTCGAACCACATCTTCTTCTCCAAGCTGCTGGGGCCGAAGACGAGCACCGAGATCGTCGACGTCCACGGCGCGGACGCGCTCTGGCTCACGGGCGGCGATCACGCCGTCTTCTATCGCGGCGCGGACGACGTCGAGTACGAGCGCGACGGCCGCCTGGTGGGGAACGTCCTCCTCTGGCAGCACGGCCGGACCGGGTACCGCCTGGAGGCGCGGGTTCCGCTGATACGCGCGCTCGCGCTGGCCCGCTCGCTGGAGCCGTGACCACCTCGATGCGGGAGGTGTATCTCCCGCATGCGGACGCCGCTCGGCGCGATCACGATCATCGCGGCCTCGGCCGCGCACGCAGCGACCTGGGATCGCGACCCTGCGCGTCAGGGGAACGGAGACCCCGAAGGTCAGCGCGACGAACGGACGGAGGAGCCTGCCCTTTCGCGCCGTTTCGTCTTCGGTCGCACACCTTCCGCGCACGGGTCGCGATCCCGGCCGTTGGGCGCCGGCAGCCTGGAGCCGCCTAGCGTCGGATGAGCCAGTCGAGCGGGTAACCCGCGCCGTAGAGCCGCTCGATCAGCACCCGCCGCGGCTCGCCCGCCGTGGTGGGCGAGGGCCATGCCCGGTTGTGCCAGTACTTCTCGACTCCACGACCTCGAGTTGCTCGGCGGCTCGTGATCGGGACCTCCTCACTTCTCGATAGTGACGAGCGTTCCGATCGGGGTGTAGGGCCAGACCTTCGCCGCGGAAGAAAGCGGGAGCTCGACGCAGCCGAGGCTCTGCGGAGTCCCGAACGAGGCGCGGTTGAAGGCGTGGATGGCGTCGCCGCCGTTGAAGTAGCTGATGTAGCGGATGCCCGGGTCGTCGTAGTGCGAGCCGTCCGGGTTCGTGCCGCTCATCGTGCCGACCGGGATGTGCTCGAAGACGGGGAAGGTGCCGAGCTGCGTCGGAGCGGCGGGCACGCCGGTGTTGCCGGGGGAGCTGAGGACCGTGCGGCCGTTGTGCCAGAGGGTCAGCGACTGGGGGAGGCTGCTGTGCACGTAGACGTAGCTGTAGCCGCCCTCGCGGCGCTTGCCCGCGATCGCATCGGCGATCAGGGCGTGCCAGACCATCGCTCCCGGGAGCGCGTCGACGTCGAGCCCATGGCTGTCCTGGAACATCATCACGGCGCCGCGGGTGATCTGGTTTGGGCTGCCTTCGCTCCAGAGCGCGCGCAGCTCGCCGGGGGTGTTCGGATAGCGCCAGCTGAAGCGGCCCTGCGGCGGGTCGACGGCGGCCCGCACCTCGGCGGCCGGCGTGCGCGCCAGCGGGGCGCCGGGCGGTTGCCAGTCGAGCGGGAGGTAGCCGGCCTGGGCTAGGAGCTGCTGTAGGCGCAGGATGGAGCCGGGCGGCACGGTCCAGCCGATCCGGCGGGTCGTGTGCAGGCCGTTCCCCGAAGATCCGGTCACGGCGACCACTCGCGGGAGCTCGACCCGCAGTTCGGAGGCGAGGCGGGCACCGAAGCCCGAAGGCACGAAGACGAGCGTGTGGCTGTCCGTCTGACGCCAGCGGCCGGGCGTGCTCGGTGAGAGCCTCGGCTGCGCGCCGGCGAGCACGCCGGCGACCGGCTTGGAGAAGGTCAGACGGATCGGAGCGGCCGGAGCGAGCCGCGCCCCCGGCGCCGGACTGCTGACAACCACCGGCCGGCGGGCAGGCGGGAACCAGCTCACCGCGACCGGGTCGCCGAGCCGCTCCCAGGGACGCGCTGCCGCGGCGACCTCGACTGTGCCCGCTGCGGCCCGGCGCCCGAGGGCGAGCGTGAGCGACCGTCGCGCGCCGTCCAGCGTCCGGCGCCTCAGGTGCCCTCGGCTCCCGTAGGCGACGGCGCTCACCGACCGATCGAAGATCACCCGCACGGCCGACCGCGCAGGGACCGTCAGCCAGCGCTCCCCCACGCGGGCGACGGGGGCCCGTAGGGTCAGCCGCTCGTGGTGCGTGTCGCCGAGCGCCCAGCCCAGCCAGCGCGGCCGGCGAACCACGATCTCCACCGACACCAGTTCGCCCGGCGTCAGCCGCGTCCGCGGGGTCAGGCGCCCGCCGCGCACCGAAAGCGGAATCCTCCGCCCGTTCGGCCCGAAGGCTCGCACGCGCTCGAGCGTCCCGCCGAACGGCTGTACCTCCACCCGCGCAAGTGCCGTCGCGTCCGCTGCCAGCGTCACGCCCGACCACGCCAGCACCGCCGCGACCAACCCAAGCAGCGCGACCACGACAAACGCGGCGAGGCCCCACACGGCACGCCGGCGCGCACGCCGGGGCGAAGGCAGATCGCGCGAGCGCATGAGTGGCGAGGGCGGCGATTCGATCGCCACGCGCAGAGCATACGCACTCGCGCACGCGGCCCCGCACGGCGCATCCGGGACCGTGACGGTCAGCACGCGGCTGCGCCCCGTGCGATCCGCTGCGTACGTAGGAAGGCACTCACCTGTTGAGACCGCTGTTCGCACCTGCCCCTCCCGCCGAGAAATCGCTCGCAAAGTGCGCGCTTCCCGGACCAAGCGGAGGAAAGACGACAGAGGCGCTGCTAGCCTCCAGTCCAGGCCACGGCGAGCAGTCGTAGCGGACGCCGAAGCCAGGCCATCTGGAAGTCGCCGGCTCCTCTACTCGTTGCGACCGATTTTCCGGTCGAGAGAGAGGAGTACCCCTGGCGGGCTCGATCCGCCTCGAGGCATCGGCGCCGGCCGACGCCCTATCGCAGAAGGAGTGGCAGCAGCTGCTCGAGGCTGCCGAGGAGTCAGGCTCTCTCCGCCGGAGCGCGATCGCGGAGATTCTCGATCAGTTCGAGCTCGAACCGCTCGAGCTCGACCCCGTCTGCCGCGAGCTCGAGCAGCAGGGCATCGAGGTCATCGACAACGAGCGCCTGCCGCTGCTCCCGCTCGTACCGGAGGCGACGACCGACGCCCTCCAGCTCTTCCTGCGCGACGCGGGTCGACATCCGCTCCTGACCGCGGCCCAGGAGGTCGAGCTCACGAAGCGGATCGAACGGGGTGACGAGCAGGCGAAGCGGACGATGATCGAGTCCAACCTGCGCCTGGTCGTCTCGATCGCCAAGAGGTACCGCCACCAGGGCCTCCCCTTCCTCGACCTGATCCAGGAGGGGACGCTCGGGCTGATTCGCGCGGTCGAGAAGTTCGACTGGCGCCGCGGCTTCAAGTTCTCCACCTACGCGACCTGGTGGATCGGCCAGGCGGTGGTACGCGGGCTCGCCGACAAGGCGCGAACGATCCGGATACCGGTGCACATAGCCGAGCGGATGCAGAAGCTGAATCGGGCGGAGCGGATGCTCTGGACGGAGCTTGGACGGGAGCCGACGTTAGAGGAAGTGACCGAGCGTGCAGGCCTGCCGCTTCGACAGGCGCTCGAGGTGGAGGCGGCGGCCCGCGCCTCGACGAGTCTCGATCAGCCGCTCGGCGAGCGGGAGGATGCCCTCTTCGGAGATATGGTCGCGGGCGAGGGCCCGCTACCCGAGGAGAGTGTCGAGGACACGCTCCGTAACGAGGCGCTGGCGGAGGCGCTTGCGCTCCTGGACGAGCGCGAGCAAACGGTGCTCATCCTCCGCTATGGCCTCTACGGCTCTGAGCCGAAGACGCTCGACGAGATCGGACGGCGGCTTGGGGTATCGCGCGAGCGCGTGCGCCAGCTAGAGACGGAGGCGCTCAAGCGCCTTGCGCGGCTGCCTGAGGCGGAGTGGGTCGCGGGCTAGCCGGTCCGCAGTACGACGCAGTCAACGCCTCGCTTGGGTGCGGCCATCCACTCATCTGCCTTGGCAGACGTGAGAAGTACTGCCCTAACGGGGGCATGGCCTTCGCGGACAGTGTGCGCACGTGCGAAGGGGGTCGACGATGGCGCCCTTTCGTCTCCCTATCGTGCCCCTCTGGGGCTAAATCCCTGCAAAACAGCGGAAAAGCTAGCCGGGGCGCGGTAATTCGCGCTCCTTTGGGTGCGAAGATCAGCGTGAGCTCCTCGGCGACGGCGAGGAAGTAGCGGAGGTGCCGGAGCTCGAGCTGCATCCTGGAAGCTGACGAGTCTAAACTCAGAGCGAGCGCAGCACGTAGGTCTCGATCGGCTCGTCCTTGCCCTTGACCTGCAGGGAGGGAGCCGCTCGAGCACCGCTCCCGGTGGTAGGGCGGCTGCGGTCTCGGCACCGACGACGACCTTGCCGACCGGGGCCTCGGCCTCGAGCCGCGCCGCCAGGTTAACGGTGTCGCCGACGACGCCGTGCTTGCGATGGCCGCTCGGGCCGCCGACGAGCCCGGCCAGGACCTCACCGCTGTTGACCGCGGCCCTGAAGCGTGGCCAGTCGGGGTGGCTCGCCGCCACCTCGGCCGCCGCCGCCTGGAACTCGAGCGCCGTTCGCGCCGCCTGCGAGGCGTGCTCCGGTTGGTCGCCGTGCTGGTTGAAGATGACCATCACGGCATCGCCGACGATCTGGTGGACGACGCCGCCCTCGTTCTCGAGCAGTGGCACCAGCCGTCCGAAGTAGCCGTTCAGCATCGCGGCGACCCGCGCCGGAGGCGTCCGCTCCGAGAACGCCGTGAATCCCTCGAGGTCGGCGAAGAGGATGCTCGCCTCGCGGGTCTTCGCGAGCGTCTCGTCGAGGTAGAGCGGGCTGAATCGCTCCTCGTGCCACTCACCGCGCGCGCTGACGGCGATCGCGACGAAGGCGATCAGCATCAGCATGTGCCACTCCCACCAGGAGACTCGCCAGTTCCGGGCCCAGGCGATCACGAGCATCGCCTCGGCCAGGAGCGCGAACGCGAGTGCGACCCCGAGCAGGAACGAGGCGCGGCGCTGCCGGTAGAGGCGGAAGTAGCCGAAGGCGGCGGCCGTGTAGAGGACGACTCCCACCGCCGCGAGGGTGATCTGCCAGCCGTCGAGCTCCTCCGCGCCCAGCTCGCCGGCAAGCGGCTCGACCCCGGAGAGGGAGACCGCGGCCCAGCCGGCCAGGAGCGCCGAGAGTGCCACGATCAGCGGCACCGACCAGCGGAGCACCCGTTCGGCGGGCGCCGGGCGCAGCGGCAGGCTCGAAGCCGCCGCGAAGACTCCCGCGACCGCGAGCCCGAACGGCGTCGCGAGCTCGAAACCGGCGTTCTTGCCGAGCAGCACGCCCGGCGTGGCGAGCGCGTGCAGCCCGAGGAAGCCCGCGGCCGAGACGAACGCGAGCGAGACCAGGAAGAGGCGCGCGTCCCGACGACGACGAGCGGCGACGCCGACCACGTAGCCGAGGCCGACGCTCAGCGAAGCGGCGCCGACCACGAGCCAGAAGTGCGCCGGGTGGTTCTCCCACGCCTCGTCGAACCCCGGATGCAGCAGCAGGAGCGCGAGCATCGCCGCTCCGACGAGGAACGCGAAGCCGGGCCACAGCCTCGGCGCTCCCGCCTCGACCGCGGCGCCGGCTGTTTCGTTCACCGCTCGATCTGGCCGTGTGGCTCGCCGTACTCGGCGAGCAGATCCAGGAACGGCACCGCGTCGAAGGCCTCGGGCCCGAGAACGCCGGCTCCGCTCCAGGTGCCGTTCGCGATCAACTCGAGGGCGACGACGGGGTTCAGCGCCGTCTGGAGCACCACCGCTTGCGCGCCGTATTCGCGCATCGTCTGTTCGTTGTCCGACACGTGGTAGAGGTAGGTCGACCGCGCATCGCCGTCCTTGCCGCGCCCGGTGACGAGGGTGCCGGCGCAGGTCTTGCCCTGCATGCGCTCGCCGAGCGTCGCCGGGTCGGGGAGCGCGGCCGCCACCATGTCGCGTGGGGCCACCTCGGCGCCGCGCACGACGACCGGCTCCTTCGAGTCGAGCCCCAGCTTGTGCAGCGTTTTGAGCACGTCGATGAACTCCTCGCCGAGCCCGTACTTGAAGGTGACGCGCTTGCAATCGATCTCGCGCGGCACGAGCACGACCTCCTCGTGCTCCACGTTGACGCACTCGATCGGCCCGATCCCCTCCGGGAAGTCGAACACCCCGGGCTCCGAGAAGGGCTCGGTGGTGTAGAAGCCCCGGTCGCGCTCCCAGACGAGCGGCGGGTTGAGGCACTCCTCGATCGTCGTCCAGATCGAGAAGGTGGGCGCGAACTCGTAGCCCTCGACCACGAGGTTTGCACCGTCGCGCACGGCGACCTCGTCGATCTCGGAGAAGAGCTGGTCGGCGGCGTAGCGGGCAAAGACGTCGGAGAGGCCGGGCTCGACTCCGATCCCGACCAGCGCGAGCAGGCCGGCCTCGCGCCAGCGCTCGTGCTCAGCGAACTGCGCGTCCCCGAGCTTCACGCCGGGCTTGGAGTAGGGCTCCTCGGGATGCGGTTCGGACAGCGTCATCGCCATGTCGAGGTACGTGCAGCCCGAGTCGAAGGCAGCGGCGAAGATCGCGGGGTTGAAGCGCGGATCGGTCGCGTTGAGCACGACGTCGGCGCCGCGTCCCAGCGCCGCGACGCCGGCGGTGTCGGAGGCGTCGACCTGGCCGGCGACGAAGCGGGGGTCGTCGAAGCGCGCGATGAGCGCTTCAGGACGGGCCGGGTCGAGATCGGCGAACGTGATCCGTTCGAAGAAGTCGCGCCGCTGGGCCACGGCGGCCACCGCCGCTCCGACGCCGCCGGTGCCGATGACCAGGATCTTCATCGACGGTTCTTATCACGCAGGCCATCAGCGGTCGGCGACCTCGACCAGCTCGCGTAGCACGTGGTAGGCGCTCGCCTGCGCCTCCTGGATCCTCGGGATGTGCTCCGAGCGACTGACGACGACGTGGTCGGCGAGGCTCTCGGCGGCGATCCTGCCGCCGTCGTAGCCGACCATCGCGATCGTGAGCAATTCACGCCGCCGTGCCTCGGCGAGGGCCTCGACGATGTTGGCGGAGCTGCCGCTCGTCGAGAGGGCCAGCGCGACGTCACCCGGCCCGCCGTAGGCGATCAGCTGGCGCGAGAACAGCACCTCGGCGCCGATGTCGTTTGCAAGCGCCGTGAGGATCGCGGAGTCCGAGGCGAGGTCGAGCGCCCGTCGCGCAGGCCAGCCCTGCGGCGCCGCCTGGAAGTCGGCGACAGCGTCGGCGGCGTCGGTGGCCGAGCCGCCGTTTCCGAACGCGAGCACCGTCCCCCCGCGCTCGAGCGCCTCCCGGAGCCCGCCGGCTGCCGCGGCGAGCGCCGCGCGTCCCTCGGTCAGCGTCTGCTCGCGAAGGGCGCCGATCTCCCGGCTCTTGAGGAGCACCGAGCCCTGCACGTCGGCCCGCACCGCCCCGAGATCCCGTTCCTCCGCGTCGAGAAACGGATAGAGGAAGCTCGAGGCCCCCGCTCCGGCCGTCGAGCCGCCGAGGTGGTCGAAGAAGACGTGCACGAGCTCCCAGAGCACGTGGTAGAGGGTCTCGGCGAGCTCCTGCCGGACGAACGGGTCGTCGCTCGGCGGCTCGAAGAGCCATTCGTCGTCGCCGAGGGCGAAGCGAAGCGGCTCGAACGAGATCACGGCGTCGTCGGGCGTCGCCAAGAGCTCGACCTCCGCCGGGCCCACGGCCAGGGCCGGCAGGGCGCGCTTCCCCACGATCACCGGGTGGACGAACTCGACCGCCACGTGATGGGCGTCCGAGCGCGACTGCGGTGACGCGCCCACGGCGAGCAGGCGGCCGCCGCGGATGAAGCAGCCGGCCAAGGCCTCGCACAGTCGTCCGATCCGCTCCGCCTCCGCGTCGAAAAACCGCTCGTTCGTTTCGGTGCGGCGGCGGAGGAGCTCGTCGACGACGGTCTCCGGCGCCGCCGTCTCGCTCACGCCGGCTGGGGCTCTCGCGCGGTCGCCTCGGTCAGCCACCGCCGCCACTCCTCCATTCCCTCGCCCGTGCGCGCGCTCACGAGCAAACGGCGAACGCCGGGGTGGACCGCGTCGAGGTTCGCCAGGAAGCGGTCGAGGTCGAAGTCGAGGTGGGGGAGCAGGTCGATCTTGTTCACGAGCACGAGCTCGCACGCGCGAAACATCAGCGGGTACTTGAGCGGCTTGTCCTCGCCTTCGGTCACCGAGGAGACCATCACGCGCCGGTCCTCCCCGACTCGGAACTCGGCCGGGCAGACGAGGTTGCCGACGTTCTCGATCACGAGCAGGTCGAGCTCCTCGAGGGGCACGGCCGGAAGGGCCGACCGCACCATGTTCGCGTCGAGGTGGCACTCACCACCGAAGCTCGGGTCGGTGTTGATCTGGGTGACCGGGACGTGCAGCGTGGCGAGCCGGTCGGCATCGAGGCTGCCCTGAACGTCTCCTTCGAGCACGCCGACACGAACGCCGTCGAGGTCGTGGACAACGCGCTCCAGCAGCGAGGTCTTGCCGGCGCCCGGCGCGCTCATGAGGTTGATCACGGCCACGCCCGCAGCGTCGAAGTCGGCCCGGTTGGCCCTGGCGATCGTGTCGTTCGCGTCGAGGACGCCCTCGACGACGCGGATTTTGGTGCGGTGCATCTCCCTACATTCTCTTCATCTTCAGGTACCGCCGTACGGAAGGAACCGCCAGCGCGAGGGCGGCCAGGAAGGCCATGCTCACGGCTCCGATTGCCTTCTTCATCACGACACCGCCTTTCCGTTCGTCTGAGTCGGCGCTACGAGCTCCCCGACGAGCTCGCCGACAAGATCGCATGCCCGGCCCACCGCCGCTCGAACCGGCGCGCTGAGCTCGCCGACGAGCTCGTCGTCGTCCTCTCCGGTGACGATCCGCTCCGGCTCACAGGCGACGACGAGGATGCGCCCGGGCACCGGGCCGAGCGAGCGGGCGAGCCCGAGCACGTGCACCGGGCTCATTCCGTGCGCGTCCGGCGAGACCACGACGTCGTCGTCGAGGTCCGGCTCGATCACCGACACCGTGCCGGGAGTCTCGCCCCGTGGGGCGGCGTCCACGAACACGACCGCCTCGTAGTCCTTGAGCGCGTAGGCGAGATCCATCCCGCGGATGCCGAAGTCGACCACGTCCACGCCCTCCGGCTGCTCCTCCCGCACGAGAGCCTGCGCGACCGCCACGCCGAAGCCGTCGTCGCCGAGGAAGACGTTGCCGATTCCCGCGACGAGAATCCGCCGCCGCTTCTGCACCGGCTCGGGTGGCCCCGCAAGCGGCTCGACCTCGTCGAGACCGAAGAAGAAGCGATGCCCGAGCACGTGGGCATCCCCCAGCTCCCGTCCGGGGTCGTCCTCGAGAGTGACCGCCACCTGGAGCTTGCCCTCGAGGTCCTGCTCGATCGCCTCCACGATCGCGACTCGCTCGGCGAGGGCCAGGTCGAAGATGTCGCCCCCACCGCGGGGGCGCAGGACGACGCGGCTCCCGGCGCGCACCTCGACACCGTCGACGACGGCGCAGTCGCGTAGAGCGCGCCCCATCTCCGGCCAGCGGTCGTGCGTGCCGCTCATCGCTCCCGCCCTGGCTTGAAGTCCCTGACCGCACCGTGAAGCTTCAGCAGGTGCTCGCCTGGAAGGCCGGCGCAGCGCTCGAGCAGCTCTCGCGCTCGCGGATCCGAGGCCCCCACCTCCTCGCGCTCCTCGTCGGTGAGAGCGAGGACATTCAGGATCAGAAGCTCGTCGATCTCGCCCCCGTCGAACATGTCGCCCGGGCTCTCGGGGGCGATCTCCGGGTAGTCCGGCAGGATGATGGGCGACGAGAGCAGCGTGCTCCGGTCGGGCGCCTCCCCGACGAGGACGGGCCAGGTTCCGACGTTCTCGCAGGCCGCCGCCTCGGCTGCGAGCGCGGCCGGCGGGTCGGTCAACGAGACGAACTCACCTCTCTCCGCGCGCAGGACCGCGTGCGTCGAGCAGAGCGTCCGGCGGAGGATCTCCTGCCTGTCGCCGCCGCCTGCAGGAGTCGTATTCTCGACGCGGACCCGGACTCGGTGCAGGCCTTTGCGCAGCTCCTCGGTGGTCACCTCGATCCGGCCTGCGAGCGGCTCCCACTCGCGCTCGATCAGGCCGGCCCCGACCGGCAGCGTCTCCCGCTCGCGGCCGGCCGGGACCGCGAGCTCGGTGCTTCCCGGCCCGGCCTCGATCTCGCGCTCGCTCGCCTCGTCCCAGGAGAGGTGGCGCACGCCGCCCGCCTCGAGCTCGTCCACGAACCGCCCTCGCTCGTCGTAGAGCTTCCGGGCGACGACGTGGAGGAAGCGCACCCGCACGTCAACCGAGGCATCGGCCCCCTCGAGGAGACACTCGGTCTGCATCCCCGGCGGGTCGTCGGGCGCGCGCTCGCTCCACTCGAGCGGATAGACCCCGCCGAAGGTCCAGCGCCGCTGGTTCTTGAGGGCCGAGCGCCGGTAGGGCCAGAGGACGTAGCCCTCGTAGAGCACCGCATCGGCGATCCGGCGAATCGGATCCTCGCTCACGTCCGCCCTTTCAGGAGATCGTCGATGACCGCCTCCCACGTCGGCAGCGCGTGGGAGGTGCGGTAGGCGACCAGCCGGTCGAACACGTCACGCCGCACGCGCAGCCAGGCGCTTCCCGGGAAGTGGTTCTCGACCGCGTCGCGCCAGACCGCCACCGGCATGCGAAACGCCGCCTCGCTCTCCCAGGAGATCCGTGCCGTACGCAGGGCACCTCCTTCGCCGCCGAAGAAGACCGTCCCGCTGAAGAGGAACTCCAGCGGGATCTCGCCGTGCTCGACCGCGTACAGGTACTTGGCGGCGGCGACCTCGAAGTCGTAGGTGCACGAGACGGGCAGATCCACGGTGGTCGTGCCCGAGAACGCAGGCACCAGCAAGGTCGTGTGCGTCCAAAGCAGGCTCCGGAGGGTTCGTCCCCAGCTCTCCGGCGCTCCGAAAAGGTCGATGAGCCGCGCCTTGGTCGCCTCGTCGTAGGCGCGCTCGGGCGCCGCGATCCGGATCTGGGCCGAGAGCATCAGCGAGCGGATCTCGGTGTCGCTGTCGACCGCCAGGCGGAAGGCGATCGTCGGCGCCGCCGCGTACCGGACGGCCTCGGACGACTCGATCGCGAAGTCGAGCGCCGGGACGCTCCGGGCCAGCGATGCGTCGATGCCGCTCACCGGCTCCTACGCCGGCGAGAGGTTCGGCATCGACGGGTCGATCGGATTCTCGGCGTCCGGGTTGATCCCGGTCGAGCGGGCCGCCGACGACTTTCCGCCGGGCTCCTGTCCGCGCTCACGCCTGCGAGATCCGACCTTGCGCCGGGCAGAACCCTCCGTATGCGAGGGCGTGTCCGGCTTCACGCCGGCCTTTCCAGCTTTGATCTTCACGGCCTGGCCTCCTCTCCCTCCTTGGTCACCACGTCTGCTTCGGCCCGGAGCGCGCCGAAGAACTCGGCGATCTCCTCCCACACCTCCTGCCCGCCGGCAAGGCCCTTCCAACGCGTCTTGATCAGCCCCACGAGCGCGTAGCAGCGGTCGACGGGCACCAGCCAGTGCTCTCGCGCCTCGCCGGCGCGGTTGACGAGCAGCGCCTCCACGTCCGGCTCGAGCTCGTCCAGCACCGGGTTGCCCGCCTCGATCTCCGCCCACGCGTCGAGCTCGAGCAGCGACTCGGTCGCCCCCAGCGGGCTCGGGTAGAACGCGACCGTGCGCCCGTCGGCGCTCGTCCGGAAGAAGAACGCGAGGTCGACCGGGAGGCGCAGCCGGCTCCAGAGCAGGTCGTCGAGCTCGAAATCGGCTACGAGACGCGACCGGTTCGGGACGAGCCGGTAGTGGCCGCCACCGGCGGCCTTGCGGTCGAAGAGGATCGAGCAGGCGCGGCAGGCGCAGAGCAGCCTGCGCTCGCGCAGGTCGAGCACGTGCCGGTGCTCGGGATCGACGGGCGCGCCACAGAGCTCGCACGCCTCCTCGGCCGCCGGGGGCGCCACAGGCCGGGGCCGGCGCGCCAGCTCCGCAAGGCGCGAGCCGGTCACGCCACCGCCACCTTCAGGAGGCCGGCCTGGCTCTCGAGCAGCGGCACCGGCTCGAGCGACAGGCTCGGCACGTCGAGGCAGCGCCCGGCCCGGCGCAAGTCGTAGCGCCGCCCGCAGCCAGGGCAGGCGAGCTCGGCATCGTCGAGCTCGGCGCCCTCGAGGCCGGCGGCGCAGGCCGGGCACGGGCCGCGGTAGGAGTAGGGCGTCCCGTCCACCCGCGCGAACAGCAACGGCTCCCCGCCGACCTCGCGGACGACGGTGCCGCCACCCGCGAGCTGCGGGAGCGAGCCGACGATCGACCACGAGCCCTCCGCACCGGCCGCCGGAGCCTTACCGAAGGAGCCCAGTTGCACCAGGGTCGGGCCCGTCTCCGGCACGCCTTCCGCGTCGATCCCGGCCAGCTCGGGCGCGGCACGGTTGACCGCGTCCTCGATTGCCAGCCGCATCGTCGTCGAGGACGACGGGCAGCCGTTGCAGGTTCCAGCCAGCCGCAGGCGGGCGACGTCGTCCTTGATCTCGACGAGCTCGACGTCTCCGCCGTGCGAGCGGAGGTACGGCTTCACCTCCTCGAGCGCGTTCCGCACGCGGGTCTCGAGGTCTACCGGGTGCAGGTCGTGGAGGAGCAGGAGATGGGAAACGAGCTCGTCCTCGACGGGGTCGGCGCCCGCCACGAGCCGGCCCAGCGCCTCTCCGTACAGCTCGACGACCGCCGCCATCGCCTCGGTTGCGGCCTCGTTGCCCTCGATCGCGTCGAGGAGCGACTCGACTTCCGCGACGCGTGCCCTGACCTCGCCGTCCTCCACCTAGGAGCTCCCGCCGGGCAAGCCGGCCATCGGCGAGTGCACCCGCCGCAGCGTCTTGCCCTTGCCGAGGTACATGTGCACTCCGCACGGCAGGCAGGGATCGAAGCTGCGGACGGCGCGCATGATGTCGATCCCACGGAAGCTCTCCCGGTCGTTCTCCTCGAAGAGCGGCATCCCGGCCACGGCGTCCTCGTAGGGCCCCAGGGTGCCGTAGGAGTCGGTCGGGCTGCCGTTCCAGGGTGTCGGCGGGTAGGGGTGGTAGTTCGCGATCTTCTTGTCCCTGATCACGAGGTGGTGCGAGAGCACGCCGCGAACGGCCTCGTGGAAGCCGCACCCGATCGCCTCGTCCGGGACCTTGAAGTTCTCGAACGTCTTCGTCACTCCCTGTCGCACGAGCTCGAGCGCCTTCTCGACGAAGTGGAGCGCCATCCCGGCCGAGTAGGCGACGAAGTAGACGCGCGCCCGGTCACGCTCGATCGCGTTCGACCACTGCGGGATCTTCCACTCGAACGACATCTCGGGCAGCTGCGCCGAACGCGGCAGGTTGATCTGCACGCTCGAGCCGGTCGCCTTCACGAACGGCGTGTCCACCTTGTCGGCGAGCGCGGTCGCCCACAGGCGCGCGATCGCCCCGCCGCCCGTGTCGAGCGCCAGGTGGTCGCCGGTGCGCTTGTCGTACCAGCGCGGGCTCATCACCCAGCTGTAGTTGCCGCCTTCGAGATCGCGCTTCTGTGGCTTCGGCAGCGTCGTCTGGTTCCACGGGTGTCGCCTGTCGACCGGGTTCCCGAGCGGATCCTTGGCGACGAACGTCTCCTCGCCCGCCCAGTCGTCGTAGTAAGAGCTCCCGAGCAGGATGCGGATGCCGAGGTTGATGTCGACGAGGTTCGTCGTCACGAGCTCGCCGTCCACGACGATTCCCGGGGTGACGAACATCTCGTTGCCCCAGTCGTCCATGTTCCTGTACGTGTAGTCGACGAAGTCCGGGTTGTTCCAGGCGCCCCAGCAGCCGAGCAGGATCCGGCGCCGCCCGACCTCCTCGTACCCCGGCAGGGCGTCGTAGAAGAAGTCGAAGACATCGTCGTTCAGCGGCACCGAGCGCTTGACGAAGTCGAGCGTCCGCATCAGGCGCACGAGGAAGTCGGTGAAGACCTGCGGGGTCGCGACGGTCCCGGTCCCGCCCGGATAGACGGTCGAGGGGTGCACGTGGCGCCCTTCCATCAGGCAGAACATCTCGCGCGTCACGCGGCTGAACTCGAGGGCTTCCTTGTAGATCTCCCCCTCGAAGGGGTTGAAGGCCCGCATGATGTCGCCGATCGTCTTGTAGCCGTGGATCTCGGCGTTCGGGGCGTCGGTCTTGTTCGCCTTCTCGAGCAGGCTCGGGTTCGTCTCGGCGACCATCTGCTCGCAGAAGTCCACGAACACCAGGTTGTCCTGGAAGATCGTGTGGTCGAACATATACTCCGCGGCCTCGCCGAGGTTGACGATCCATTCGGCAAGCGGCGGCATCTTGATCCCGTAGGCCATGTTCTGCGCGTAGATCGAGCAGACGGCGTGGTTGTCGCCACAGATGCCGCAGATGCGGCTGGTGATGAAGTGCGAGTCCCGCGGGTCCTTGCCCTTCATGAACACGCTGTAGCCGCGGAAGATCGACGACGTGCTCTTGCACGAGAGCACCTCGTTGCGGTCGAAGTCGATCTTGGTGTAGATGCCGAGGTTGCCCACGATCCGGGTGATCGGATCCCAGGCCATGTCGACGACGTTGCCGGTCTCGGGCGTGACCTCTTCTCGTACCGCCATGCTCGCCTCCCTTCTAGGCCCGGGGCCAGCGCGGCTGGTAGCCGGTCGTCAGCTCAGGCTTGTTGTGGCGCCACTTCGGTTCCTTGTTCACGGTCGTGTTGGTGAGCCCGCGCATCTTCCGGATCAGCGGCCCGTAGCCCGTCGACAGCGTCGTCGAGATGGTCGCGCCCGGGGGCTCGTCCATGAAGGGCATGAACTTGTCCGGGAAGCCCGGCATCGTGCAGCCGATGCAGATGCCGCCGACGTTGGGGCAGCCGCCGATCCCGTCCATCCAGCCCCGCTTGGCGACGTTGCAGTTGACCACCGGGCCCCAGCAGCCGATCTTCACGATGCACTTCGGCGAGTTGTAGTCCTTGGCGAAGTCGTGCTGCTCGTAGTAGCCCGCCCGGTCGCAGCCCTCGTGGACGGTCTTGCCGAATAGCCACGTGGGGCGGAGCGCCTCGTCGAGCGGGATCGTGGGCGCGAGCCCGGCCGCCTGGTAGAGCAGCCAGGTGAGCGTCTCCATGAAGTTGTCCGGCTGCACCGGACAACCCGGGACGTTCACGATCGGCAGACCTCCGGCGGACCGGAAGTCCCAGCCGAGGTAGTCCGCGAGCCCCATGCACCCGGTCGGGTTGCCCGCCATCGCGTGGATCCCGCCGTAGGTCGCGCAGGTGCCGACGGCGACGACCCCCCAAGCGCCCGGCGCGAGCTGGTCGATCCACCAGTTCAGGGTGAGCGGTTCCCCTGTCGCCTCGTCGTTGCCGAACGAGGTCCAGTAGCCGTCGCCGTTGATGTTCTCGTTCGGGATCGACCCCTCGATCACGAGCACGTACGGCGCGTCGAGCTCGCCGCGCGCCGCGGCGCGGAACGGCTTCATGAACTCCTCGCCGCCGAGAGTCGGGGACAGCACCTTGTTATGCAGGTGCACCTTGGGCAGGCCCGGGATCAGCCCGAGGACCACCTCCTCGAGCGCCGGCAGCCGCGCCGCCGTGATCGAGACAGAGTCGCCGTCGCAGCTCATCCCCTCCGAGATCCAGAGGATGTGCACCTCCGACACGCCCTGTGCGCTCTCCGCTTCAGCTTGGGTCGCCGCCACGTCTACCTCCTTCCTGCAACCGCAATTGGCTCGTCCTCGAGCTCGAGTGACTCGACCTGCAGCTCTTCTCCGGCGACGACGTCGACGTCGAGGCTGCCGCAGCGCGAGCACGCGAGCGGAAACTGGGTTTGTGGGCTCTCGGCCCCGCAGGCCCGGCAGGCCACGCGCACCGGGATCTCCTCGAGCGCGAGCTCGGCGCCTTCGACGACCGTCCCTTCGGCGACGAGGCCGAAGGCGAACTCGAGCGCGTCGGGCACCACTTGCCGCAGGTGGCCGACCTTGACCTCGACCTTCGTCACGCGTCGCTCACCGGCGTGACCGGCGGCGATCCGCACGATTGCGTCTGCGATCGAGAGCTCGTGCACTAGTAGGAACGCAGGGGAACCCCTGGTTCCCCCACGAACCCCCTCCTTGAGGGTGGTCGCGTGGTGCCAACCGCTGCGGAGCCGGCTATGCCCTCCGTAGCCCAAGCGGCGGCCATCAGCAGATCCTCGGCAACGGGTCGCCGACGAGCAGGTCCATCACGCGCTTGCCGCCGAAGGCCGTCTCGACCAGCACCATCCCCGGCGGATCGGTCTTCACCTCGCCGATCTCCGCCGCCTGCTCGCATCCGGGAGCAGAGCGCAAGGCCGCCAGCGCCTCGCCCGCGGCCTCCGGGGCGACGAAGGCCACGAGCTTGCCCTCGTTGGCCACGTACATGGGATCTAGGCCGAGGATCTCGCAGGCGCCCGCGACCGCGGGGTGAACGGGGACGCGAGCCTCGTCGACGACGACGGCCACGCCGGACGCCCGCGCGAGCTCGTTCAGCACCGTCGCCACGCCACCGCGTGTGGCGTCCCGCAGACAGTGCAGCGAGTCTCCCGACGTCTCGAGGAGCGCGTCCACCGCCGGCCATAGCGAGCGCGTGTCCGACTCGATCTCCGCGTCGAGCTCGAACTCACCGCGGGCGAGCATGATTGCCGTGCCGTGGTCGCCGATCGAGCCGGAGACGAGGATCCGGTCTCCGGGCCGCAGCGAGTCGGGCGAGAGCCGCGCCCGCTCGTCGAGGCGGCCGATCCCGGTCGTGCAGACGTACATCGCGTCGCAGTGGCCGCGCTCGACGACCTTCGTGTCGCCGCCGACGACCTCGATGCGGGCGGCCTGGGCGGCCGCGGCGATCGCGTCCACCTCGTGACGGAGCTCGTCGGCGCCGAGACCCTCTTCCAGCACGAGCGAGACCGTGAGGGCCAGCGGCCTGGCGCCGGAGACGGCAAGGTCGTTGACGGTGCCGTTGACGGCCAGCTCGCCGATCGAGCCGCCCGGGAAGCGGATCGGCTTGACCACGTAGCTGTCGGTCGTGATCGCGAGCTCGCCCACGGCGGCGGCGTCGTCCAGCTCACGGACGCCGAACGCCGGCGCGAGCAGCCCCTCGATCAGGGTCTGGCTCGCCTTGCCGCCCGCGCCGTGCGCCATGGTGATCTGGTCGTCACGGAACCGGAGGGGCTTCGAGCGCACCCGCTCGATCAGGTCGAGAGCGTGCTGCTCGGTGCGGTCCTCCACCGCCATCACACGACTTCCCGCTCGCGCGCGAAGCGCCCGAAGTTGTAGTAGGCCGCGCACGCGCCCTCGGAGGAGACCATGCAGGTCCCGATCGGGCGCTCGGGGGTGCAGGCGGTGCCGAAGACCTTGCACTCCCACGGCTTGATCACGCCCTTCAGCACCTCGCCGCACTGGCAGGCCTTCGGGTCGGCGACACGCACGCCCGGAACGTCGTAGCGCAGCTCGGCATCGAAGTCCGCGTAAGCCGGGGCCAGCTTCAGCCCGCTGTGGGAGATGAACCCGAGCCCGCGCCACTCGAAGTGCGGGCGCAGCTCGAACACTTCCGCCAGCACCTTCAGCGCCATCGGGTTCCCGTCGTAGGGGACGACGCGCTTGTACTGGTTCTCGACCTCGCAGCGCCCTTCGGCGAGCTGCCGCAGCACCATGTGCACCGACTGGAGAAGGTCGAGCGGCTCGAAGCCCGAGATCACCACCGGCTTGCCGTAGTCGGCGGGGAGGAACTCGAACGGGCGGGCGCCCACGACGGTGGAGACGTGGCCCGGCCCGATGAACCCGTCCAGTCGCAGGTCGGGAGACTCGAGCAGCGCCCGCAGCGGCGGCACGATCGTGACGTGGTTGCAGAAGCAGAAGAAGTTCTCTATGCCCTCCGCCTTCGCGCGCATCAGCGTCAGCGCGGTCGAGGGCGCCGTCGTCTCGAAGCCGACGGCGAAGAACACGACCTCGCGCTCCGGGTTCTCCTGCGCGATCCGCAGGCCGTCGAGCGGCGAGTAGACCATCCGGACGTCCGCGCCCTCGGCCTTCGCGTCGAGCAACGTGCCCTCACCGCCTGGCACCCGCATCATGTCGCCGAAGCAGGTGAAGATCACCTCGGGCGACTTCGCCACCGCGATCCCGTCGTCGACCCGGCCCATCGGGATCACGCAGACCGGGCACCCGGGGCCATGCACGAGCTCGACGTTCTCCGGCAGGAGATCGTCGACGCCGTACTTGTAGATCGTGTGCGTGTGGCCGCCGCAGACCTCCATCACCTTGTAGTGATGGCCGGGCTCGACGGTCGTGAGGATCTCCTGCGCCAGCACGCGCCCCAGCTCGGGGTCCCGGAACTCGTCCACGTACCTCATGCCACCCTCGCGATCGCCACGCCCGCGTGCACGAGCACCCCATCGCCCGGGTTGACCCGGCCGACGAGCTCCGTCATCACCTCGGCCCGGGAGCCGCCATCGTCGACGCAAAGGGCCAGACCATTCTGTCCCGCGCGGAGAACGCGCATCTCCACGCCTTCGTCGGAGCAGGTGACGCAGTGGTCGGAATCGCAGGCGTCGGTCACCGGATCACGCTCGTCTTCAGATCCTCGAGCTCCTGGTCGTAGGCCTCGCCCATCTTCTGGAGGAGTTGGAGGGTCGCCTGCGCCTCCTCCTCGTCCACCTTGGACATCGCGAAACCGACGTGGATCAGGACCCAGTCGCCCGGCTCGGCCCCGCCGTCGTCGTCGAGCAGGCCGACGTTCACGTTGCGCCTGACGCCGGCGACGTCGACCTTGGCGAGCCGCCGCTCCTCGTCGACGAGCTCGACCACCTGGCCCGGGATCGCCAGGCACATCAGGCGTGCTCCTTAGGCCGCGCTCCCCGGAGCGGTCTCACGATCGAGGTCGGGCATCTGGCGAAGCCCAACTGCTTCACGGACCTCCCTGTCCGTCGAGGACGAAGCGAAGGCGAGTGTTCCGCCTCATCCCTTTCAAGTCAAGAATGTGCCGTCGCTGTCACAAACTCCCGGCGAGTGCTGCGACCGCCGCCGCCGCGTACCAGGCGCCGACGCCGAGGCTGAGCAGCCCGAGCGTCGGCGCGAGGCTCTCGAATCGGTGCCGGACCGCGGGGCGGCCGAGCGCGTACCCGAAGCTCGCCGAGAAGAGCGCCATCGAGCACATCGCCGCGGCCGCGAAGAGGAGGAGCGCCCAGAGGGCCGTGCCCCGGTCGCCGATCGAGGCCAGCAGCAGGAGGCCGATCCCGGCCGAGCCACCGATCCCGTGCACGAGACCGACCCCGAACGCCTGCGCGGGCGAGCGGCCGAGCCGCCCGGCGTGCTCGTGCTCGTGGCCCGCCTCGCGATCGTGTCGATGCAGGTGCCGGTGCCTCACGCCGTCGTGCTCGTGCTCGTGGGCATGGAAGGCGCCCGCCCGCCAACGGCGCAGCAGGCGCAGGGCGACGAGGACGATCACGACGCCGACCAGGATCTCCGCGGTTCCCTGGAGCAGTTCCGGCAGGTAGACCCCGAAGAAGACGAACGGCAGCCCGAGGAGGATCAACGTGCAGGCGTGGCCGGCCCCCCAGGCGGCTCCGAGCCGCGTCGCGCGCCTGGTCGGCCGGTCGCCCTCGGTCGCGACGAGCGTCGAGACGGCGACAAGGTGGTCCGGATCGGTCGCGTGGCGAAGGCCGAGGAGCACCGCGACCGCCGCCACGAGCGCCGGCGACGAGCCGTCGCCCAGGCCAGCGATCAGCTGGTCGAGCCCGAACACGAATCCGTTCCTCCCGGAGGCGAGCGGAGCGGCGATGATGACGTCGCGGAGGGCCGAGCGCAAGAATGGAGACCGTGGTCACCACGCAAGAGAGGCGGCGCTTCCGGGTCACCGGGGTCGTCCAGGGCGTCGGCTTCCGGCCGTTCGTCTACGGCCTCGCGCGGCGCCGGGGTCTGGTCGGCTTCGTGCTGAACGACGGGGAGGGCGTGGTGATCGAGGCGGAGGGGGAGCGCGGGCGGCTCGAGGAGTTCGCAGCCGCGCTGGCCGACGAGGCGCCGCCTCTCGCCCGTGTCGCATCCGTGTCGTCGGAGCCCGTTCCGGCACGGGGCGAGGGCGAGTTCACGATTGCCGAGAGCGCGGTTACGGGGAGGTCCGCCCTGATCCCCGCTGACGTCGCCACCTGCGACGACTGCCTGCGGGAGCTCTTCGACCCGGCCGACCGCCGCTATCGCTACCCGTTCGTGAACTGCACGCAATGTGGCCCGCGATTCACGATCGTGTGCGAGGTCCCGTACGACCGGCCGAACACCACCATGGCCGGCTTCCCCCTCTGCGAAGACTGCCGGCGCGAGTACGAGGATCCGGAGGACCGCCGCTTCCATGCCGAGCCAATCGCGTGTCCGTCCTGCGGCCCACGGCTCTCGCTCCCGCTCGAGGAGGCCGCGCGGCTCTTGCGCGACGGCGCGGTGCTCGCGGTCAAAGGCCTCGGCGGCTACCACCTCGCATGCGACGCAGCGAGTGAGGAGGCGGTCTCGCGCCTACGGCTGCGCAAGCACCGTGAGGACAAGCCGTTCGCGGTCATGACCACGTCGCCGGACCAGCTAGCGCTCCTCAACCGAACCGAAGCAGAGCTCCTGTGCTCGCGAGAGCGGCCGATCGTGCTCCTCCGCCGGCGCGTGGGGGCGCCGCTGGCTCCATCCGTCGCACCCGGGACAGCCTGGGTTGGCGTCCTGCTGCCCTACACGCCGCTCCACCATCTGCTCATACACGACTTCGGCGGTGCGCTCGTGATGACGAGCGGCAACCGCTCGGACGAGCCGATCGCCTACGAGGACGAGGAGGCGCGGCAGCGGCTGGCGGGGATCGCCGACGCATTCCTCGCCCACGACCGCCCGATCCACCGCCGCTGCGAGGACTCGGTCGTTCGCGCGGGGTTCGCGGTGCGCCGCTCCCGCGGCTCCGTTCCGGGTGCGATCGAGCTCCCGGTGGCAGCGAGACGGCCGCTCGTCGCAGCGGGCGGCGAGCTGAAGAGCACCTTCTGCGTTGCGCGCGGCGCGGAGGCCTTCGTCTCACCGCACCTCGGCGACCTCGACACCGAGCTCGCTTACCGGGCCTTCGCCACCGATCTCGGCCTCTACCTCCGGATGCTCGGCGTCGAGCCCGAGGTGATCGCCCACGACCTGCACCCGGAATACCTGGCGACAAAGTGGGCTCTCGAGCAGGACACGGAGCTCGTCGGAGTGCAGCACCACCACGCCCACGCCGCCGCGTGTCTAGCGGAACACGGCGTGACCGAGCCGGCCCTGGCCGTGGTCTACGACGGCACGGGCTACGGCACGGACGGAACGCTCTGGGGCGGCGAGATCCTCCGCTTCGATCTCTCCACCTTCGACCGCCTCGCGCACCTCGAGCCGACGCCGCTGCCTGGCGGAGAGGCGGCGATCCGGGAGCCGTGGCGCCTCGCGGCGGTGCACCTCGAGCGCGCGGACTTGCCCGTCCCGTTCGAGCGCTGGCGCGCTGTGCGGGCCAGTCTGGCGGTGAACGCGCCACTCTCCTCGGGGATGGGCCGCCTCTTCGACGCGGTCGCAGCGCTGCTCGGTGTCGCCACGGAGGTCACCTACGAGGGTCAGGCGGCGATCGAGCTCGAGCAGCTGGCCGGAGAGACGGCTGCGGAGGCGTACGAGTGGCGCCTCGACGACGTGCGGGGTCTCGTCCACCTGATCCACGCCGATCTCGAGGCGGGCCGTCCGCGGGCCGAGATCGCGGCCGCCTTTCACGAGGGGGTCGCACGGGCCACGGCCGCCGCTTGCGCGGAGCTGGGCGAGCCGAGGACGGTCGTGCTCTCCGGTGGGACCTTTCAGAACCTGCGCCTGCTCGCCTCGCTCGAACGCCGGCTGCGGGAGCTCGGCTTCGACGTCCTCAGCCATCGCCGGGTCCCGCCGAACGACGGCGGGATCAGCTACGGGCAAGCGGCGGTCGCCGCCATGTCGTCCTAGTCGAGCGCGCGGCGCTCGCGGAGGAGCTCGAGCACCTCGTCGTGCGGGAGGCCGCGCACGACTCGGCCGCCGCGGCCGGTGACGTCCGGGGCCGCCCAGAGCGCGTTCAGCACCGCTTCCTCCGTCGACTCGACGGCCGCGGCGAACAACTCGTCGAGCGCTGTGCTCTCGAGGCTTGCCGCGTCGGGCGTGGTGGAGACGGCCACGAAGATCTCGCCGCTGCCGTGGTGCGCCACCGAGCCCATCCGGGCGAGACCCAGGCCCGCGCGGCGCGCGACGCGCTCGAGCCCCGCGGACGGCAGCGGGGCATCGGTCGCGACGACGACGATGCAGCTGCCCGCCCGTCTCGCGGGCCCGGTCTCCTCGGCCAGCTGCCGGCCGACCGGGACTCCGGCAACCCGCAGCTCGCGGGCCGAGCCGAAGTTCGCCAGGACGAGTGACCCGAGCGAGTAGCCGGCGGCCGACCGGCTCGCCGTGCCGATGCCGCCCTTCCAGCCCAGGCAGGTCATCCCGGTGCCCGCGCCGACGGCCCCCTCGTCGATGGGCCACCCCGAGGCGGCCTCGACCGCGCGGGCCGCGTCCTCGGCCTCGACCTGAACCGTGCGGGCGTCGCTGAGGTGGCTGTCGTCGCACTCGCCGACGACCGGGATCACGACGTCGTCCA